>SLRC01000128.1 GCA_007131175.1 Syntrophomonadaceae bacterium
CCGGGCCTCCGGCATAATGGCTGTGGCCTAAAAAAATTTGGGAACGGAGGTAAACGCCCGCTGCAAGCACCACAGCCCGTCCCCGGTAGGTGCTTCCCTGCAAGGTTAAAACCCCCTGCACTTCACTGTTTTCCACGATCAATTTAGCTGCTGCCCCTTCACGCAGGAATAGGTTGGGCTCATCCTGCAGTAATCCCTTCATACCCCGTTGATAGCTGTTTTTATCAATTTGTGCACGTAGAGCCTGTACAGCAGGTCCTTTGCTTGTATTTAACCTGCGCATTTGCAATACATAATCGTCTCCAACAACTCCCATGATCCCTCCAAGGGCATCTATCTCCCGTACCAGGTGTCCCTTACCGGGTCCGCCAAGGGAGGGGTTACATGCCATCAGGGCGGGATGATCAAGGTTTGGGTTTAACAGCAGGGTGCGGCAGCCCAGGCGTGACGCTGCAACAGCCGCCTCACAGCCGGCATGTCCGGCGCCAATGACGATCACATCATAATATTCATTAGGATCAGCTATAGGTTTTTCCATTCGAGGTTCTCCCTGGTCAATTTTACAGTAAGCCAGCCCGGCACGAAAGCACTTAAGAATTCAGAATAAAAGATGACATACACAATAGGGGTGCAAGATTGCCTGTTAACTTTCCCATTGATTATAACATTCTCTTAAATAAAAAGAAAATACCGGGGGAGGAATGGAAATCGTGATCTTAAACCTCCACCCGGCACCATACTTGTAATCGCTCATCCATTCAGTCTCAGGTAGTCAGAATTTCTGTGGTACTTTGCCATTTTTAAAACTTGCCGAGATAATGTTCCACTTCCCATGGATGGACACTGGTGCGGTACGAGTCCCATTCGATCCTTTTCGCTGCGTGAAAGCGGTCCCATACATGTTCACCGATGGCCTCCAGTATTACCGGATCCTTTTCCAGTTCCCGCAGAGCTTCATCCAGGCTTGCCGGCAGACTAAAGATATTGCGATTAATCCTTTCTTCAGGCGTCATTGCATAAATGTTCCGGTCCTCCGGGGTGGGAGGCGTAAGGTTGCGCTTGATCCCATCCAGGCCGGCTTTGAGCATTACGGTCAGGGCCAGGTATGGATTGCAGGAGGGATCGGGGCTGCGCAGTTCCACCCGGGTACCAAGCCCGCGGCGTGAGGGAATACGGACCAGGGGGCTGCGGTTACGCTGTGACCATGCTATATAGACGGGAGCTTCATAGCCGGGAACAAGCCGCTTATAAGAGTTCACCGTTGGATTGGTAATGGCCGTAAAAGCGGGGGCGTGTTCAAGCAACCCGGCAATAAAACCCATGGCTTCTTTGCTCAGTTCATATTCTCCCTGTGGATCATAGAAAATATTATCTTCACCCCTGAAAAGGGAAATATGTGTATGCATACCCGAGCCATTAATCCCAAAAATGGGCTTTGGCATAAAGCTGGCATGCAGTCCATGCCGTTGTGCCACTGTGCGGACCACAAAACGGAATGTCATAAGGCTGTCTGCCGTACTGAGGGCATCGCTATATTTAAAATCAATTTCATGCTGTCCCGGTGCCACCTCATGGTGGGAAGCCTCAATCTCAAAACCCATCTCTGTCAGGGTCATGACCATATCACGGCGTGCATTTTCGCCAAGATCCACCGGTGTCATATCGAAGTATCCGGCCATATCGTGAGTGGTAAGGGTAGGGCGCCCATCTGCATCCGTATGAAAGAGGAAGAATTCCGCCTCAGGTCCCGCATTCATGAAAAACCCCATCTCCTCCGCCTCTTTGATGGCTTTTCGTAGCAAACCCCGCGGGCAGCCCGCAAATGGTGTTCCATCAGGATTGCAAACATCACAGATAAGGCGGGCCACAGCTCCATCTTTCGGCTTCCACGGCAAAAGGATAAAAGTATCCAGGTCCGGCTTCAAATTCATGTCCGACTCTTCAATCCGCACAAAGCCTTCAATGGATGAACCATCAAACTGGATTTCTCCCTCCAGTGCTTTCTCCAACTGGGATACGGGGATGGATACATTTTTTAAAACCCCCAGGATATCTGTAAACTGCATACGTACAAATTTAACCTGCTGCTCCTCTACCAACTGCATTATCTCTTCCTTGGTATAACCCATTCTCTTCATCTCCTTTTTTATATATATACAAAAACGCCCACTGCTTTTTTGGTTAAAAGCATGTGGGCGTCATTGCCCGAATAATATTTTAATTAGTTTCAATATGCTACTTTATCCTGCCTCCGGACTCCTGCATGCTGCCGTCTTTACCCCGGATTACTGCCAAAGCCAACTTTTCCAGGGAAGTGCGCATTTCCATACTTTTCTTTTGCAGCAACCGATAGGCTTGTTGCTCATCCAGCTCAAATTTTTTCATGATCAGGCCCTTTGCCTGTTCGATAATGATCCGTCCCTGCAAACGTTCCTTTAAGCTCTTTAACTCAATTTGTAAAATTTTACGCCGTTTAAATTCCCGGTAAAGGACTTCCACAACTGCAGTGAGAACCTGGTCGCTAACGGGCAGGGAAAGTAACATGTTTGGGCTTTCCCGTAATGCCGGAACAGGCTTAGGTTCCCTTTTCTGCTTTTCCAGGAGCAAAACTGCAGCCAGGGCTTCCTGGTCAATAATCGATGCCGTTTCCAAAACATTTCCCGGCAAAGAGAGTTCCATAAGTGCCAGTTGCGGTTGCACGCTGCGTACCATTCGTAAAAAGTGGGGGCAATCCCGCCCCTCACCGACACAATTCATGCCAACCAGGGAAAGAGCTGAGATAATGGCTTTTCGCTCTGCCGCCCCGGGAATTCCCAGGCAGTACTCCAAACCGTCCATATTTACCCTCCTGGAACTACATATATCTTACCCCACATCCCTTGAACGTGTCAAAACATTTCTTCCCTCCGTGCCGCGGTAAAATGATCCCCGCGCCAGGGGCATACGCCGGCCGCTGCCAAAGGCCCTTGTTGTAACCCGCAATCCAGGGGCTGCCTGGTAACGTTTAAACTCAGCCCGATCAACCTTCTCCACAATATCCGCAACCAGTTCCCGGTCATAACCAAGTGCTGTAATTTCGTCGATATGACAGTTTTCTTCTATATAAAAATGGAGAATTTGGTCCAATAGTGCATAAGGGGGAAGGGAATCCTGATCCTTTTGATCGGGACGCAATTCTGCTGATGGCTCTTTATGAATAACAGTATTGGGTATAATTTCCTGACCTGCCCGTTTATTCATAAATCGGGCAAGCTCATAAACCATTGTCTTGGGTACATCGGCAAGCACGGCCAAGCCACCACACATATCCCCATAGAGGGTACAGTAACCCACCGCCAGCTCTGACTTATTTCCGGTTGTGAGCACCATGCTTTTTTCCCGGTTGGAAATGAACATGAGGATGCTGCCACGGATACGGGCCTGAATATTTTCTTCAGCAAGATCCATACACATTTCTTTATCATTACTAATTTGGCTTAAATAGGCAGTAAAAATTTCTTCGATGGAAATGGTGCGCGTCCCCAGCTTCAGATTTTGTGCCAACAACAGGGCATCATTAAAGCTATGCTCTGATGAGTAGCGTGAGGGCATAATTACACCCAATACATGCTCCGGTCCCAGTGTTTCCACCGCAAGGGCCGCAGTTACCGCTGAATCTATACCCCCGCTTAACCCCATCACCACAGAACATAATCCGCTTTTTTTAAGGTAATCTTTAAGGCCAAGGCAAAGTGCATGAAAAACCTGCTCCACCCCTTCATCCGATTCCAGCTGATCCCCTGGTGGCAGTACAGGGGCTGCATCTATTTTAAAATGCTGGTTGTTTGTAGTAAGAAGTCCTTCCCCCTCACTATAGTGGCAATAAATGATCTCTTCCCGGAAAGACTCAGCCCGGTATAAAACCCTTCCGTCTGCAGAGCAGAGCAGGCTGCTGCCGTCAAAAATAAGTTCGTCATTTCCTCCAACCTGGTTCAGGTAAATCAGGGGTGCAGCGTATTTTTGTGCCAATGCACAGAGCATCTCTTCCCGTTGTATTGTCTTATCCAGGTGATACGGTGAGGCGGAGATATTAATTAAGAGCCGGGCTCCCTGTTGAAAGAGTTCCACCAAAGGATCCTCAGTATAAAGGGGCCGTTGCCAGTAATCCTTATCGTTCCAAACATCCTCACAAATAGTTACGGCAACCTTTTCTCCGTTTATTTCAGCAGGACGACGCACCTTCGCCGGCGTAAAATATCGCCGCTCATCGAAAACATCATAGTTGGGCAGAAGGGATTTTTCATGACAGGAAATAATCGCCCCTTTACTTATGAAAAGGGCAGTGTTGTAAAGAAACCCGTCTTTATTTTTATAGCGCCAGGGGCATCCCAGCAGTACACTTAAATCCATGCTCAATGGAAGAATCTCTGTTTGCACAATCCGCTCCACTTCATCCATAAATGCACTGTAGAGCAAAAGATCCCGGGGCGGATAACCGGTGAGGGCCATTTCCGGAAAAACAACCAGATCAACGCCCTTGTTCCTGACCGTTTCAATTACAGTTACAATTTTTTCCACATTACCCC
>SLRC01000146.1 GCA_007131175.1 Syntrophomonadaceae bacterium
GATGAACTGATCCGCCTCCTTAAACTGCGTTGGTGGATCAGCATGGCTGGCGTTGTTCCCCTGGTAATTGTCTTTATATTGATGGTGTACAAACCGGAAATCACGGCGGTAGCAGACTGGCTCCGTTAACTGAACGGCTAAGAGCTGTCATTTCAGTGGTTTGGCAACGGTTTGGCAACGGTTTTGAAAGGGCTTGAAGGCCGATGGAATAATATGTTCGGCCTTCTTATTTTTGAGATGTATTCTTCCGGTTCCCCTGTCTGGCGCACCTTAACAGGGCAACAGCACCAGCCCTTCTGCCAGGGGCAAAGGAATGATGCAGACAATATTTACTTACTCCATGCGTGTAAAAAACAAAAAGGTAAAGCTGAAAAATTTGAGATTGGGAAAGCTAAAGCACGGGTAGAAGAGACATTGCGATAAAGATATTTTTGGGGGGGAATAAAAAATGCCATTTAAGATATTAAATGTCCAGGAGGGCTGGACACTTTGCAATTATTGCCTGGCTCTTTTTATTTCAGCTCCGATCAGTATCAATACGGGAAGCAACACCTGGAACGGCACAGCATAATAGGGCCATATGTCCACCTCCCACTGGAAATACTCGATCATTCTTTCATTCCAGGAAAGGGTGAGATTAGCCATAAAGAGTGCCAGGGGCAGGACAAATATCCTGTAATCATTACTGCCTGTCAATGCGGCGACCCCTTTTGAAGCTCCAAGCAGGAAGACGCTCAGGTGGATGAACCCCCCCAATACCAGGATGATGGCCATAAATATCTCCGCGCCCCGCAGCATGCCTCCAATCTCTATCCTGGAAAAGGCGGCATAGCTGGGATAATTCAGCGCCGCCCCCATTTCAACCCCCAGGACCAGGATGGAAGCCGTGGAAATTGCCAGAATGGTAGCCCCCCCCAGCAACAAGCCCAGCAAGTATATTTTCAGGTTTGATTTTGTTGTCCTGGCAGTGTTCAGAATCATGGCGATAAGAATGATTTCCCCCATGGGAAATGTAAATGAGGTGAAGGCACCCTGAAGAACGGGGGCCAGGCCTGAAGCAAGCACCGGGCGCAGGTTGTTTGGGTCCATGAGGGGAATCAAGGCAACTAGCATCAATAAGATAAATGCGATCACCCAGACGATGATATGGTTTGCCGCCCTTCCCATTACTTCAATGCCCTGCTTGACCGCCAACACAACCAGTGTGAGGACCGCTGTGACTAAGACAAGCAGGGGTGTCTGATCCAGGGAGGTGGTGATAATAAAGAAGGACACTTCCATAAGGGCCAGCATGCCCGCATGGAAGGCAAACCAGCTGAAAAGCAATACAAACACTTTGCCGGCCATGCGTCCAAAACAGTGATAGGAGATTTCAAACAGGTTTTTCCCCGGAAAAATGACCTGCAGCCTTACCAGGATGAGCACGAGCAGCACGGTGAAAAAAAGGGAAAGCAAAATAGCCAGCCAGATATCCCTGCCGGCTTCAATCCCGGCCATCATCATGGAGGCGGTGCCCAAGAGGAAAAGGGCAACGATGGAAATCCCCTGGGAATCGGAGATGATTTCCTTGTTCAATCTTTAACCTCCCGAAATACTCACTTGCTTTAATATTCCCCTCTTATGTAAAAATATAGGTGTTACACATATGGCAGCCTATTAAGCAAATAATAGTAAAATACTCGAGCTAAAATAAGGTGCTAATTATGTTCAAAATTATCCTAAGCAGACTCCTTGGCAAATCAGGCCGCCCAGGCCGTCATCGCAAAGCTGCATCGGCAAATCTCCGCTTGACCAAATCTCTGCAGCAAAACGTGGAGTTGTTCAGGGAGATCTTCTCCGATGATGAGATGGTTGTGTTCAGGGAATTTCAAAACAACGCTTCGAAGCTGCAATGTGCTCTCATCTTTGTTAACGGCATGGTCGATGTTGAAATGCTCAATGAGAGCATGATCCGGCCTGTGATTGAATCCCATGCCCCCGGGGGTGCTGACGGGGAAAATCTGCCCCGCATCCTGATGGAGCAGGTAATTGATGCTGCCGAGGTAAGCACCGAATCCGGTGTTTATGCAGCAGCAGGCAAGGTGTTGAGCGGTGAAGCCGCCCTGCTCATTGACGGCTGGGACGGGGTGATCATGGCTGATGTAAAGAGTTTTGGCACCAGAGCAATAACTGAATCCACCACGGAAGTTTCCATCAGGGGGCCTAAAGAAGCATTTACGGAGGCCCTGATCATAAACCTAACCATGATCAGGAGGCGAATAAAGACCCATGCTTTGAAGTTTAAATTTAAGGAAATAGGCGCCAGGACCAAAACAAAAATTTGCGTTTGCTATATTGAAGGGATTGCCAACGAAAAAATAGTGGAAGAAGTAAACAAAAGGCTCGATGATATTAAGATTGACGGGGTGCTGGACTCAGGTTATATCGAAGAGTTGATCCGTGATTCGCCCCTCTCCCCCCTTGATACGATTAACCATACGGAGAAGCCCGACAGCATCGCCGGAAATCTTTTGGAAGGGAGGGTGGCCGTGGTTGTTGACGGCAGCCCTTTCGTTCTGAGCATGCCTTTTTTATTTATGGAATACCTGCAGGTACCGGAAGACTATTATGTGAACTATGCGTTCTCCTCTTTCATGAGGTTCGTCAGGATACTGGGTTTTCTAGTGGCAACAAGTTTGCCTGCCCTCTGGTTGGCCCTGGTGACATACCACCAGGAGATGCTCCCCACCACGCTGCTGCTGGCCATCTTTTCCGCAAGGCAGGCCGTTCCCTTTCCCAAGGTCCTGGAAACCCTTGTCCTGATCATTATTTTTGATGTGCTGCGGGAAAGCGGGGCCAGGATGCCCACGCCCGTGGGTACGGGGATCAGTTTTCTCGGGGCGATTATCATCGGGCAGGCGGCGGTGGATGCAAGGCTGTTGAGCCCGGTGCTGGTGGTGGTGGTGGCAATTACCGGTATCACCACTTTCCTCCTGCCGAAGATGTACCCGCCGCTGGCCTTGATCAGGCTATTCCTGGTCCTCCTCGCTGCGGTGCTGGGACTTTACGGTTATGCTTTTGGGATTATTGCCCTGCTCATCCATGTGCTCTCCATGCGGTCCTTCGGCGTGCCTTACTTGAAAGGCACCGGTACTCTGAAGTGGGAAGACATCAGGGATACTGCCATAAGGGCCCCCTGGTGGTTGTTGTATTACAGGCCCCAGTTAATCGGTGATCAAAATGTCCGGCGACAGCAGCCGCGAGATAGGAGGAAAAGCCGGTGAAGCCAAAACGGTGGCACATCCTGCTGATTTGCTTAATCTCTTTCTTGCCGGCACTGGCAGGTTGCTGGAATTACCGGGAAGTTGAAGGGCTGGCAATTGTCCTGGGTGCCGCCGTGGATTACGACAGGGATGAGGATGTGATCATCCTTACAGTTGAGGTTGCCAGTGCAGTGGGGCCGGGGCCTGAAGCTGAAATCGAGTCCGAATTTATTGAGGCCAGGGGAAGGACTTTTATGGGCGCATCCCGGAATGTGCTGGCCTTAAGCGGGCTGCCCCTCTTCTGGAGCCATGCCAAAGTGGTTGTCCTGTCTGAAGAACTTGTAAATAACAAAAGAAAACTTATGGGCGTTACAGATTTTTTTACAAGGTATTATGAGCCAAAGGACGATGCCTTCCTCTTGCTCTCCAGGGAAGAGTCGGCAAGGGAGTTGCTGGTTAATATCAATACCAAACTCCAGGGAATTCATGCAGTTTATCTCAGCGAGATGATGTTTAACGAGGACCGCTCTTCCAGGTACCTCAGCATGCCCATCTACAGCTTTAAAAATGACTGGCAGCGCATTGGAATTGAACCGGTAATCCCCGGGGTGCGGCTCAGACCGGGGAAGGACGCTACCCTTGCCGAAATATACGGAACAGGTGTATACAAAGATGACCGGCTGGTTGGCTGGCTCGACGGCAATGAAACGGAAGGGTTTTTATTCGTAACCAACCGGATCAAGGGTGGTGTTTTTTCCGGTGTGGTTGTGGAGGATGGCACGGAAGAGCTGGATATATCTTTCAAGATTATCAGCAGCAGGACAAGGCTCATCCCCCGCAGCCATGGAGGACAATTGAGCATGGAAATTTATGTTGATACTGTTTTGACCATTCTTGAATTGGGAGACGGCGTGCTGGACATAGATATTGATTTGAAAAATCACCTGGAAAATGTTATAGCACCGGTATTGCAAAAACAAATAGAGGATGTGATCAAAAAAGTACAAAAGGAATACCAGAGTGATATTTTCGGCTTTGGGCTGGCTGTGGAAATGAAATACCCTGCTTTGTGGAGAGAAATACGTGATGACTGGGACCATATTTTCCCCGACCTCCGAACTGTAACCAATGTGAATCTGGAAATACGCAGAAGCGGGCTCATCTAATCATTGTCCAAGGGGTGGAAAGCAGGTTATGTTTGTCTTGGTTATTGCTGTATACAGCTTTATCGGGTTGGTGGAAATACTGCCTTTGCTGCACGAGGGCAGGAAAAAAGATGTGTACCTCTTCCTGCTTTTTTTCATCCCTGCCTTCGTGATGAGCTTTTTATTAAGCGTGGGGGTTGAGTTCCCCAAACCGGAATATATGATTCAAAAGATTGTGGAAGGGATCATTTTTAATGTTATAATATACCAATAACTTATATTTTCATTAATGGCATAGTATGGATAACATGTAGTTATCCATACTACCGGTAAAACTCTATTATATTTATTCTGTTTTAAAAATTTATTTAAGTGAAGCGAAGTGAAGTGAAAAGGTTTGACTACCATCCACCACCCAAACGAGGCACCCACCTTCCTACGGCGTTCGTTGGATACACATTTTGAGTGGCGAGCCCTTCTCCCGACGGTCGCGTAGGATTCGAACCTCCGGCCAACGGATTAGAAATCTGCTCAGAGCTTATAATCCTGTACTGCCATTTTTACTGAATGCCCATTTTATCGGGGTTTGTGAAACCTGACGTTTAAGCCTGCCTCGTCATTTTCAGCTCAAAATTGTGCATTTGGGCAACGCTATGGCAACGGTTTGGCAACGGCTTTGAGACAGCTTGAAGGCCGATGAAATCATATGTTCGGCCTTCTTTTTTTTAACCGGTATTGAAATACCCAAGGCCCTACTTTAAACACCTACACACCCGGGTTAGGAATCCCAGTAAGTATCCAGGGGAATATTACCATCACTGTGGATGCCTATTATTACAGGGTTTGATATTTAAAACACGTAATCCTCTATCGTTATTCTGAGCCTGAAAATATTATTTTGGGCACCAAATGGGCACCGACCTCTTAAGCCTGCATTAAATTGCAGGTTTTATCTTTTTTCAACTATACAAGACTTTCCCCATGGCCATATAAACACCCCTCAACACCGTTTTACACATTTATATAAACAACTTTAGATCACCCTTTGACAAAATCGCATAATGGATATAAAATGTATTTTGAATTTCAAACAATAATAAACTCAAGTAATCATAAATTCAAAGGAGGTTATGTATTGACGCCCATCGAGGAATTGACAGATGAGCTTTTACTTTTTTTTAACGGCTTTGCTTCCTGGGAAAGCTCCGTCATCCGTTCCAGTGATCTAAGCGTTTCAGAAGCCCATGCCATTGAAGCACTGGGGCAACATGGAACGATGAACATGAAATCTTTGGCCGCCAAATTGGGTGTTACTACCGGCACAACCACAGTCACAGTCGACCGTCTAGAGACCAAGAATTACGCCAGGCGTTCGTCTACCAATGAGGACCGGCGGGTAAATTTAATCAGCCTGACGGAAAAAGGGATCAAAGCATTTGAAGAGCATCACCGCTTTCATCTTAGCCTCACTGAACAGATGAGAGCCTGCCTGCAGGAAGAAGAAATCCAACAATTGCTTAACATTATTAAAAAAGTAAACCGGGAAATATTTTGAGGACATACTCTGGGGGAGGGCACTTAATTGATCGGAAGATACAAAGATCTCAGTTCTTACAGGCAACTGCTGCAGATGAAGGAGTTTTATACTCTAGCATTTGGCATTCTTCTTATATCCTTTAGCTACATATTGGAAAAGCTAGGTTCTCCCTTGTTCCCTGAACTTTTAGCCCTCACCGCTTTGCTAATTCTGGGAGGCCCAATCATCGTTGGCGCTGCGAAAGGAATTTTGCGCAGGGAACTTAACGTGGATGAACTTGTGAGCCTGGCGATCATAGCTGCGGTCGTCATTGGTGAGTACCTCTCAGCCGCAATTGTAGCTTTGATTATGGTGCTGGGTTCGCTTCTGGAACAGTATACCACCCAAAAAGCCCGTTCTGCGATCGACTCCCTGATTCGTCTGGCGCCAGATACGGTAACGGTTATTAACAATGGCAAGGAAACAGTGGTTCCTGTCAAGGAAGTAAGACCGGGTTACCGGCTTTTGATCCGTTCGGGAGAAAAAGTTCCCGTGGACGGCAGGGTGATCAGGGGGGACGCCTTGTTAAACCAGGCATCACTGACCGGCGAATCAGTTCCGGTTGTTAAAACACTTGGGGACATAGTCTATGCCGGAACAGTAATCTATTCCGGTATGCTGGAAATGGAAGTTACAAAAGTAGGGGAAGATACCACCCTGGGGAAACTGATCAAGCTGGTTCAGGAGGCGGAAAAGCAAAAAGCGCCGGTGTTAAGGATTGCAGACCGATATGCCCGCTACTTTACCCCTGCCATCATTACCCTGGGGCTAATTGTTTTCCTGATAACAAAGGATATATACCGGGCTATTACCGTGCTCATCGTTGGTTGTCCCTGCGCTTTTATTCTGGCTTCACCCACTGCCATCGTCTCTGCCCTGGGAAATGCCTCGAAAAACGGCATTCTAGTCAAGGGCGGGGATATCCTGGAAGAGGCATCCAGGATAAATACTATCCTCTTTGATAAAACGGGAACGCTTACCAGCGGCAAGCCCAGGGTTTCCGCCGTAGAACCCTTAAACGGTGCAACCGGGGACCTAATCCTTGCGGCAGCAGCTTCGGTTGAGAGGTATTCCACCCATCCATTGGCCCGGGCCATTATGGAAGCAGCGGAACAAAGAAATATTGAATTATGCGAACCCTGCAATTATAAAAATCTTCCCGGCAAAGGAGTAGAAGCCATGATCGGGGAGAAAAAATACACCGTGGGCAGCATCGGGGACGGGATACAAGCAAACTTGTTGCCGGACCCTGGCCAGAGCAAAACGGGAAAAAACAATAAAGCTTGTGCGGTTTGGGAAGACAGCGTGCCCATAGGCCTGATCTATTTTGAAGAGGAGCTAAGAAGCGGTCTTAATTCCTTGGTCGGGCAACTAAAAGATGTGGGCATTACAAAAATTCAAATGATTACAGGAGACGAGCAAAGAGTTGCGGCTCAAATAGCTGAAAAAGCCAGCATAACAGAATTCTTTTCCGGTGTTATGCCGGAAGACAAACTAAATCAGCTAAAAAAGATGCAGCACACAGGATATAAAGTGGCCATGGTAGGTGATGGAATCAACGACGCCCCATCCCTGGCTGCAGCTGATATCGGCATTGCCATGGGGGCCATGGGCACGGATGCAGCCATCGAAGCAGCTGATGTGGCCTTAATGGGGGACGATATAACGAAGGTGCCCTACTTTTTAAATTTAGGAAAGATAACCGTAAAGACGATCAAATTTAACATTTTTTTTGCCATGGTTTTTAATATACTGGCCCTGGTCGCATCGAGTGCAGGGTTTTTAAACCCAATTTCGGGAGCGGTAGCACACAATATCGGGTCTGTAATTGTTGTAATCAATTCTGCCAGGCTGATCAAAACGCAAAAGCTGCTTAATGGCTGTGCCCAAAAGCCGCGGCCAGCAGGTCCTTGGTATGGCAGCAGCAGGGTTGGGTAAAGATACGGTGGGACGAACCCTGCTCCACCACGGCGCCGTACTGCATCACCATAATGCGGTCCGCTATCTTGCGAGCCAGGTCAAGGTCGTGGGTAATAAAGAGCATGGCAAACCCCTCTTCGTTCTGCAACCCTTTGAGGAGGCGCATCAGGTTGGCCTGAGTAGAGGGATCAAGCATGGAGGTGATCTCGTCGGCCAGCAGCAATGCCGGTTTCATTACCAGGGCCCGGGCTATGGCCAGGCGCTGCCTTTGCCCGCCACTCAGTTCAAAGCAGTAACGGTTCAGGAATTTATCATCTGCAGGTAGCTGAACACGGGTCAGGGTCTCCAGGACACGCTCCTGCCTCTCTTCTCTGCCGCCCACTTTATTAATTTCCAACGGTTCCCGCAGGGTCTGCTCCACCGTAAAGCGGTGACTGGTGGAGGCGAAAGGATCCTGCATGACCAGTTGGATCCCCTTTTCCCGGCGGGTCAGTTCGCCGTTAAAGGGTTTGCCCTGGAAAATGATTTGCCCGGCAGAGGGCTTGACCATTCTCCCCAGTATCTGGGCCACCGTGGATTTACCCGAACCAGTTTCCCCCACCAGCCCCAGCACCTCACCGTGCTTGACCTCCAAATCAATGCCGTTTACCGCCTTGAGCGTCCTTTTTTTAAGGTGGTATTCCTTACAGAGGCCACTGGCCGCAAGCATGGTCATGATCCCGCCCCGCCTGCAGGCAACCTGCCGGCTGGGGGAAAGATGCTGCAGCGCAGGCGTTTCAGCATGGCACCCCTCCTGAGACTGCACACAGCGAGAAGCAAAAGCACAACCTGCCGCGCCGCCGCCGGCCGGTTCGCCGGGGATGCCCCAGAGGTCGCGGAAAGCAAAATAGTTGGGTGAGGCATTGATCAGGCCCCGCGTATAAGGATGAAGGGGATCTTCCACGATCTCTTCCGTCAGCCCCGCCTCAACTATCCTTCCACCGTAAAGCACCAGCAGGCGGCGTGTCAGGCGGGAAATACAGGCCAGGTCATGGGAAATAAGCACGAGACTGAAGCCGTATTCCCTTTGCAAGCTCTCCAACAGTTCCACGATCTCCCTGCGGGCGATAGGGTCGAGGGATGTGGTGGGCTCATCCACCAGGAGCAGTTCGGGGCGGCAGGAGAGGGCCATGGCTAGCAGCACCCGCTGGCGCATCCCCCCGGAAAGTTGATGGGGGTAAGCAGTCTTCCAGGACCGTTCCAATCCCACCAGATACAGCAGTTCTTCTACGCGCGCCTCCAGCTCCCTGCCCTTTAAATCCAGGTGTCTGGCCAGGGGCTCGGCAACCTGCTCCCCCACGTTTAGCACTGGATTTAACACTTCCAGGGAGTTCTGAAAAACCATGGCAATATGTTTCCAGCGATAAGTATGCCGCCTGGACTCTTCCAGGGAAAGGAGTTCAGCACCTGCATAGACCACCTTTCCCTCCAGCTGCTCCTTTTTGCCGAGCAGGCCCATGAGGGCCAGGGCCAGGGTCGTCTTTCCGCTCCCCGATTCACCGATAATCCCCAGCGTCTCCCCCGCAGTCAGGGAAAAGGAAACATCCTCCAGGGCCTGCACATGCTGGCCGGCAGGCTTGTAAATAACACCCAGCTTATTAACATCGAGTATGGACATGGGAACACCCTCCTGTAAATCAAAAACTATTTGACTGAACAGCTGCTACCCCTTTGCCACCCTGGGGTCGGCGATACGTTCCAGATCCCGGCCCAGCAAAGCAAGAGCAGTAATCAACAAAGTTAAGAAGAGCCAGGGATAAAAGAGCCACCACTTCCAAAAAGGCGTAAAATAAATGCCGCTGAAATTGAGGGCATGGTTTATGATCAAACCCCAGCTGCGGGAAGTGGGGTCACCCAACCCTAAGAATGAAAGCCCCGCTTCAGTGACAATGGCCATACCGGCAAGGCGGATCATGCTTACCGCCAGGATGGGAATAAGCTCGGGCAGTAAGTGCTTAAAAATAATATAGAGGTCTCCACCCCCGTAAATGCGGGCCATTTTGATATAACCCTGCTCTTTTAAAGCCAGCACCTGTGCCCGTACTATACGTGCCGGATGGGACCAGGAGAAAAGGGCGAGTACGATAATAATATTACGCAGACTGGAACCGAAAAATGCAGCCAGGATCACCATTACAGGCAGGTCGGGCATGACGATCATAATATCGATGAGCCGCATGAGCACCCGTTCGGTCCACCCACCCCGGTATCCGGCAAAAGTACCTACTATAGCTCCACCCAAACCGGCCAGCAGGGCCGTGCCCAACCCCACAATCAGGCTGACCCGCGCCCCGTAACAAATCTGGGACCAGAGGTCCACCCCCAGTTCGTCTGTACCAAGCAGGTGGGCCCCGCCTGGCGGTTTCAGTGACGGGCCCGAGGAGATATTATGAGGTTGCCAGGTTATATAGGGGGCAGCTACCGCCATAAAAATCAACAACAGCAGTATGACAAGGCCCACCCTGCCGAAGGCAGTCAGTTCCTGCCAAATTTTAGAAATTTTAAGCAAGAACATGACTGCTACCCTCCTGTTCCCCATTATCTGGCTCTTGCTTTCCGTGCAATTCCCCTTCCCGCGTCCGGGGATCCAAAGTCCGGTAGAAAAGATCAGCCAGCAGGTTGGCCGCCAGTACGCCAAAGGCCAGCACCAGGAAAATTCCCTGCAGGAGGGGATAATCGCGCACGAAAACGGCATCCCGCATGAGCCGTCCCAGGCCCGGGTAAGCAAAAACGTTTTCCACCAGCACAGCCCCCCCTACCATGCCCCCAAGCTGCAGGGCCACCCTGGTCACCAGGGGTAAAAGGGCGTTTTTCATGGCATGGCGGTAACGGATACGCCGCTTAGTAAGCCCCTTCGCCCGGGCAGTAAGCATATAATCCTTCCCCAACACAGTGGTCAACGTATTGCGCACCAGCAGAAATATTCCCCCGGACCGGGCCAGGGAGAGGGTAATTACAGGTAGGGCCGCGTGGTGAAGTATATCTTTAACTTTTTCCCAGCCGGTGTAACCGGCAAAATGGGTCATGCCTCCGGAGAGGGGGAAAAGCCCCAGAGCCGCCGCAAAAAGGGTTAAAAACATAATGCCCAGCAAAAAAGCAGGGATCTCGGAGAAGATAATCATAAATAGATAGGTCGCCTTATCCTGCCAGGACTCCCGGCGCCAGGCGGAGTAACTGCCCAGGACAATCCCCAGGATTAAACTGAGCAAAGTAGCCGCCGTTACCATAAGGAGAGTCCAGGGGAGTCGCCTTAGAATAATGGCGGCCACATCGTCCTTGTAATAATAGCTAAAGCCAAGGTCGCCCCGGGTCAGGCCCGTCAGATAACGGAAATACTGCTCCGGCAGGGGCCGGTCCAGGCCATAATATGCAGCGAAGTATTCCTGTTGTTCTTTGGTAAAAGTCACGATCTCCTGACCTGCATCCCCGGAGAGGTGAAGAAAAGGATCGCCGGGCATGAGGCGGGGCAGGAAGAAATTCATGGTGACAATCACCAGTAAAGTGACCAGATATTCGGCGATGCGCAGGCCCTTGTTTTTCATTGGATGCTGCCTTTCCAAATGTTTATACTCATTAAAAGCAAGCTGCTAATTGCTTCCCCAGCCCCGGTCGTAATTGTGGGCACAGGGGATACAGGTGGGCTTGCCTTCTTTGAGGCGGGCCCTGGGCTCCATGACTTTCTCTCCACAGCTGGAACAGGTTACAGAAGGAAAGATGCGGGCCTTCTCCGGGACAGCATAGGGAATATCTTTTACCTCACAAATTTCTTCCAGCGGTTTAACAAGATAATCTTTTAATAATTCGGCAGACAGTTCTTTGAAACGGGCTTTATCCTCCTCAGAGGCTGCATTGCTAAATACACTTTCCCGCAACTTCTGGAATTCATCTTGCATTAACCCTTCAGGCCATTTTGCCGTAATGCGTACCGCTTTCTTTTTATCCCGCAGGGCAAAAGTGTAACCCTTTTTGCCATAATCACGCACGATCATGTTTCCCTTACCGATCGTGCACCCCGTAATCACCTGGACCGCATCCACAGCGCAACTGTCATTTTCCATAATGGCGATCATCTCCTCATCCACATCCCGTTCACCTCCCAGAGATTTCATCGCCGCTTCGGCCACCCGAAAACCCATGGCCAGCCCCATGCAGCTATGACCGTGAAACTCCACTGGCCTTTCCCAGGGCGTTTTTTCCATACACATATGCATTTCCTCCAGTGTTATAGCTTTACAATTTGTAATACCATCGTTGATACGACAAAGTGTTTCCAAATTCCTAGTTAAATTTTATTTCCAGTCAAGAAAAGAGAGCTTACTGTGGGTAAGGTTGTGGTGGTCAAACATGTACATCCAACCGTCGTACTTGTCCGGACGGTAAACGGTGTATCCCGTTGTATTATACAAGGGGATCTCAGGAACATCTTCAGCAAGCACCTGCTGCAGTTGAAAAATCAGTTCTTTGCGTTTATTCACATCGGTTTCCGATAGCTGCCTTTGGCCCAGTTCATCCACCTGGGGGTTGTAATAGCCAGGGGTTCCGGTATACCAATCGCTGAGCTCGCTTAAGAACCTGCTGCGCAGGTAGTCGGGGTCGCCACCCCAACCCCCGTGGCCCACCAGGGCCAGTTCATATTGACCATCACGGATACGGCTATCCCGGGACTGCAAATCAACCGATTCCACCCTTAGTTGGATATCAACTTTGGCCAATTGCTCACTTAATAACTCCCCTATCCTGACCTCACGGTCCTGGCCCACCAGCAGGGTAAGAGAAAGATCGGTGAGGTCTTCCTGCTGCAGCATTTGTTTGGCCCGCTCCAGATCATATGCATATTGGGGAACATCCGGATTGCACCAGACATGGTGCACAGGCAGGATACCGGGATTGCCGGGAGTGCCTGCTCCTCTGGCGATCTTATCCGCCAGATCCTGACGGTCAATGGCATAGGCCAGGGCCTGACGCAGCGCTTTATTGCTGAACACCTCTATGCGTTCGTAATTAAAAAGGAGGCGGTATCCCCAAAAACCTGGATTCACTTTAACGGCAAACTCGGGATCTTCCTGGAAGCGGGATAAAAGGTCAGTGGGAATTTCCGTCAGATCAATTTCACCATTTTCAAAGGCCAGGATGGTATCGCTGACCGGCACAAATTCAATCACATCAACCCGGGGTTGAATACCCCAGTAATCTTCGAAGGACTCAAAGCGGTAAGTGCCGTGTTCCTTGTTGTAGTCGGTGAGGCGGTACGGACCGCAGCCAATCACCGCTTCCGGTTCCAGGTAATCATGGGGATTGTCCACGTTTTCCCAAATGTGTCGGGGGATGATCCGGGCCAGCCCCGCCGCCGGCAAAAAGGTGGCCTTGGCTTCAGAAGTGACAAAACGCACCTGGTAATCGGATACAGCGGTTACCTCCAGCAAATAATCAGGATCTGTCAGAATCCCTCCAAAAAATATGGAGACGGGAGGATACTCCCGGTAGTAGTTAATGGAAAAAACCACATCATCGGCAGTCATCTCTTTACCATCATGCCATTTGACACCCTGCTGCAAATTAAATAAATATGTTTTTCCGTCGTCACTTATCTCCCAGCTTTCCGCCAGCCAGGGGACATATCCATCCTCACTTCGCTCTAATAAGGAGTCAAAGATAAGCTGCATTTTAAAGATACCGGGGCCCCTTGAGTAATGGGTGAAAGGAGAACAGTAACCCCAGTCGCCTCCTTCGAGTCTGATCACCACGGGATCCCGGGGAACATCCTCTGCCCCGGTTCCTTCAGCCTGTGCCAGGGGCGTTTGAGGTGCAGGGGCCGTTTCAGGTGAGCCGCCACAACCGGCAATCAGCAACAACCCCACCATACTCAAAACCATCAGGAAAGAAATATTTTTTACACCAATTAATCTTGAAATATTGCGGGACATAAAACTTCTCCTCACTTTCATATTATTTTATATTTTCACCAGGATCTGTCCCAGGCGGGTTACGTTTTCCTGGTGCAGCAAACCATTTACAGCATTGGCTTGTACAAAATCATGCAGTTTCTCCCGGGGGTAAGGAGGTTCTTTGCCGTATATTTGCAGTTCTTCCAGCAAGAGATCTAGGGCGGCGTCCGGTAACAACTCCATTTTGCTTCGCTCCTCCCAGACCTCAAAAGTCAACTGCTGCTCCAGCGTATAGAGCAGATTGAGCAAAAATATGGCCTGACTGGGCCAGGGAGGCAGATCCTCACCGTACAGGAGCGGCCAAAGTTTTTTAAGCATATCGCTCTCCCGTTTCCCCGCAAAACTGCTGTAATAAAAATATTCTTTGGAACAGACAAAGGCTTTCTCTATGGTTTCAAGATTGTTGATGCCAGGACTCATGGAGGCGAATACCAGGTCAAAAGCGCCGGCAAGCCCCTCCTTGTCCAGTTCAACTTCTTCCCATGCTTCCTGAATTACCCGCACATTTTCCAAACCGTTGTTTTTAATCTCTGAGTTAAGATATTCAACCATGGCTCCTGCCGGTTCCAGGGCCACCACTTCCCGGCAGCGCTGTGCAATAGCCAGGGTAAATGCACCCGGTCCAGCCCCAATATCCAAAACCCGTTTTCCGGCAAGCTCCACCCCCTGCTTTTCCAGCCAGCTTAACACCCTGCTTACCCGTTTATCACCCTTTTTCCCCATCACGTTCTTCTGGAAGTTGTCCGCCCGCTTGTTCCAGAAGTTGACTGTGTCCTTGAGCGTTTTCCTACCGCGACGAAAAAAGGACTTTTCCCGGTCTTCGCGCCAGGCTTTTTCCCAAAAAATAGGATCCTTTAACCGTTTTAACTGCAGATCTACCATCTTCTACACCACCCAATAATAAGTGCTATTATTTTAATAATTATGCTACCTAAAGAACAAAAAAATAAGGGGAATGCACGCCCCGCTAAACGTGTTACCAATTTATATTCAGTGTTACTGTTAATTAATTCTTGCCACAGATCTTTATTCCTGCCTCAAACAAAAATTTATATATTCAAACATTTTTATCCGATGTTAAAAAAAATAAATTGCCTTTGCCCGGCAAACCTGGCAAAAAACCCGTCTTCTCCCGCGATGCTCTGCGCCACCGTGAGTACCTCGCCGCAACCGGCGCACCTGGTGTAATCCTGACGGCCGGGCGCCCGGGGTGGGCGCATTGCAACCCAGCTTCTGGAAAACAGCTCTCCGTCAGGAAGACCTAAAATTTCCGCCACCGCAGCGTCAACTGCTTGCTGATACTCTCCCCACTCTTCCGGGCCGGCCTGCCCGGAAATAATTTTTTTTCCAACGGGTTTTTGAAACTGAGGTCAACTGCAAGGCTGGTTAGCGCAAGACGCAATGTTTTTTTTGCTTGCCAACGTTGGCCACCGTAGAGTAGAGTCGATCAAACATTGTTGACCAGGACATAATATTTCTCCAAATAATATTGTAATCTACTTCTATTCAACATAGAAAGACTTTCCAAGTATTTTTCTCATTCAAAGTCACGCCCGTTAATTTAACTCTATTTTTATGTAACTCTAATTTATATAAGACGCATAATTGTCGGCTAAGTCGGAGGGATTGCTCCCTCCTTCTCGCCTAAGAACTGTACGTGTCCCTTTCAAGACATACAGCTCAAGCTCTCATTTATCCGTCTGTCTTTATGAACAAGACATTCGGCACGGTATATCCGTTGTTGCAATTTTTCTACATACCTATTAGGGTATTGAGAGATAATGTGGACTTCCTACAATAAGAAGTATTTCGCACTGTTATCTCTCTTTTGAAACCTTGCTTTTCGTTTTATACCGTGTTGATTACCGGTTGGAAGTCAGCACCCTTTCAGGTATGTTAGCTAACACTATTCGCCCAGTTATTTCTTATTCCTGTGGGTTTGCACCCTGGCGACTTTTGCTTTTTCCAACGCTCCTATATCCTCTGGAGATTGTATCTTCCTTGCGGTCGACCTACCAAAATTGGACTCCATAGGACTTACCAAGTTCAGCTTCTGTTAGATACGGATGGGTTAGGTTCATTCAATACACCGGCAGATATGTAGGTAGTAACATACGCATACGCGAAGCTGCGTTTTCTTATCTGCAATACAATGGCAAATATATCCCAACCACTGCTGCTAATGACGATGCTTAATCGTGAACCATACCACCCTTTCCCTTGCCCCTGTTTGCCATGGATACTAGGCAGCCAGTTGGACTTCTCCTCATGCAACCCACCTCGGAGTTACCCCCAACGCAGTTTCGGATGGGAATGCCCCTACTACTGGGACATCAGACTGTTATCTGCACTAACCTTTCAAGAAGAAGCCGCTTCTTGTCGCAC
>SLRC01000019.1 GCA_007131175.1 Syntrophomonadaceae bacterium
CTCTTCCAACTTGGTTAAGTATTCATCCAGCATTTTTTTACGGGGAAAAGCTGTTCCGTAAATACGCTGCAGCATCGGCCGCTTCTCATCACCGCGCCAGTAGGCCCCTGCCAGGTTCAATAGTTTCACTGTCTTAAGGCGCCCTGTGGAGGCAAGGTGCGGCCCCGCACAGAGATCCACAAAACCTCCCTGCCCATAACAGGAAATAACCGCATCCTCGGGCAAATCCTCTATAAGCTCCAGCTTATATGTTTCACCCTGCTCCTCAAATAAACGAAGTGCGGTTTCACGGCTCAGCTCCGTTCTTTCAAGCGGCAAGTCTTCCTTAATAATCTTCTGTATCTCCCCTTCTATCTTCTCCAGCTCTTCCGGCCCTAAGGGTTCGTCAAAGTGAAAGTCGTAATAAAAACCATTTTCAATCGCGGGACCGATACCAAGCCGCACGTCACCATAAAGATTCTTCACAGCCTGGGCCATCACGTGGCTGGCCGTGTGGCGGTAAACATCTGCACCTTGTTCATCCTCAAAGGTTACCACTTTAATTGAAAGATTTTCCTGCAGGGGTGTACGCAAATCCACCACTTTGCCCTTGAGCTTTGCTGCAATAGCTTCCCGGGCTATTTTACCTCCGACCTGCTCCAGCAGTGCAGCAATGGTTGTCCCCCGGGGCACTTCAAATCCACCCCGTCCCTCAACCTCTATCTTCAGCATTTGATTCAACCCATTATCGCCGTTTGTCATATTATGTCCTTCTTCCATTAAACCGTACGCCCCCTTTCTTCCTCTAAATCATAATGATATGTTTTAGCGCTGTCAAGTACAAGAAGCAAGAGGTAGGAAAGGCAAAAGGAAAGGAGAAATGGGACAGGGGGCGGTTCAGCGTGTCGCATTTTCTTGTGGTGTGACCCTTCGTGAACCGGGCGCACGAAAGAAAAGAAACGAGGGCGTTTTGGCCTCGTTTCTTTTTGTGGTGGGTCCTGCGTGGATTGAACACGCGACTTCTACCGTGTCAAGGTAGCGCTCTCCCACTGAGCTAAGGACCCTTATTTAAATATGGCCTTATTGTAGCAAAAAGACGATGGAAAAGCAAGTGCGAAATAATCTTTTTGATTTAGTGGCCGTTAATGCTCATAGGTGCGCAGCCAGTCCCAAATGTTATAGGCTTCCTGGATATCTATTTGAAAAATAACAATCAGTTACGCACCCGCCTTAATACTATGTATTATTTTGGAAAATTCTTTGATGTCATAGGGCTTTTTAATTACCCCTTTAAAGCCGTATGACGAATAATTGGCCATTACGGGATCGTTGGAATAACCGCTGCAGATAATCCCTTTCACGGACGGGTCCACCGCCAGTAATTGCTCTATCACATAGTTACCCCCCATGCCTCCCGGTATGGTCAAATCAAGTACTACCAGGTCAAAAGGCCTGTCCCCTGCAGCGGCCCGCAGATACATCTCGATCGCTTCCGCACCATCAACAGCCAAATGGGGTTCGTAGCCAAGGAATGTCAGCATCTCGCCCACCGCTTCCCTGATATCTGCTTCATCATCCATAACTAACACTTTGCCTGTTCCAAGCATAACATCATCTTCCCTCTCGCTTAACAGTGCTGCCTTGCTGCAGGCAGGAAGGTATATAATAAAAGTGGTTCCCTTACCCTGTTCCGATTCCGCTTGAATAAAACCCTGATGGTTTTTTATAATATGATAGGAAGTAGCCAGGCCAAGGCCGCCACCTTTCGCCTTCGTGGAAAAAAAAGGTTCATATATTCTTTCTAATAAATTTTCCGGAATTCCGGGACCCTCGTCTGACAGGGATAGTTTAATATACTCCCCGTGTGGCAGGGTAACATGTCCCCCAGTTAATCCCCCAGAGGAAACATTTTCTCCAATTACTCTGATAGTGCCCCCTTCAGGCATTGCCTGGACAGCATTAAGCACAATATTATATAAGACTTGGGTAATCTGTCCCTCATCTATTTCTGCCGCAAAAAGATCGCCAGGCAAAACAAGCTCACACTGCACACTGGAACCGCTTAATGCAAAGGAAACACTTTCGCTGATTAAATTTCTGATTGTCACCTTTTTTTTAATTGGTGCTCCCCCTTTGGCAAAAACGGATAACTGATCTGTTAAATCTTTGGCACGCAGCGTTACTTTCTCCATATTATCTAACTTCTCAAATACTTTTTCCGGGTTGTCCATATAAGCCTTGGCCAGGGAAACATTCCCCAGTAGTGTGGCCAGGTAATTGTTAAAATCATGAGCGATGCCGCCGGCCAGGTTTCCCACGGCTTCAAGTTTCTCCCTATTCTGCAGTTCCTGCTCCAATTTTTTACGGCGCGTAATATCGTAAGCACTAATTTGCACGGCCGAATGCCCCTGGTAGGTAAAAGGAATTAAATGCATTTCAACGTCAACAATTTTATCTTTCAGGGAAGAAAGCCTGGCGGGAAAGGATATACTGTGGGCTTTGCCTTCCATCACCTTATGCAAATTTTGTATAAACAGCTCTTTGTATTTCGTATGTAAAAAATCCAGGATATTCCTGCCCAGCAGAAAACTGGAGTTTTCGGCATGAAGCAATTTTATGGCAGCAGTATTGATGAAAACAATCTCTTGGTTTAATTGCCCTAAAACGGCTACGGGCAGCATTTCCACAATTTGGCGAAAGTGCTCTTCGCTTTCCTGCAGGGCTTTATTGGCATGCTCCAGTTCCCCTGTGCGCTTCTTAACCCTTTGTTCCAACTCAAGCTGAACTTTTTTGAGCACTTCTTCCGACCGTTTACGCTCGCTAATATCGATAATGACTGCACGATAACCGCTGACCTGACCCTCTGCGTCAAACACCACTGTTATCTCCAGGCGCCCCCAAAACGGGAGCCCGCCCTTGCGGCCTATGCGCAACTCACATACCTGCTGTGAACCTGCCTTAAGCAACTGTTTGCGATAAAGGTAGTAAATGTCCTGGTCATCCCTGACTATAAAGCGGGTAAAAGGCTGCCCAATCAGCGTGCCTCTCTCCAACTGCAGCAGGTGGGCAGCGGTGAGGTTGGCTTCCTGAATCTGCCCGGCTACATCAAAGGTTAAATACCCCACTGGCGCCAAATCATAGAGATCGTAATAACGGGCCCGTGATGTTTCCAGTTTCAAATGTGCCCGACGCAAATCCTCATTTTGCATCTCCAACTCCACCTGATGGATGCGCAACTCCTGTAGCAGTTCCATTGCCTGGACAGGCGTCAGGCCTTCCAGGCTTTCCGGAATGATTGATTTTTCCTCTAATATTTCCTCTGCTTTACGGCGCAGCACACTGAAGCTAGGGAGTATGTTTTCCTCTCCCATCATGATTGTTCCTCTCCTTTCTTTTGAACTTATCAGTGGCCGTGTCACCCCGTTCCGTAAGGGCAAAACCATACGGAACCTCGTCCTGCTCAATTAACGGGGTGGCAGTTACCCATACGTCAATGATAGCGCCGTCCCGGGTAAGGCGCTGTGTTTTAAAAGGCGTTATCGCCACATCTCCGACCAGTTGTTTAATCATATCCAATGTCTCCCCCCTTCTATCTTCAGGAATGATGTCATTGATGGTCATGTTCAGTGCTTCCGCTTCGCTCCAGCCGTATAATCTTTGTGCTCCCGGGTTCCAGGCCAGAATACGCCCCTCACTATTTAATACGGTAACCGCGTCACGGGAATCTTTAACAACAACGGCCAGGCGGTCTGTAGAATCCTGCATTTGTTGCTGAACCGTGATATCGACAAAAGTTAGAACCGCGCCTTCAATCACGTTTTCCAGCGTACGATAGGGAAGAATGCGCATGAGGTAGGTTAGCCCGCCCTGCGTCTTCAACTGCCGCTCCTGCGTCTTAAGTGTATCGAGGACTGACTGTACATCATCCACAAGGTGATCATAGTCCACTATATTTGTAGAGATGTGCCCCAGAGGCCGTCCCAGATCAGCATCGATCAAGTTTATCACTTTAGCGGCCGGAGGTGTAAATCGTCGAATGCACTGCTGCAGATCCACAAAGACGGTCCCCACACCCGTACCGGCCAGCATGTTGTTCATATCGTTGTTGGAACGGGACAGTTCTTCGATGTTCTTTTGCAGTTCCGCATTAACATTAGTCAGTTCTTCGTTAACTGACTGCAGTTCCTCGCGGGAGGTCTCCAGCTCCTCATTGGTGGATTGGAACTCCTCGTTAGTACACTGAAATTCTTCATTGGATGTCTCCAATTGTTCAATAATAGTCTGGAGGTGCTCCTCCTTGTTGCGCAACTCCTGTTCCATGGCCACGATCTGAGCATCTTTTTGCAGAACAGGATCCTGTGCGGCCGCCAATTCCTGTGTGGAGTTCAATACTTCCGGTAGGTCCACCTCCTCAAAAATGACCAGCAGCAGATGCGGCATCGGATGTTGTTCTTCCGCAATGAAGCTGACTGTTAAATTTACCGTAATGGCTGAGCCATTAGTCCGAACCTGCAGTCCCTTGTAGTGCACAGGCTCTTTTTGTAA
>SLRC01000047.1 GCA_007131175.1 Syntrophomonadaceae bacterium
AAGGCCCCTTTAACTATCTCCAGGGGAGCATAGTCCCCCCCCATTGCATCAACAGCTATGCGCAATACGTCTCCAACTCCTCCAAATAAGCAACAGCAGCATACATGACTAACAACTAACTGCCCAAAATAAATACCGGGTTAGTCCGCTATCAGCAGCTAACCCAGGTCAAACCGGTGAGAGTTATTTAACAATCGCTTTTCCATTATAAAAACCACATGCGGCACAAACACGATGGGGCATCTTCACTTCATGACACTTGGGACACCGGGATAAACCGGGCGCTGACAGCTTCCAGTGGGTTCTGCGTTTGTCTCTTCTAGTTTTCGACACTCTCCGCTTAGGTACTGCCATGGATAACACCTCCTCCAACTGTACAATAAATCCACTTAAATCATTGTTTCTTGTTTTTATACTCCTCAAGCACGCGCAGGCGGGGATCAATATTTTCCTCCTGGCAGCGACACTCTTCATAGTTTTGATCCACCCCACAAACGGGGCACAAGCCGCGGCAATCTTCCCTGCAAAGAACTTTAAAAGGCTGGGACATGAGAAAGGATTGACGCAAATACTCAGTTAAATCCAGCACTTCACCTGAATAAACGAAATCATTCTGCTCCCAACTTCCTTCTTTTTCATGAAGATCCACCGAAACAGGGTCATCAAGACGGGCAAACTCCTCGGTGAACTGTTCTTCCAGGCGGCAAACAGTCTGCTCAAGGCAACGGCTGCACACATCCTGAAGATCCACATGCCAATCCCCCCTGATCAAAACCTGATCTCCCAGGTAAGAAGCCTGTATGTTGACATGCATTATCCCTTCCTCATTCCCCGGGACCTGGATTCCCAAAGAGGCAAGGGGAATATTAACGGAATAAGGAACAAACTTACCTGCATGTTTTTCCAGGTTGGTAATAAAAACTTTCATTACTTAACACCTCTTTAAAGCCACGCTCAATTATATATGAGATTTAACTTTTTTGTCAAGAATTTACTAAAACCACCCCGACCGTATCCCTAAAAAGTTACCCCATCCACTCCGTTATCCTGTCTCTCACTGAAAGTTACAAGAATACGGTTGGGCACGCAAACAATACTCTGATAGCCATTGCTGATCCAACCCGTATGGGAACAGATACCGCGGGGGCACAGCTCTTCGCCCATGGGCAGCATGCGTACCCTTCCATCATCAATTTCCAATACAGCCGTGTATTCCCCGTCCTTACCGAAAGGAATGTTCACCAGTCTGTCCGTATTTTCAGCAAAAGATATCTCCATGACAAATTCATTGTCCACGTGGACAGCCACGTAACGTTGAGCCGGCCCGGCGGACAACTGAAAGTTCAGGAAAAATAGGACCAGGCTGGACACAACAATCAATGAAGCAAACAGCTTATCATAAAATGTAAATTTCATTTATTCCTCACCCTTTCTAACTCTATTATAGCCGGGTAAGGGGATAAAAACAAGGATGCATACGTAGGATTGGGAGTTCTAAATTAAAAAGAAAATAAAGCCGTTTTTTAACGTTTAAAAACTAAAAGCAGCACCGCAATAACCACACAGGAAAAACCAACAAACTGGAGTGGTACCAGCCGTTCCCCCAGAAAAAGGGCAGCCAGGCTAAAAGCTGCTACGGGCTCCACAGCAGCCGCAATACTGGCCCTGCCCGCTTCCAGGTATTTAATACCCCCCACATAGAGGAGATAAGCGAGAAAAGTGGAAACAAGACCAAGTCCCAGCAGGGACAAGCCTGCTGCAGGGGATAATCCCTCCTGTAGCAGTAACCAGGGGGGGCGCAAAAAAGATAGGAACACGGCACCGATAACTATAAAGTAGAAAGTAACGGTAATATCAGAATGGTGACGCAGGGCTATTTTACTGAAAATCGTGATCAACGCAAACGTAAGTCCGGCACACAGTCCCAGTATAATCCCCTGCAGATTCAGGATCCAGCGTCCCGGATCATACATTCCCGCCACCAGGATAACCCCACCGATGGTAAGAAACAAGGCTGTCACTTTGATGGGAGTAATCATTTCTTTTAACAAGATACGGGAGATTAAGATCACAAAAGCGGGGGCGGTGTAAAGGAGTACAACAGCCACGGAAACACCTAAGAGATTAATGGCCTGCAAGTAACAAAAATTAAAAACGGCCACACCCAAAAATCCAAATAATGCTAAACGGGGCAGATCGGTTATGCTTAAAGCAAGGCTGGAACGGTATTTTAAAATAAGCAGCAGTAAAAAAAGCAACGCTGCAATGACAAGGCGGCCCGAAGCCACAAGCAGCGGCTCAATTCCATGGCGAAAAAGCACTGTGCCAAAAAGACCTGTGGTAGCCCAGCATACCCCTCCACCCAAGACCATAAGGTATCCCTTAGCATAATTCATAAGCGTTTTATACCTCTAGAAATATCATTCATCCAGTATAATACATCTGCACTAAAAAATCATCCCTTAAAGACACGCCGGCAATAATTGAAATATTCCCAGACCGGCACTTTTCGACCCGCTCTTTTAATAGTTACTTTTAATAGTTACATAGATTTTTTTATTCAGTATAATATAAGTACTGGATTGCCCTCCTGCCAGCATTCCAATTTCTTTTTAAGGAGATTTCGATGCCACCTGGTATATTCGCTTTTCTTGCAGCCCTTCCCCTACTTTTAACCATACTTACCATGGCCGTATTTCTGTGGCCGGCCCAACGTGCCATGCCGGCGGTATGGCTGCTGGCAGCAGCGGTGGCTTTTTTTGCCTGGAAAATGGAACCCCTGCGTATTCTGGCCGCTTCCCTGGAGGGAGCCTTGCTGGCATTAAATATCCTTGTCATCGTTGCCGGGGCTATCCTCGTCCTCAATGTATTGCGGGCAGGTGGCGGGCTGGACGCCATTAATAAGGGTTTCAATCACATCAGCAGCGACCGCCGTGTTCAAGTATTAATAATTGCCTGGCTTTTTAGCTCTTTTATTGAGGGAGCAGCCGGTTTTGGCACCCCTGCCGCCCTCGTTGCACCCCTGTTAGTGGGGTTGGGCTTTCCTCCCCTGTGTGCTGTCATGGTGGCCCTTATCTGTAACAGTACCGCCGTCACCTTCGGCGCTGTGGGAACTACCATAAACGTGGGCCTGGGAACGGCGTTGGCAGGGTTGTTGCATTCTGAATTGGGGCTGGCTTCCTTTTTAAAAACAGTAGGGGTGCAGGCTGCCCTGATCAACATGATCGTGGGTTCCCTTATTCCCCTTTTTGCCGTCATGCTAATGACAAGGATTTTTGGTAATAAAGGGTCGCTGTGGGAAGGTGCAGCCGTTTGGCCCCTGGCACTTATCAGCGGCTTTTCCTTTACCATCCCCTCCTACCTTACAGCTCTCCTGCTTGGACCTGAGCTTCCATCCATTATTGGCGGCCTTGTGGGGCTGTCCCTGGTCATCTTCCTCGTCTCCCGGGGACACTTTCTTCCATCGCACAGCTGGGATTTCCCCCCGTCGAGGCTCTGGCGTAAAGACTGGGGCGGAAAAAGCGAATCCCCCCCTGAAGAAAAGGGAAGTGTTTCCCTGGGACTGGCCTGGACACCTTATATTATCATTGCCCTGCTGCTTATCATAACCCGCCTGCCTGCTCTCCCCTTCCAGGAGATCCTTTCAGCATTCACAATATCGTGGGAAAACATCCTGGGCCAGCCCCAGGTCAGCTACCGTGTGGAGCCCCTTTACCTGCCCGGCATCATCCCCTTTGCCCTGGTTGCTGCCGTGACCCTTTTTCTGCACCGCATTAGTGTCCAAAAGGCAAAGAGGATCCTGCTGCAGACGGGACGCCAACTCATGCCCGCGGCGGTTGCCCTCTTCTTTACAGTGGGGATGGTGCGGATCCTTGTCCAGTCCCACATTAATGAAGCGGGGCTTAACAGTATGCTCCTGGTCATGTCCTCATTTTCGGCGGCCCTGATTGGAGAAGCATGGCCCTTTTTTGCCCCCTTCCTTGGTTCCCTGGGGGCATTTGTCTCCGGCAGCAATACGGTCTCCAACATTCTCTTTGGCGGATTCCAGCACGGCGTGGCCTTAAGCCTGGATATCTCCCGTCCCCTCGTGCTAGCCCTGCATGCTGTTGGAGGCGCCACGGGTAATATGATCGCTGTTCATAACGTCATCGCAGTTTGTACTGTAACTGGCATTTTGGGCACGGAGGGGATCGTTATCCGGCGCAACCTTGCTCCCGCTTTTTTCTATGCTGCTGCAGTAGGCTTGCTGGGGCTCCTTTTTGCCTATGCCTGATTTGTCGGAGCATCAAGCTTAAAGTGGCATTATATGTGTGAGTACTGCACTCATAAACCGATGGGACCATTCCATAATTTACATTTAAATACCTTTTTGTCCACCCCCTTTTGTGTTATATTAAGGGTGGCATGTTGCAGCACTGCATATACTTAAATATGGCTCATAATGCAGACCAAGTTTTTTTCTAATAGAGCAGGAAACGGAGTTTCACCTTCAGGCTAACTGGAGAATATAAATAAGGAAGGACTGATGTAACATGGATAAGTGGGAATGCCAGTTATGCGATTACGTGTACGATCCCAAGGAAGGCGATGAAGAAGGTGGCATTCCACCCGGCACACCCTTTGAGGATTTGCCCCCTGACTGGGTCTGTCCCATCTGTTTCGTAGGAAAGGATGAATTTAAAAAGCTGGACTAAAGGTATTCCATATTTTGTTTGGGAAAATAACTCTGGAATTGTGGACCAAAGCGGTTGACGAAAAAGCTTGTTTCATGGTAGTCTTATAAAAGTTTAAATTAAAATCAATGAGGGGAATAGTAGTCGGACAGATATTTTGCAGAGAGCCGCCGGTGGGTGCAAGGCGGTAAAGGCTGACCGATGAATGCCGTCCCTGAGAGGGCAATTGAAAGATAAGTAAGTTGCCACGGTTGCCTGCCGTTATCAGGTCACCACAGGTGAATGAGAAGGACTCAAGCACTGAGTCAATTAGGGTGGTACCGCGGGAAAAATCCCGTCCCTTGAAGGACGGGGTTTTTATTTTTTGCCTTCCCTCTATTAATTTAATTTAGATTTGAGGAGCTGACGGTGGTGGAAGATCTTAAAGTGAGACTGCTGCATGCGCTGGAGCAAAACCACAGAATAGCAACCAAGACCCTGGCTTTGATGTTAAATGTGGAAGAAACAAAAATACAAGAGATTATCAATGAACTGGAAGATGTAAAGGTAATACTGGGCTATGTAACACTTATTGACTGGGAAAAAACAGGCCATAATGACAAAGTTACCGCCATGATTGATGTCCAGGTAACACCTCAGCGTGATGTCGGCTTTGATGTGATTGCTGCAAGAATCTCCCGTTTTCCAGAAGTAAAAAGCGTTTACCTTATGTCGGGAGGCTATGATCTGTCTGTTATGGTTGAGGGAACATCCCTGAAACAGGTGGCCTTCTTTGTCTCGGAAAAATTGGCAACCCTGGAAAATGTACAAAGCACCGCCACCCATTTTGTATTAAAAAAATATAAGCAAAACGGCATTATTTTTGATGATCATAAAAAAGACCACAGGCTGGTGATCAGCCCATGAGCCGCTCCTTTGTGAAAAAAAGTATGGTGACGCTGCCTGCCTCCGGTATCCGGAAGTTTTTTGATATGGCCAATACGATACGGGGTGTTATCTCACTCGGCGTGGGAGAACCTGACTTTGTGACACCCTGGCATATTCGTGAGGCCAGTGTCTACGCACTGGAAAAAGGCTATACAAACTATACCTCCAATTGTGGCTTGGAGGAATTGCGCAGGGAGATAAGCAACTATCTCTTGCGGCGATACCAGGTGGAATACGATTATACCGGGGAGATCATTGTGACCGTGGGTGCCAGTGAAGCCATTGATATTGCCTTGCGCTCTGTCCTTGACCCTGGGGATGAAGTAATAATCCCCGAGCCCTGCTTCGTCTCATATAAACCCTGCACTGTCATGGCAGGAGGAGTATTTAAAACAATTCCCACCCGGGAAGAAGATTATTTTAAACTAAAACCGGAAGACCTGGAAAAGGCAATAACGCCCAACAGCAAAGTGTTACTCATGAGTTACCCCAATAACCCCACGGGGACGATCATGACCGGAAGAGAACTGGAGCAGATTGCCCGCATCGCCAAGGAGCATGACTTGCTGGTAATCACCGATGAAATATACAGTGAACTCACTTACACGGGAAATCACGTTTCCATTGCTTCCATCCCGGGCATGAAGGAACGGACAATCCTCATCAACGGTTTTTCCAAGTCTTACGCCATGACCGGTTGGCGCATCGGCTATGTTGCAGCACCTGAAGAGATTGCTGTAGCCATGCTGAAGATCCACCAATACACCATCATGTGTGCCCCCGTTATGGGACAGATGGCTGCCGTTGAAGCCCTGAAAAACGGCATGGAAGCAGTAAATAAAATGACTGAGCAGTATGATCAGCGGCGCAATTTAATCGTGAACGGACTGCGGCGTATTGGCCTTCCCTGCTTTGAACCGAAGGGTGCTTTTTATGCTTTTCCCTCTATCAAAGAAACGGGATTGAGCTCCAGGGAGTTTTGTGAAAATCTTTTGTATGAAGAAAAAGTAGCGGTAGTTCCAGGGGATGCTTTTGGCCGGTGTGGCGAGGGGTATATCCGCTGTTCATACGCCGCATCCGTGGAGCAGATCAGCGAGGCCCTGGATCGGATGGAAAGGTTTGTACGCCAAAACGCAGCATGCCTGAAAACGTCCGGTATGGCAACTTAAGCCAGTCACTTTACCAATCCTGCTCCACTGTTCCACATTCTCCACTTCCATTCTTCTTATAAATGAGCCGCGGGCTTTCCATTAATACCTGGGTATCGGGGGGAACGGATTCTGTAAGCCATACATTACCGCCAATGACTGCCCTTGCCCCAATCACCGTATTCCCACCGAGTATCGTAGCCCCGGAGTAGATGATCACATCATCCTCAATAGTGGGATGTCGTTTACGTCCCCTTAGCTGATTACACTCATCTGGGGAAAGGGACAAGGCCCCCAGCGTTACGCCCTGGTAAATACGTACATTTTTCCCGATTTGAGTTGTTTCACCTATAACAATACCCGTTCCGTGGTCGATGGCAAAGCTTTCATCAATATGGGCTCCCGGATGTATATCGATCCCTGTTTTGCTGTGGGCATATTCTGTCATGATACGCGGTAGCATGGGAAGATCAAGCTCGTGCAGCACATGGGCGATACGGTAAACCGTAATGGCAAAGATGCCGGGATAGCTGAAAATAATCTCATCAAAACTCTTGGCCGCAGGATCTCCATCAAAAGAAGCCCGTACATCCGCTGCCAGAAGATGGCGAATGGCAGGCACCATTTCCAGAACTTTCAGGGTTATCTCAAAGCCTTTCTCGTTGCATTCCTGGCAGGTCAGATTATAACGGTTGCAGTCATGACGCAGGCTGCTGTTCACCTGCTCTGCCAGCATACTGAAAAGCTGGGTTACACTTTGCCCGATCGTGAAATTCAGATTTACCGGATCAAGCTTCTCCGGGCTGAAATACCCCGGGAACAGAATTTCCAGAAACTTATCAATAATCTTAACAACTGCATCCCTGGATGGTATAGGCTCATAATCCACATGGTTAAAGCAGCCTTTATCGCTGCAGCTCTGTATGATATCCTCTGCAATTTGCGGCAACCTGCTCCGATACCCTGCCAATACATCCACATCTATGGTGCATCCATCCGGTGTCTTAATACGCTCTTCCATAATACCCTCCCTAGAACCTGTGTTCTAAATAACAATCATTGGTTACTGCCCAGGCATTAGAAATACATTGTTCAGGAGGACAGATCTATGGATACTCACTCCTGAGCAATTACAATTATTATACAACAAAAAGGTGATTTGAAAAAGACTAAGGCTGTGATTAATTTTGGCAGGGCAAAACATGGCATATCCTTATTTATCAAGCTTGATAGTGGAATGCCGCTTTTCCTCCAGAAATGCAAAACAACTTTGAACATGCTTTAAATCCAGGGAAGACTGGGTGACAAGGCTCACGATAATGGTAACCAAAAGGCTCACAGGAAGGGCATAAACAATAGGGTCGATTACATTAAAGGGAAAGGTTACAATGCTCGTTTGTCCAAAAATCAATTTGCTCAGGCCAAATATTGGTGTCATCCGGCCATACATGAATAACATGCTTAACAAGTACACAACCGTGCCCGCAACCATCCCGGTTGCCGCACCGGCCGTTGTGACACTTCGCCAAAACAATCCAAAGACATATACGGGAAGAAAACCGGCGGCACAGAGACCAAAAAAGATTGCCGTGGCAATGGCAATGATGCTAACAGGCAAAATATAGCTCAAAATAATTGTAACAACCAGCCCAAGCACGGTCCCGTAACGGGCAAGACGCAGGCCCATTTGGGCGCTTGCAGGCCCGGACTGATAAAGGTCGTAACTTAAAGACGTGGCGATCACGTGAAACTGGCCGCTCAGGGTGGACATGGCCGCAGATAAGAGGGTGAGCATAAAAACATACCCCACCCAGACCGGCAGGGTAGACGTAATGAACAGGGGAATAATTGTATCCGTATTGGGCATTTCGGTTAATGGGTTAACAGAAGCAGCCAGGGATATCTTGCCGATGGTCTCATAAAAGTATACATTTGACAGGGCTCCTACCGTAAAACCAACGCCGGTCATGAGCAGAATAAAAATTCCCCCGGGAACAAGGGCCCGGTATAATTCCTTGTTGCTGCGCACTGTCATGTAGCGTACGGCCAGTTGAGGTTGGGCGAGGACGCCAATTCCCACCCCCAGCACAAGTGTGGAGATTACATACCACCAACTGCGGGAAAAGGACGCGGGCATAGCCGTCCAACCCCGGTGACCTTCCAGCAAGAGCCCCTCAGGCACCATGTTTTTCATGGCTGCAAGGGATGTGTGTGCCTGGGTAACGCCACCGAGCATATTGTATGTAAAAACGAGTAAAACAAGCATCACAACAAGCATCAAGGTTCCCTGAAAGGCACTTGTATAAAGAACTCCCTTCATTCCCCCTGCAAGGACATAAGTTCCAACAATCACACCTAAAAGCAGCAGGGCGAATGTATAATTAACATTGAGGGCCATCTCCATAAAACGGGCGCCTCCGATCATCACCGCCGCCGCATAAAGTGGCATGGACAACGCAATGATGATGGCACTGAATTTGCGGATAAAGGGAGATTTGTAGCGGGTACCCAAAAGTTCGGGGAAAGTCTGTGCCGCCAGTTCCCGGCCCATGGCCCGGGTGCGCCTGCCGATCCAGACAAAGGCAATAAAAATCCCCACAATAATATTAAAAACGGTAAGCCAGAGCAGGCTCATTCCGTAAACAGCTGCGGCCCCACCAAACCCCACAATGGCAGAAGTACTAATGAAGGCAGCTCCGTACCCCATAGCCATAAGAAAAGGGTTTACCTCACCGCCGGCTGTATAATAGTCGCTTGCGGAAACGGTATGTTTATAACCCAACCATGCAAGGTAAACCGTAACACCAAGGTATATTAATACTACAAGAATGAGTACAATAAAATCCATCTAACTGCCTCCTAATAAAGTTTGATCGCCACTTCAATAATTGCCCGTCCTTTAGTCAATACTGTTCCATTTAATTAATCCATATACCACGCACAGGATCCCGCCAATGATGGTGAGCAAATAAGCTCCCAAAACACCAGGATCATCCAATCCGAACATTAGTCCCACCTCCCCTAGATAGTTTCAACTAAGGCAATTAATGCACAATCAATTTAGTTTGAAGATTTTTAAATAATTATCGCCCTCCCCAATCGATCCGTTTTTTATTTACTAAAACATATCAATTTTACTCCTTATTGTAATCACCTGAAAAGGTGAAATTGGGGTGATATTCTTAAATTTCCAACCACGCTCATATCCTCGTTCCCTTTTCAACGCAGTGGCATTGGGAAAATGATGCCCACCAGGATTACCTCTGTATCTACCATCCGGCCAAATTGACACAAGGAACACCCACTTTACCCGGTTGCATGCTGGCCCAATATACCCAGAATAGCAGCGAAGAATACAGCGAATTTTTGAATAATATTTCCAGACTCAATGCAATACCTTTTGGAACATGACGAATTAGCCCAAAGGCTTTACCGGGGTAATCCAAAAGGTTTCTACTCAGAGGAACGCTACAAATATATCCAGGCAAACGGCATACAGGTTTTTGGCGTTGTTGTTACAGGACCGTTCCTCGGAACACAACACCAGTTATTCATTGATTTTCGGCCCCCTGGGGAAAATGTATAACCCTTTGTTCCTTATCGCAAACCTAACTAATTGCATGCTTCCCATCCTATCAACATAGATATTAGTAAAATCCCCATGACGAAGGGAAGTGTGTTATGAAAAGCTTCATTACCCGTAAAATGAGGAGCATCATGCAGGATTTCGAGCATGGATTGTCAGCGATGGACCGGCTGTGTGAGCTAAAAAAACTCCCCTTTGACAGTGGCCATATCCCCGACTATGAAAATACTCAAGTTCAACAACTATATTTTCTCCGGTATTTCCCCGCATCCCTGGTTGAGTATTACCTCATATCGAGGAAACTAATCAATTTTAACTTTCTAACCCATTTCAAAATGTTTTCCCTCGGCTGTGGTGCAAACATTGATTATTACGGCTTTTACTATGCACTGCGGGATCACGCAGCGGCAGAACATGCCGAGAATTTTTCTTATACAGGACTGGATAAAACGGATTGGTGTTATAAAGAAGACCTGGGAAGGTGTCAGTATAGTTACATTAATGGTGACATTAGTTTGTGGCAGAGCCTTGACGCTGATGATTATAATGTTATAATTTTCCCAAAGTCCATTGGCGAATTCAGCAATCGGGTATTTAATCACGTACAAAAAATACTCTTACATTCAAATTTCACTGAAAAAAACATTGTTCTCATTTCATCGGTGAGAGAACAACACAGCCCCACAGACATGTACCGATTCGAAATAATTGCCAACATTTTGCGGAAAAACTTCGGCTATACCAACCTTGACAACTGCACAACCTACTATCACATTCGTGACGCCGGAACGGGGTTTGGTCTAAGCAGATGCTGTGATTCTTTTTATTATCCCGATGAAGTTAAGCACTTTCTTTTAAATCTGCAGAATCAATGTCCCATATTTAAAAAATACAGGAAATCCTGTCAGTCAGATTGCCAGGATCTATTAAACAGGAATCCAATTCTCACGGCCCGCTACATTCAATTTCAAATCAACCGTTTTACAAGGGAGTAAACATAGATGATCATCAGTGCGAGTCGCCGCACAGATATCCCGGCCTTTTATGTTAAATGGTTTATGAACAGGATCAGGGCCGGTTATTTTTTACGGGTAAACCCCATGAATACCAAACAACAGAAGATCATCAGCCTGCTGCCTGAAGACGTGGATTGTTTTGTCTTCTGGTCAAAATACCCTGCTCCTTTTTTAGAATGCCTGCAGATTCTGGATGATATGGCATATAGGTACTACTTCCAGTTTACGGTCAATGACTACCCTCTCATATTTGAGCCGCGGCTGCCCGATATTACAACAAGAACAGAAATATTCAAACGACTGAGCGAAAAAATAGGCCCCGCAAAGGTAATCTGGCGCTATGATCCCATCATTATCAGCAACGTAACATCAATTGATTATCACATCATGCGCTTTGCCAAGCTCGCTTCCATCCTGGGCAACTATACACACCGGGTAACAATCAGCTTTCTTGACTTTTATGGCAAAGTCAACGCCAAGTTGAAAAAATTTGAGCAGCTGAACAAACTCGTAGGTGAGGATATTACGGCACCGGAAAATGAAGAGAAGCTCTCCGTCCTCGTGCGAAATATCAGTGCCATTGCCCGTGCTGCCGGCCTGGAAATGCAGACCTGTGCAGAGAGAATAAACTTGGATAAATATGGAGTTGTCCATGGGAAATGCCTGGATCCGGAGCTAATGAATAAGGTGTTTGCTTTATCCCTGAAAACAGAAAAAGACCCCGCACAACGGCCCGAATGCCTCTGCGCAAAAGGTGCAGACATGGGTTTTTACAACACCTGCAAATATAACTGCAACTACTGCTATGCCACCATCAGTGAAGAATCGGTCCTGGTCAACCTGGAAAAACACAATCTCCATAGTCCTGCCATGCTGGGAAACTATGATATTCGAAGCTTTGCAAAACCTGCCCGAAAAAATAATTTAATACAGCATCCCAAAACAAAAAATACAACTATAATTATCCGTAAATAATTGTTATAATATAGAAAAGGCGTTATGACAATTTACTGGAGGCGGATAATATGAAGGGGAGAAAGGGGAAGAGCTTTCAAAAAAAGGGTGTTGCAGCAATTGTTTTAGCCATACTGCTAACTGCAACCCTGGTATTCTACCTGGGCAAAGGAAGCAATAATGAGGAGGTTGTAATGGAAATGGATCAAAAGGACAGGCAGGAACAGCAGGACTTACGGGAACGCCTCACCGAACTGCAATACGAGGTTACACAGAAAGACGGTACTGAACCCCCGTTTAATAACGAGTATTGGGATAATAAGGCGGAAGGGATCTACGTGGACATTGTTTCGGGAAAACCCCTTTTCAGTTCCCTGGATAAGTTTGATTCGGGAACCGGGTGGCCCAGCTTTACCAAACCGCTCGAACCTGTTGCAGTCGTAAAAAAAGAAGATCGGAGCTACGGTATGTCCCGCATTGAAGTAAGAAGCTCCGAAGCCGATTCCCACCTGGGACACGTTTTTAACGACGGCCCGGATCCGGGCGGATTGCGCTACTGCATTAACTCCGCATCCCTTAGATTTATTCCCAAAGAAAAACTGGCAGAAGAAGGGTACGGGGAATATTTGCGTTTGTTTGAATAGTATCTGCCAATACAATCTAATACGTGATAACGTACCTACGAAATGCATTCCCTGGAGGGCGTGCATTTTGTTTTTGTAAAATTTATGGGGATCCACTTTCTTGCCGTAATAAAACCGTTTTTAATTCGTCTTATACTATAGAAAGATAAAATGGCATAGGAAAAGGAGGTTTCTCAAAATGAAAAGAAATTTTTGGCTTATTGGAATCGTCGTTCTGGTATTCGCCTTAGCGGCAGCAGGTATTGCGGCGCACAACGCAGCGGAGAATGGCACCAACCCCGAACGACCTGAAGCAGTGCAGGATGAAGTTAGAACAGAAGCGGGCGAAAAAACAGTTGCACAAACAGCAGAAGGGATTTACGTGGGCCTGGCAGACAACCATACCGTGGAAATCACCGTTGCAGGAGTGCCCATGGCATTTGCCCTGGATGAGGCAGTGGCCACCGGCGGGCTGCAAGAGGGAGAAAGGGTCAGCCTGGAATACATTGAAGCTGAAAACGGCAGACTAATTCTCACCCGCCTCGTAAAGATTGGGGAAAAGAAAAGCGGGACTAAAAAAGATAACGGGAATGGAACAGAAGAAACTTGTAAAGTAAATGAAGTTTTTGTAGCAGAGGGAATCTTCAGCGGCCGCATTGACAGTCATTCGGTGGAAATTGAACTGGAAGGCCGGCCAAAAGCATTCGCGTTAAATGAAGTGCTGCAGGCTCAAGAATTTGCAAAAGGACCCATCACTTTCAAATACTACGTGGATAAAGACGGGCGCACCGTTATCACCGAGGCCGATTTTCAGGAGCCTAGGCAAACAGAAATACACACAGCCGAAGGAATTTTCCAGGGCCTGGCCGATAACCATACAGCGGAAATAAAGATTAACGATGAATACAGGTCCTTTGCACTCGATGCGGATATTTCCTTCGCAGGCTTTGCCGAAGGTGAAAAAATATTCATCGCCTACCAGGAAAACGAACAGGGCCGGCAGGAAATAATTAAAATAGAAAAGACGTTTTAGCCCAACCCAAATTTCAACTCTTTGAATTATGACATAAAAGGGGCGGCACAGCTAAAGTTGTGCCGCCCCTTTTATTAACAGAATTTTTAGTGTATTTTACCCTGTCTTTTTTAAATATACCCGGATGGCATTGCCACAATGTCAGATGTAACGCTGGTTACGCCTGGCACACCCTTAACAATCCCAATCACCTTGTCCAGATCGTTTTCGTTGTCCAACCAGCCCTTGAGATGAACCTTTCCTTTACCTGTAACTTCTGCGGTAATACCCGCAAAACTCGTGGGGATGTTGCTTTTAATAATGGCAGCCTTGACTTTCCGTTGGAGGGAGGAAAACTCCATTTCCTCAATGGCCTTCAGGCTGCACGATTTGATCTCGTCAGAACCGGCAAGTTCCAAGATAAGCCTGGTGGCCCAATCGGCCCCTACCTTTTCCATGTTAATTACCAAATCATACCCTGAAGAATCCTTCCAATCACGTTCGAATGCGTACTGGATAAAATCCTTCTGGCGCTTGTCCATTCTGCGTATCAGTTGCATTGCAGCATCTTTGCTCATGTTTTTTTCTTGCGTGAGCCATTCGCTCCTTTTCTCCTCTGATGCATGAAGCAAAATATGAAGTGCACAATTAAAGTCCTCCAAGAAGACTTGCGCACCATGCCCCACAATTACCCCTTCGCCTGTACTTGCGATATCATAGACAACCGATCCGAGAATATCCAGATACACTGCAGGCCTGTTGGTGAAAAGACGATCAAAAAACCCCGGAGCTTTCTCGTCAAGACCCTCAAATTCCTTTTGCGGGATGCCCATGGACAGAGCTCTCTCCTGAACTTTCCGGTCATCATAGAATTCTATCCCCAGCTGTTCCGACACCTTTTGGGCGATCTTTTCGCCGCCGGAACCATGACTTGATGTGAATGTGATTAATGACATTGTTACACCTCCTTGTTTTTTACAAAACATTGGCTAATCAACTGTAGCGACACATCGTTAACAACATTGTAACAATATTTTTATATATATTACCACAGGATTGGCTGTGGATCAAAATTTTACCTTATAAAAAGCATCGGGACAACATTCGGAAAAGGTATTTGTTCAATGGAAATAACTTGGGTGCCATAGTTTTATGGTATAATACGGCATGAAACCTGTGAAAGGAGGATTTTTAATTTGTCATACCTGGATATTAAAATTGCTGAACTGGAAGAGAAAATTGCAGAAGTAAAAAAACGCTGGCCTTTTCACTCTGTCAAACCTGCCCAGGTGCAGGAACTGGAAAACTTAGAACTGGAACTGGAAGAGCTTTTAAAACAGAAAAACGATCAACAAAGTAAGTAAGCGTTGACAGCAAATTCCATTATACCATTAAAGCTTTTCCGGCGGCCCATAATCTACTCCAAACAGCTCCACCCTGATCTGACGGATCCGCACTTCCTCAAGTGGTTTATCCGCTTGGTCGGTGGGCACAGCCACAATCCTATCCACTTCATCCATTCCTTCTATTACCGTTCCAAAAGCAGCATATTCTCCATCCAGATGTGGTCTGTCAGCTACAGTAATGAAAAACTGTGATCCGGCAGTATCAGGCAGTCGGCTCCTGGCCATGGAAATAACACCCCGCTCGTGCAACAACTCATTTGTATGACCATTCTCCGCAAACTCTCCCCTGATAGAGTATCCAGGCCCCCCTTGGCCAGTCCCTTCCGGGCATCCACCCTGGATCATAAAATCGGGGATCACACGGTGAAAAGTAAGCCCATCATAATACCCTGCTTCAGCCAGTTCAATAAAGTTTTTTACAGTGTTAGGCGCGTTCACCGGATCCAACTCTACTTTAATGAGCCCACCACTTTCCATTTCCAGCGTTGCCACCGGATTTGAATTCTTCCCAAGATTTGCCCCGTTTATGGTTTCTCCTGTATCATTGTTTGTATCACCACCCCGGAACAGAATTAAGAGGATCAATGCCAATGTTATGAATAAAACAGCCCTCAGGACAATCTTCTTAATATCCAGCCCTTTTCGTTCAGGCTCATTTACCCTGCTCCTTTGCATATTAGATTTTTTCTTTCCTGACTTTTTCTTAGCCATACTTTCCCTCCTCTCAACTCCTGATAAATAAAATTACAATTTACTTATTATTATAATTCTTCAATAGTTTCTATATTCCTTTTTCTTATTTCAAAAGGTTGTCAGGGGGTTGTCAGGGGGACGGGGTACTTGACACCAAAACGGTGTCAAGTAC
>SLRC01000014.1 GCA_007131175.1 Syntrophomonadaceae bacterium
AAAAATGATTGTGGTAAATAGTGGCAATTAGCTTGAAATTCAGCTTAATATGTTATAAGGTTAAAAAGGCAATTCCAATTTTTTGGATGTGACAATAAACTGAGAAGGAGGCGTTATAACTTATGACACATCCTCTATCATTATTACATCCCAGATCTCTTAAACATTTAAACAGGCACTTACAGGAGTTGATTAGGCGTCGCCTCTGGGCAAAGATACTGTTTGCCATGGCGCTGGGAGTGGGTACCGGTGTTGTTCTGGGGCCAACAACAGGTTATGTAGACAGGAATGTTGCAGAGGTTTTGGGCAACTGGCTTGCGATGCCCGGAAACCTTTTCCTGGGGGTTATCCAGATGATTGTTATCCCCCTTATATTTGCGTCGATCATCCGGGGGCTGGCATCAAGCGATGATATGGATCAATTGCGTAAGATGGGCCTTAGTGTGGTTGTATTCTTTATTGTAACCACCATTCTGGCGATTATCATCGGTTTGGGTTCTGCCCTGCTTATCCGGCCGGGAGATTTTATTGACAGCACCCTCATTCAGACGCTCCTGGTTGAAGCTGAGCCGGTTGCTGCCGTGGAAGGGCCAGTGGATACCCCCTCCCTTGGGGATGTGCCGGGGATGGTTGTAAACCTGCTCCCTGTAAATCCCCTGGGGGCCATGATTGAAAAGGAAATGTTGCAGGTTGTCTTATTTGCAATTATTTTCGGCATTGCCCTGGTTTCCCTTCCCACCAAGCAATCAAAACCATTGCTCGATTTGCTTGATTCCATTCAGGATGTATGCATGACCGTGGTCCGCTGGGCCATGCTTCTTGCACCACTGGCCGTGTTTGGTTTGCTGGCACAGATTACGATGAGAGTGGGAATCGAGGTTCTTTTGGGTATGGCGGTATATGTGGGAACGGTTTTAGGGGGATTGCTGATCTTACTCCTTTGTTACCTTGTAATTCTCATGTTTGTAGGTGTTAAACCGTGGTATTTTCTGGGCTCCGTACGGGAAGTTATGCTGCTGGCCTTTTCCACTTCCAGTTCGGCGGCAGTAATGCCCCTTTCCATCCAAACTGCGGAGGAGAAGCTGGGTGTGAGATCTTCCATCTCACAGTTTGTCATTCCACTGGGTGCCACTATCAATATGAACGGAACCGCACTCTACCAGGGAGCGGCCACCGTATTCCTGGCCCAGGTTTTTGATGTTGAGCTAACCCTTCCCACCCTTCTCTTAGTGGTGCTGACCACGGTGGGAGCATCCATTGGTTCTCCAGCAACACCAGGAGTAGGTATTGTGATCCTGGCCATGGTACTGACAAGCGCAGGTATACCTACCAGCGGGATTGCCCTGATCATCGGTGTTGACCGTATCCTGGATATGAGCAGGACAGCAATCAATGTTACGGGTGACCTCACCGCCACCCGTGTTATGGAACGCTTGACCAACCGATAAAACGGCTGCTGGATAATACACAGGCCGCCTGGTTCCTGGTCCTGGTGGTGTCTTTACCTTCTCCCACAAAAAATGCTTCCAGGCACGAATATAAAAGGTTCGGATGGAAGTGCTAAGCAATGGTTGTCTCGTCTTTTTTGGGATCGTACGAACTATCATCGTATTCCAGGGCCAATGTTAATACCCTTCTAACATAATTACGTGTTTCTTTAAAAGGGGGGACTCCATCATATTTTTTAACATTATGTGGTCCCGCATTATAGGCGGCCAGGGCATGATCCCAGCTTTTAAAAAGCTCATACATGCTGCTTAAATATTTAGCGCCCGCTTCCAATTGCAACAGGGGATCACGGGCTAAGCGAGATGGTTCAAAGCCCAGGGCTTTTGCTGTGTTGGGCATAACCTGGGTTAAACCAATGGCACCGGAACCACTCCTGGCATTAGGATCCCATGCCGATTCTGCTGTGATTAAAGCCTGGAAGATACCTTTTGGAATACCATATTTTTGGGAAATTATGTTTGCATATTTCTTCAGGTTCATTATTTTCACCTCCAACGGCGTCAAATAACATCTATTGTAATAATATATGTTAAAATAAAAAAATTGGGACCTGTGCATTTGCCGCTGAGAAAGATTGCTTGGTTAACAATTATTTTGGAAAGGCTGGAGCGCCATGTTGGAAAACGGAATGGAAGAATGCAACTGCCCTAAAAAAGAGTGTGAAAGACGTGCCCTGTGCGAAGCCTGCCGGGAATATCATGAACAGAAAAATGGGCTGCCATTCTGTAAGAGAGAGGTTAAGGAATAAGCGAAGCTTACTGTTTGAGCATAACGGAGGCAGCATTGAAGAGGGGCTCCAGGTGGAGTTGCCACATGTAGGAGCTTTCCACGATGTTAGGATTGTTGCAGCGGTTACATTGAGGGGCCTTATGCAGCAGGGCTTGGTAAGAAGGGCTTGCTATGATCTCCTTTAGCGGCTGCTGCATCACGTTGCCCAAATGGGTGGCCGTCTCCATGCAGTGGGTAATGTTTCCGTCAGGGCGTACAATAAGGGCAATGCGGGGCAGGTGGCACTGGAAAGGTTCTTGCTTTCCCAGGTACTTATGCAGATACATATAAGAATTGTTCAGGGGATAACCGGCTTTTTTAAGAGCGGCTAATTTTTGTCCGATTCTACGCTCATTCTCCATCCCGGCTTGCCATTCTTTTGCAGAAAAACCCTCTACACCGCTTCTCGTTTCGTCTTTAACGGGACAGACATAAAAGGAAACGCCTAAATTGCTGGCAAGCTTCGCAAGGGGAAGCAGGCTGTCTTCGTTATCCCGGAGCATAAGGCAGTTTAAAAGGACTTTTATCCGGGGATGGCGTGAGCGTATATGCTCCAGGGCTTCCACGGCACGCTCAAAAAGGCCGGGGCAACCCCGCCGCATATCGTGCCTTTTCCCGTCAGCATAATCCAGGGAAACAATAAGCGCGTCAAGGTTGGGAGCCAGCTCTTTCATACGTTCTTTCAGATAGAAGCCATTGCTGATAAGCATTGTGGTAAGACCGCATTTCCGGGCATGTGCCAGGATGCTGCCCAGGTCCTGGCGCAGCAGTGGCTCTCCCCCCCAGACTGCCGTTCCAATGAATCCGCTTTGCCTGCTGTCCCGATAGAACCTGCCAATTTCATCTGCTGTCATCTCTTCCACTGTGCCACTGTTATCACGCCATAGGCACATGGGGCAGGAACAGTTGCAGCGGGTGGTAACCAGGTGAGAAAGAAAAAATGGTCGACCCCCGAGCCTGCTTCGCAGCAGGGCACGCATGAGCAGAGCAAGCCTTTCAATCCTTCTGTCACTTGTTGTCAGTATTTGGAACCCCTCCAAAATTGCTTCTGATTTTATAACCCAGGCATGTCTTTTTGCTGCCTTTGCTTGAAAATGGGTATATGCTAAACCCTTATTAATTTAACTGTAATTTGTTACTGCTCAGCAGTAAGGAGTCAGCACACAGTAGTCAGCATAAATTATTTAAAATCGAGCTTAATCCGTTTAAAATGAATCCTGTTCGTGATCGGCGAGCCAGCTAAGTTGCATTGAACTATCCGGTTTTTGTCTGTGTAATTGTGGGTCTCAGAAGCGGCAATCCTGAACCTGAATATTGCCATTGTCTCAAGCCTGCACTTGATTCTGGATTCTGAATCCTGAATTCTGAATACCTGAGTTGTTACTGTAATTTTACATATATAAAAACAGCTGTCAAGGGGTTTTGCCCAGTGTTTTACCATAGCGGCAGTTGGCATTTAATGTTATACTGTAAGATGGATAATGGGATAAGGGGCTGCGAATGTGTATAAAAAATTCTACAATCGCCTGCCGGAAGCATTTATAATCACTGACAGGGAACAACGGGTTGTTTCATTGAACCGCAAAGCACAGGAGTTGCTGAGCAAGGATTTGGAGGATGTGCAAGGAATGCGAATTGGGGAATTAATTGAAGCTCCACTCCTGCATGCCCTCCTGGATGAAACGTTGGTATATAACCGCCCGCCCAAACTAACTTACGAAAACTCTATTATTGCACTTAAACGCAAGGGTAATAAGAGATATTTTAAGATATCCCTTGCGCCTACCCTCTCCGTTAACGGGGAACCTGAACTGGTCCACATTTCCCTGGTGGATGTGACCGTGTTAAAGGAAATAGAACAGATGAAAACGGATTTTTTTGCCAGTGCCTCCCATGAATTCCGTACGCCCTTAACATCTATTCTCATGGGTGTAGGTATGATGAAGGCGGGTCAACTGGGTGAGTTGACGGAACGGGGACGGGAGATCCTGGAAGCTATTGAAAGTGACTGTGAACGGTTATTGGGCATTGCTGATAATCTGCTTGAAATTTCCCGTATGGAAACAGGGCGCATCGCCATGGAAATGGAAGATACAAATGTTTACCGCATGATTAAAGCCACCCTTAGAACTTTAAAGTTACAGGCAGAGAAGCGGAAGATATCCCTTTATACCAAGTTGCCCCCCGACCTACCCTTAATCCGGTCAGACATAAACAAAATAATCTGGGTGCTTACGAACCTGGTGGGGAATGCCCTGCGCTATACCCCTGAGGGAGGTTCCATTACTGTAAAAGTCATACGCAAGGGAACGATGCTTTACTTCTCAGTTAAGGATACGGGCAGCGGTATTGCCCCGGAGAACCACGCGAAGATCTTTAAAAAGTTTATCCAGTTGGAGGACGATGATTCTCCAGGTGGTGCGGGACTGGGATTAACCATCTGCAAGGAAATTGTGGAGGCACATGGTGGGAAGATCTGGGTAAAAAGTGGAAAGGAAAAGGGAACCACCTTTACATTTACCATCCCCGTGGGGCATAGTTAAACAGTTAAAGAAACGCACTTTTTAGTTTATCATTATTTAAAGGAGGCAATGAATTTCAATGAAAAAAAAGATACTGATCGTTGAGGATGAGAAAAACATTATTTTAGGCGTGAAAACATGTCTGGAGTTTGCTGCTTTTGATGTGAACGTTGTTGAAGATGGAAGCAAAGTTTTACAAACGGCTATTGATTATAAGCCGGATCTAATCCTCCTCGACCTTATGCTTCCCGGGTTACATGGCTATGATGTGTGCCGCCAGCTAAAATCAGAAACTCAGACAAAGCACATACCCGTAGTTGTACTAACTGCCAAGACAGAGCAGAAGGATCGGGATGAGGCCATAAAAGCGGGTGCTGACTCTTTTATGACGAAGCCGTTCCGTCCAGAAGAACTGTGGCAGAAGATTAATAAATTTCTTTGATAGTAACTCCTGAATTCTGAATACCTGAGTTGTTAATACCGGGCAATTTGTTGGCGCAGTTTTTAATTAATTTTAAAGGGAACCCTGGTGAATAAGGGTTCCCTTTAAAGTAAACGGTATTCTTCGTTTTTATTCAGCGCCACATATTTGGAGCAGTTTTTCCCATTCCTTATCCGTGTTCTCCTGGATACGTTTTAGTACTTCGCCGTGCTTCTCTCCTTTAAAAAGATGGGCATAGCGGCCCTGTATTTTCAAATAATCCTCCACCGGTTTCTTCTTAGAAACTTTTGTGGTAAGGTTCCATTTACCGTTATCTACCTCGTAAAGGGGCCAGATGCAGGTTTGTACGGCTAGTTTGGCCAGCTCCACTGTTTGCTCCATGGGATAGCGCCAGCCGCGGTGGCAGGGAGCGAGGACGTTGATGAAGGCCGGTCCGTCAGCAGCAAAGGCCTTCTGGGCCTTCTTCACCAGGTCCCGCCAGTGGCTGATGGAGGCCTGGGCCACGTAGGGAATGTTATGGGCCGCTGCGATGGCTGTCATGTCCTTACGGTTTTGAGTTTTACCGAAACTCTCCGTACCGTGAGGGCTGGTTGTTGTCCATGTTCCCAGACCCGTAGCCCCGGAGCGTTGAATACCCGTATTCATATATGCCTCGTTATTGTAACAGACATATACCATCCGGTGACCCCGCTCCAGTGCCCCCGAAAGGGCCTGAAAACCGATGTCATAGGTTCCCCCGTCACCGCCAAAAGCGACGAAACGGTAATCATCTTTAATTTTACCCTGTTTTTTCAAGGACTGATAGGCAGCCTCTGCACCGCTTAAAGTAGATGCTGCGTTTTCAAAAGCACAATGAATATATGAGGAATTCCAGGAGGTATACGGGTAAATGGTAGTGGAGACCTCCAGGCAGCCAGTGGGATTAGCCACAACCAGCTGAACGCCGTCAGGTGCTCCCATGAGAACCTGACGCACAGCAATGGGTGCGCCGCACCCGGCACACATGCGGTGTCCCCCTGTTAAAATTTCCGGTTTTTTGCTCAGTTCTTTTAAGCTTGTTCCCATATTGTTCACCTCCTATTCTTTTAATCCCAGGTAGTTAACCATTTGTTTAACCTGACCGCTTTTTGCAATTTCCCCTAATTCGGTTGCAGCCTGGTTTACCAGTTGCACAGGAAGGTCGCGCCCCCCCAATCCATAAACATAATTGACCAGAAGCGGTCTTTTTTCTTCTTCATAGAGGGCGGAGCGCAGCTCAATAAAGACCGGTCCACCCATGCCTCCGGCAAAGGTATCTGAGCGATCCATGACAGCCACGGCTTTTTTCCCGGCCAGGGCAGCTGCCAGTTCCTTTGCAGGGAAAGGACGGAATACACGCAGTTTGATCATGCCGATGGGCAGGCCCTGCTCTCGCAAACACTCCACCTCACTGCGGACGGTTCCGGCAGCGGAACCAAGGGCAATAAGCACGTATTCCGCATCTTCCAGCCCCACGCTCTCAAACAGATCATAAGGCCGGCCAGAGACAGCGCCGTACTCCTTACCCACATCCTGGATTACTTTGACGGAATTGCGCATTGCTTCTTCCTGCTGGCGCTTGAACTCAAAAAAATAACCGTAAAGCCCGTCAAAAGCACCCACACACAAAGGCTGGGACGCGTTGAGCATATAGTCTTCCGGTTTGTACTGGCCCACAAATTTCTTTGCCACATCATCATCCACGAGGTCCAGACGATCAATGGCATGGGAAATAATAAACCCATCTAAAAGTACCATTACGGGGAGAAGGATATCTTTATGCTCGGCAATACGCATGGCCTGCAGGGTATTGTCATACGCTTCCTGTGCATTTTCGGAGAAAAGTTGAATCCAGCCCGTATCCCTTGCCCCCATGCTGTCGCCGTGGTCACAGTGAATATTGATAGGCGCCGAAAGGGCGCGGTTTACGTTGGGCATAACGATGGGTAAACGCAACCCGGATGCTATATAGAGCAGTTCCCACATCAATGCCAATCCCTGAGAAGCTGTGGCAGTCATTACACGGGCCCCGGCGGAAGAGGCCCCGATAGCTGCACTCATGGCGCTGTGTTCGCTTTCCACCGGCACGTAATTGGTATTCACCTTGCCATCAGCAACCATCTGTGCAAAAGTCTCCACGATGGCTGTTTGCGGTGTAATGGGGTAAGCGGCTACCACGTCGGGATCGATTTGGCGCATGGCCTCTGCCACTGCATCCGTCCCAACCAGGGCGACCGTCTTATTAATGTCTTTAAAGTTAACAGCCACTTATCAGGCCCTCCCTTCTTCTGCTTCTTCCTTTTTACGCGCTTCGGCTTCGTCAATCATGGTAATGGCATCATGTGGGCACTCGTAGGCACAGATGCCACAGCCTTTACAAAAGTCATAGTCTATGCCTGTCATTTTTTCGTCCTTGGTTTTAATTGAACAGTCAGGACAGAATATATGACAGATCAGGCACTGGACGCACTTTTCTTCATCCCAAAGCGGTCTGGCAGAACGCCACCCGCCTGTTTTAAATTTCTTTGCGTTACCCGCATCCCGGATCAGACCTCCGCGGGGGTGTTTGCGCCAATCCCAATCCTTAATATCCTTAATATCCCAGTTCACTCTGATTGCACCTCCTCAAACGCACGCTTAAGGGCACGTATATTGCTGTCTACCACTTTATCAGAAAACTTCTTGCCAAAAGAATCTTTTAAGAATGCGATGGCTTCTTCCTGACTGAGGAGTTCGGTCACCTTGAGCATTGCGCCCAGCATGGGAATGTTAGGCATGAAGCGTTTCAATTCATCAAGAGAAATGTGCGTGGCATCAATTGTATAAATTTTTCTTCCTTTGATGCCAAATTTTTTGCGAATATACTCCGGCTTTTCCCCTGAGTTGATAATCAAATCCCCGTTCATATCCAATCCTGCTGTCACATCCACCACATCAAGCAATGTTGGATCAACGACCAGGACCATCCGGGGGTTGGTGATACCGCAATACGTGGAGATTTTGTTCGTACTCAGGCGATTGAAACATTGAATGGGAGCGCCCATCCGTTCCGGACCGTATTCAGGAAAGGCCTGAAAAAACATACCCTTTGTCAGGGACATTTCGGCCAGCGTTTTGGCTGCTGTTACCGCCCCCTGCCCACCCCGGGCATGCCAGCGGATTTCAGCCAGGCCATTCTCAACAAATTCGCATACTTCACCACTCAAAACTAGTACACCTCCTAATGTTTGTTTCTTTTTTAAAAAACAGATAAAAAATATTAGAGATAATGTTTATCGGCAGAAAAACCGAATAAACAATTTGAGAAATATTATATCACAGAACTGGTTGTTATTCTATAGCTTATTTAAATAGATTTTTGAGATATGTTGAAACATGGGGAATAGTGATACAAATATTGGGTTATGGAAAACTGAGCAGACCCTCATGCCGGCCTCTGTGTTGCCGGCACCATCAGACGAATGAAAATGCAACAGTAAGCTGAGCAGTGCAGGGTTGGACTTGAGGGGCATTCTTTATAGAAGTCGGATGTCAGTATGCCAGTGAGCCGGATAAATCGAGCTATCAGTAATCATGTTATTTTCTGGCTCACCGATTTCTAACTTCTGACCTCTGCTTTTTGCCTGACAGCCCCGAAAGCGCAACCTGCATGTGAATCGACATTGCTCAGGTAGTTATTTTCAGGGTAGGTTATTTTATTGACAGGGAATGAGCTGGTTGTTACACTTGTTGTGCCTGAGAACGGTTTGCTGATATGGGGTATCATTTATTAGTCATTTTTTTAATAGACTAAGAACGTAAAGAATGTGGACTGATATTATGCTGTAAACAACGGCAGGGAGGAAAATAATTTGGATAATTGTAAGGCCGTGGCTTTGCTTGATTCAGGGGTGGGGGGACTTACGGTGGTAAAGGAGATTAACCGCCAGCTCCCCAGCGAGCATGTCGTCTATTTCGGTGATACAGCCCGTATGCCTTATGGTCCCCGTCCTTCGGAGCAGGTAAGGCATTTTGCCTATCAGATTATGGACTTTCTACTGACGCAGCAGATCAAGATGATTATCATCGCCTGCAATTCAGCAGCTTCAGCAGGTCTGGAGTATTACCGGAAACGGGTGGGCCTGCCGCTTTTGGATGTTATAGAGCCGGGTGTGAGGGCTGCCCTGAAGCAGACGCTCAACCGGAAAGTGGGGGTAATCGGAACTACGGGCACGATTGAAAGCGGTGCATATCAACGTGTTTTTCAGCGCCTGGCCCCGGATGTACATGTTTTTAGCCGGGCCTGTCCCCTTTTCGTCCTTGTAGTTGAAAACGAGTTGGTTCACACGCCTGAAGTGCTTGGTGTAGCAGAAGAGTATCTCCATTCGCTGAAAAAAGCCGGTGTTGATACCCTGATCCTGGGTTGTACCCATTATCCCCTGTTGGCGGACGTAATTGCCGCAGTAATGGGGCCGAATGTGACTCTGATCAGCTCAGCGGAGGAAACGGCAAGGGAAGCAAGGCGAATTCTGGAAGAAAGGGAACTGTTACATCCTCCGGGTGATTCTGTACTGCATCGTTTTTACGTGAGCGGGCCGGCAAAGAATTTTCGTCAAATGGCCGTTAAGCTGCTGGAAAATGAGATCAGGGCTTTTCAGGTTGTCCTTGATGAGGAAACGCCTCTGCTCTTGTAATATTCTAACAAAAATATTTAAAAAATGTCCAGACTGTTGCGGCCTGCGGGCCGCTTTTTTCATAAATATGCCCTGTCCACGATACATATAGTAACAAAGCAGTTGAATCTTCATAGAAAGGGAGTTCGTTTATGGACAGGGGAAAAAGATATCTTCTTATGATCATGGCCTTTTGCTGTCTTGCTGTCTTGCTTGGTATGACCGGCTGTCTCCAGGAATTTGTGCCGCAGATTTTTCAGGAGCAGGAAAATGATGCTGATGCAGGGTTTGCTAACGGGGATGAGGAAATATGGGGTGAGGAGGCAGGGGAAGAAAAACTTCCAGCTGGTGTGCTTCGTCTGCAAGTCTACTTTGTGGAAGGGAATAAGCACTACCTTGTGCCCATAACCATATTGAAGCCATGGACAGAGGGAGTGGCCCGGACTGCATTGGAGAAAATGATTCAGGGGCCTTCCCCGGCAGAAGAGATGCGTTTTGGAATTAGTACACCACTGCCTCCCCAAACAGAAATAGCGGGTATTAACATTAGGGAAGGGCTTTGTCGCGTGGATTTCAGCCGTGCATTTCTTGATTATGATCCCGGCTTGGAGCGTGAGGTTTTGGGCAGTGTTATTCATACTCTGCTGCAGTTTGAAACAGTAAATGAGGTGGAAATAGTGGTGGAGGGTAGTCCAGTAGAAACGTTTCCCGGTGGCACTCCCGGAGAAGGCACATTTGACAAGTATTACAGCCTAAACCTGGAAGTTGCCGCAGATCTGGAGGACCTTGCCGGTGGAGAGCAGTATCGACTCTTTTTCTGTGCACTGCTTGGAGACAATGAAACCTTTTATGTACCCGTAACACGTGTGTTAGATGGAGGAAAGGATCCAGTTGAAACCACCGTTGAAGAGCTTTTCAAAGGACCACGCACGGGAAGCGGCCTTTACAGTGATTTGCCAACCCATACAACGCTAAAAAATTTCAGTCTCCAGGGGGGAAATTTAGTAATAAATTTTTCAAGTGAGCTGCTCAATTACCAGGGAGGGCTCAGCGGTGAAGAAAATATCAAGAATCAACTGGCTTTAACACTCACGGCCCTACCCGGGGTGGAACGGGTACAGATCCTGGTGGAGGGAGAAGCAATAGTGTTTCCCCAGGGGACCTCTTTCAGGTATCCCCTCACGTCACCACTTCTGTTCAACCAGTTAGATAATTAGTATCCACCCATGCATTCTTTAATTATAGTAGTGTGGCGCGTCCAGTACAACGGTGCCGGCCAACCGATCCCCATTACGCTGTCCCCGCGGGGAATTGTTCATGGCGAGGAGTTCAACAACATAGATAATAAGGCTAAGTAACAGGGCTAAAATCCAGCCAATGAGGGGAATAACATGAAAGATGGCCGGTATGGCAAAAATAATGTTGCGGCGAATTGATTCTTCGTAATTAAGACGCTGCCCAGCCATGGTTAATACCTGCAGGTTGAGCATTCTCTTGCCGATGCTGCCCTGGTCAGTGAGGCCATCCCTAAGCAGCATGTACAGAAATGCGATCAAACCACTGACAAAGGGGATGGGAATAATGGAAAACAGGGTGGCAATGACAACGTCAATGAGAAAGGCAAAGATACGGCGTATGATCATTTGGTTTCAACTCCCTGTTTAAGGGTATTTGTTTGCAAATCAAACCCTGTTTCATGATATTATTCTACAATATTTTATATTTTCCCTGCCAAATTAGTTTTATATGCGGTAGAATAGCAACAGTAGCCTTAGAAAGGCGGGATGAGGATGCGAGCAGATGGGCGCAAGTATAACGAACTGCGAGATGTAAACTTTACCAGGGGGTATCTGCGTTATGCGGAGGGGTCCGTTTTGCTGGAAATGGGGCGGACACTCGTTTTATGCGCCGCCACAGTGGAAGAGAGTACTGCAGCCTGGATGCGAGGGGAACAACGGGGCTGGGTAACTGCCGAATATTCTTTGCTGCCCCGCTCCACACACAAGCGCAGTCCCCGGGAGTCAATACGGGGGCGGGTAAGTGGACGCACAAGTGAAATCCAGCGCTTAATCGGTCGTTCTCTTAGGGCTGTGGTGGATTTGGAGGCTCTGGGAGAAAGGACGATCCGGGTTGATTGCGATGTTTTGCAGGCTGATGGGGGAACAAGGACGGCGGCCATAACAGGTTCTTATATCGCCCTCGCTGACGCCCTTGAAAAATTGCTGCGAGAGCGGAAAATTTCCCGTTGGCCCCTTAAGGATTATCTGGCTGCAGTAAGTGTTGGCCTGGTGAAGGACAAAACACTGCTGGATCTGTCCTTTGCTGAGGATAGTGCTGCCGATGTGGATTTGAATGTGGTAATGACGGGCCGCGGCCAACTGGTGGAATTGCAGGGCACGGCAGAGAAAAAGCCCTTCAGCAGGGAACAGTTAAACGAGCTTTTAGACCTGGCCGGTGCCGGGATTCGCTGTCTCATTGAGAAGCAGGAGGCGGTCCTGGGTGTGCAGGCGGGGACGGGGAAACGGGAAAAAGTCAAAAAAATAATATTAGCTACCCACAATAGTGGGAAAGTGGCAGAATTAAAGGATTTACTGGATTATCTTCCTGTAGAGATACTCTCCCTGGCTGATTACCCACAGATCTCTCCAGTGAAAGAGGACGGGGCAACATTTGAAGAAAATGCCATCTTAAAGGCGGAGACAATCAGTCACCTTACAGGAGAGATGGCCCTGGCAGATGATTCGGGCCTGGAGGTGGAGCACCTTTCCGGGCGGCCGGGAGTCTATTCAGCCCGTTTTGCCGGAGAGCAGGCGAGGGATGCAGAAAATAATGCCATGCTGCTGGAACTAATGGAAAAAGTTCCGGCAGCACAAAGAAAAGCCTGTTTTACATGTGTTATTGCCCTGGCCCAACCGGGAAAACCTGCCACCACAGTCCGGGGACAATGTCACGGCCATATTGCTGTTGCACCCAGGGGCAAAGGGGGCTTTGGTTATGACCCCCTCTTCATCCCGGAAGGGAAGGAACGGACATTTGCGGAAATGGACCGGGAGAGTAAAAGCCGTATCAGCCATCGTGGAAAAGCTCTGCAAAAAGCAAAAAAGATTCTGCAAGAGAGATTAAAACTGCAGCGGTAGTTGCATTTTCACTTTCCCCGTGTTAAACTTTTATCACTACAGAAAATCGACTGCTCTATATTTTGTAAGGTGGTCGCAGCGGGGTGTGGCGCAGCTTGGTAGCGCGCCTGGTTTGGGACCAGGAGGTCGCAGGTTCAAATCCTGTCGCCCCGACCAGCATGAAAGGACAGTTCCAGAGCATGCGTGAGGCTTTAGGCCTCACGCATGTTTTTGGTTCAAAAGGGCGTTTGCAAACATTTTGCAAAGCGGAAAATGACAGTCTCATACATCATTTTAAATTCAGGTAATACTGCTATTGTCCACAATATTGGACAATACGGTATGCGATATGGCTTCCCCTAGCAGGACCATTCCTTTGCCGTTCTACCCCGCATAGCTTCTGCATCCTTTGAAAACGACTGATCTTTTCATTAATACCTTAATACTTTGTAATAACCACATTATTGTCAAATGCATAATGATGAACTTTGGTATGGTCTGGGATTAATACTGAGGTTAGATTATTATTGTAAAAAGCATAGATACTTATATCCGTTACACTATTTGGTATTTCTACAGCAGTTAATTGATTATATTGGAAAGCCGATCTTCTTATCCGCATTACACCATCGGGGATTGTTACTGAGGTTAAATCATTTCTTGAAAAAGCATAAGATCCAATAGTAGTTACACTATCGGGAATTGTTACTGAGGTTAAATTATTTCTTGCAAAAGCACCATCACCGATGGACGTTACGCCATCGGGAATCGTTACTGAGGTTAGATTATTTCTTGCAAAAGCAGCATCACCTATTGACGTTATGCCATCGGGAATCGTTACTGAGGTTAGATTATTATTTGCAAAAGCAGACTTTCCGATAGACGTTACACCATCGGGAATTATTACCGAGGTTAAATTGTTATATTCGAACACCGTTGAGGCTATTTCTGTTATACCGTCGGGGATTGTTACTGAGGTTAAATTATTTTTCGAAAAAGCAAATGGACCAATAGTAGTCACTCCATCGGGGATTGTTACCGAGGTTAAATTGTTGTTTAAAAAAGCACTATTACCAATAAAAGTTACACTATCGGGGATTGTTACTGAGGTTAGATCGTTATTTGCAAAAGCATGCCCATTTATAGCAGTTACACTATCGGGGATGATTACTGAGGTTATTGAAAGTTTATTGAATGCAAAAACTCCTATCGTTGTTACAGGTATGCCATCTATTTTATCGGGTATAACCACATCTTTTGCAGAAGCTTCGTATTTTTCAATGGTTCCTGTTGATTTATCAAACGTAAAATACCCATCACTGAATATATTCTCGGAACTGCTGGTTTCTTGGCTTGAGGGTTGTTCCTCGCTGTGCCCGGCGGACTCCCCTGCCGCTTCCGTAGGTGCTGTCGCCACTTCTCTGCCTGCCGAGGCCGGTTCTTCGTCCCGGATCAGCATCGCACTGATAATTTCAAAACTTCCTGACCAGCTGCCGTAATCACTGCTGGTGACCCCATTTTTTTGGCTCCCGGAATAGCTTTGCTGGCCTGGGAGGATGCGGACAACGAGTGCGCCCATCTGATCCGGTTCAAGAAAACCGGCATGCACGGCCGCAGCACCGAGGTTCGAATCGTCTGTATAAATACCGGTGCCCCAGACTGCACCTTGTGTATTCCCCGTCACCAGGAAGCGATAGATTGAATCGTGCTGTCCCCGGTATTCTTCAAGGGATTCCTTAATGGGAATTACCGGCAAACTGTCGTAGTTATCTGCTGCAGGCATCCCCGCTTGATCAGTTTTCCCACCACCCCCACATCCTGCTGCACATGACAAAAGGAACAGTGCCAACACCAGCATCATCAATACTTTAAAACCAATCCCTTGCTTACCGCATGTATGCTTCATGTGATTAACTCCTTTTCATTTTCTAGGACTTTATCGTCTATGGAGCCTATCATATTTGTAACTATTTATTCTTTTTTCAACTTAAATATCCTGCAAAGATCAGCTAATAAACTTAAATAAATTCATTTAATCGATATAGGCACTGAAAGCTCCCGAATAGTATCCAGGAGCTTAAATTTATGGTAACAGTTAATTTTAGGAAATAGTTTCTAAAAACAGGGTCTTCAGGCGTTGATGGAACTGAGCCGAAGAGTTGCTGCTCCAAACATTCTGCTTTATTATTGGCTTAATCCCCGCACGATTAATTCGGTGTTATATTCCATCATTTTAATATACGTATCCGCACCGCTTCCGGGCAGGCCCAGGGCATCGGTAAAGATTTCCCCTGCCAGAGGCACTCCTGCTTCATGACTGATAATTTTCATATACCTTTGATCCACGGTGCTCTCCACAAAGACGGCGGGAATCCCCTTTTCCACAACCAGATCAACAATCCTGGACATTTGCTGCGGGGTCCCTTCTTCGTGGGAATTTAACTCCCAAATTCCCTCTGTTTGAAAGCCGTATGCTTCGCCAAAATACTTTAAAGCATTTTCACTGATTACAATAACCCTGTTAGCTTCGGGAATCTTTGCTGCCTGATCTTTAATCCATGTATCCAATTCTTTTAATTCATAAGTATAAGCTGCAGCATTACGCCTGTATCCCGCTGCTCCGTCCGGGTCTAGCCGGATCAATGCATTTAAAATATTTTCCACATAATAATCAGCCACAAATTGAGCATTAAACCAGGCATGGGGGTCGGGGACATCCTCGCCTACCAAAGGGATTGGTGTAATGCCTGCAGTAGCAAAGACCATGCTTTCAGTTATGTTAGCCATTGACCGTTCAATACCCTCTTCCAGGGACCACCCATTTAATATAAGCAGATCGGCAGTGCTTACTTTTTGCATGTCACTGGGGAGAGGTTCATAATCTTCCGGTTTGTCGCCAATGGGGACAAGAAAATCCACAGTGCCCCGCTCACCAACGATATTTTCGGCCATATCGGCTAAAATAGAAATGCTGGTGACTATTTGTAAGCCCTCTTTATTTTCTGCTTCCCCGGTACTGCAGCCGGAGATTAGGAACCCCATTATTACAATGATACAAACCAGACAAATACATTTTTTTTGG
>SLRC01000040.1 GCA_007131175.1 Syntrophomonadaceae bacterium
AAAGGATGGTTAACTGCCAGAACGCTGCAGCACCGGCAGACAACAATAATGTAAATCCAATTAACAATATACTGCAAGTAAGAACGAGGCGGGAACCGTAACGGTCAATTAGCTTTCCGATTACTGGCTGAAAGACAGCAAAGGAAATCCAACCGAGGGTAGAAATCATTGCCACAGCTGTCCTGCCGATCATGAAATCATCTTCCCATGTTGTAAAGTACGCCCCAAATGAAATGCGGATTCCAAACGTACTGAGCGCAAAAAACATGAGGGCAGCTACAACCCAGCCATAAAAAAATGGAAATTGCTTTTGGCTAAATGAAATATTTCTCCCCACCTTCCCTAAAATATCTGACGAGCGTTACCTAGTTTAACTATTCTGCTTTACCTGTTGCACTTCCTTTATTTGTGTTTTTATGTTTGAAATAAGTTTAACGTATTGTGGTTGAACCTTTGGATATAACTAAAATAAATTATTATAAGGGAGAACTGATCAAATATGAAACATGAATTACCTGAACTTTCCTATGCCTATGATGGGCTTGAACCGTATTATGAAGAGAGAACCCTCCGATTGCACCATACAGCACACCATAAATCCTATGTAGACGGTTTGAATAATGCCGCAACAAAAATTAAAGAAGCCCGCGGACAAGGTGACTTTTCCCTGGTAAAGCATTGGGAAAGGGAACTTGCATTCCACGGCTCCGGACATATTCTGCACAGTATCTTTTGGACCAATATGATGCCTGAAGGTGGGGGCACGGCCAGTGGAGCTGTTGCCAGGCGTATTGAAGCTGATTTTGGCAGTTTTGTTGACTTTAAAGGGCAGTTTTCAGCAGCAGCTGTCGCCGTTGAAGGTTCCGGATGGGTCCTCCTTTGCTGGAACCCCCTGTTTAGCAAGTTGGAGGTTCTGATGGCAGAGAAGCACCAGAATCTCACCCAGTGGGGGGTGACTCCTTTGCTGGTTATAGATCTCTGGGAACATGCTTATTACTTGCAGTATCAAAATAAGCGGGCTTCCTTTATTGATGCCTGGTGGAATCTGGTCAACTGGAACGACGTGAACACCCGGTTTACCGGATAGCTTTTAAATTTATGATGCGTCACAAAAAAATTGTATATTATTGACCTGTTGCATTAATCCTTCATTTTAGCCCTCTTCCAGGGGCAGTTCCAGCCTGCCCTTTCATTGATCCTCTTATTTCTGCAGACTTACTAATTCCAGCAAATTGTCATCGAGGGGAAAATAATACTTTATTGTTATCCTTTAAACTGTTATAATTATCAAATAAGAACATGTAAGGCGATCAGCTTGGCCAAAAAGGTGGAAGGTGTAAGGGATGAAATATTTTCTGGTGCTTTTACTTATGTTTATGTTGGCAGGCTGCAAAAGTGACCCTGCTGGCTTGAAAAACGAGGAAAATGCTAGGCCCGACACTTCGATTAGCGCGGCAAAAATAGAAGAGATAAAAGCACTTGCCAAAGAAGGAAACAAGTTCTACTCTGTACAAGAAATAGATGTAAAAGACGGTTCTATTGAAATTAAGCTTCATCTATTGTTTAACCCTACCAATTTTCCAGAAGTGATGGCGCTAACCGATCCTTTGGCCGAAGCAGTGGCGGCACTTTTTGATTTTACTATGCCTGTGGGTGTTTCGGCTTTTTTTACCATATCCGGCAGCGATGAGGTAAGACTATTTGGTGAAAGCCTTTTTATTCCGGAAACAGGTAAAACACAATACAAACCTTTTGGCAGAGACCATGCTTTAGGTTATGGGGACCCGTGATAATATTTTTCCCCGAGGGTCCTCGGTACAAGAAACGTTAAAAATATTTCTAAGGAAGGAGTAACCTCTATGTTTGGAAAAATAGCTGTGTTGGTTGCTGTAATTTTGTTTATCGCCCTAGCCCTTTTTACAGCAACAGGATGCTGAGTTCTCTAAAAACTCCACCGGTGGTGGATAGAGTCAAAGTGAGTTGGAGGTTTGCAGGTTGAAAATACTTGGTGTTGTGGGAAGCCGGAGAAAAAATGGAAACACGGTTGCTTTGGTGCAAGAGGTATTAAAGCCTTTTAAGAAAAAGGGCTTTGATACGAAATTAATATTTTTGGGGGACTATGATATTAAAGGCTGTAATGGTTGCGAAGGCTGCAAGGATACTTATGCTTGCGTGATCAATGATGGTATGCAAAAAATATACCCGGAAATTTTGGAGGCTGATGCAATTATTCTAGGATCCCCTGCATATTTTTATAACGTTTCAGCAGATATGAAAACTTTTATTGACAGGTGTTATTGCTTTGAAGCTTTTGATGAAGCTGACCGTTCCGTTTGGATGGGGGTAAACGAAGCTTTAGGGGGAAAATATGCTTCAGTAGTTGCCGTTTGTGAACAACAAAAAGAGGCAGATATGGGCTATACTTCCGAATTAATGGAAAAACCTCTGGAAGCTTTAGGCTACAGGGTAGTTAGTACGGTTAAGGCTTTAAATCTTTTTGCAGCAGGGGAAGCCTCAAAGTGTGAAAAAGTGATGAAAGAGGCAAGCCAGGCAGGAGAAAAGCTTCTCAAAACATTGCAGTTAAGGGAAAAGCTAAGATACAGGTTATACAGGCAGTAGGCCTGTTTTATATTCTGTAACGGGCAAGCCTTCTTGCTTTTTTGTTTACCGCGGCCTTTAGTATCTCTCTGCTGTTAGCCAGCCGGCCGGTTTGCACATCAATGAGCAGGTCCCGTAAGGTCTTTCCCACCTGTTGACCCTTACCTAATTTTTGAGCAATGTATTCCCCACTGATATTAAGCTCTGATGGATACAGGACAGAATGTGACATTACTTTTAAAAAGTTTTCCGTAACATCGCTGATATAGGATTCTTCAACTTTCTTGCCCCTTGCCCGATTATCGGAGTCTGCCAGTAAGAACAGCTGCCCCGTTGCCTCCATAAAAGTTTTCCGATCCGTAAATTCCCGGGAGCGTTTTTTTACCCACTTTGCCATGTACCTGTAATCAGCTCCTGGAACAATCATGTGATTTTTTATAAGCCACACGATCCTGTCTGCAGTTTTTGGCGGCAGCCTGAGCCGGTCCAGGATATCCCGGGCCAGTTGGGCACCGGCACTTGCATGTCCGTAGTCGGCAATTTCACCCCGTTTATTCAGGCATCTTGTTCCCTCCTTACCTTTAGACACATCATGCAGCAGTGCAGCCCAGCGCAGAACCGGTTGGGGATTGATGTCTTCCACAGTCTTAAGAGTGTGTTCCAGCACATCATAAGCGTGAAAGCGGGGATTTTGTTTCACACCTTGCATGGCGGCTATCTCCGGCAGGATGGGAATATCTTCCCTTTCTCCCCTTGTCTTGCCACTGCAGGAGCTTCGCAGAATCTCAGTGTTAACAAGAAAATTCAAACCACGGGAGGGATAAGTGGAGAGTAATATTTTTTCAAGTTCATCCCTGACCCGCTCCAAGGAGAGCCGTTTAAAACGGTGGAGTATTCTTTCGTCCTGGGCAGCTGTGGCAATGTTCGGATCTGCCGTGAAGCCTGTTTTGGAGATAAAACGGGCGGCACGCAAAACGCGCAGGGGATCTTCATAAAAGCGTTGTCCGGGCTGTCCAACGCAACGGATAATCCCTTTCTTTAAATCATCCTTTCCACCAAAGGGATCGATAATCCGGCCCTGTTTATCCATTGCCATGGCATTTATAGTAAAGTCACGCCGGGAGAGATCATTAACTATGTCTTTTACAAATGCTACTCTATCAGGGCGATGGGGGTCTGTCCCGTATGTTTCCGTGCGCATGGTGGCGATTTCATAGATTATGCCCTTTAGCAAAACGTTTACCACGCCAAAGGCAATCCCTTGTTTCCACACCTTCCATCCTGCTTTTTCCGCTGCAGCCACAATTTCAGCCGGGATCCGATCTGTTACGAAGTCATAGTCAGACGGCACACGCCCCCGGAGCATATCCCTGACACTTCCGCCTACGAGGTAGCAGGAAAACCCCCCTTCGGACATTTTGTCCAGAATCGTTTTTGGGGTGGGTGGAAGAACGAGGTTTTTCATTTAATAATCTCCATGTAATTCATGAATATGGTCTGGCGCAAATATTATAACACAAGAGGTTTCTCTAACATACCTTGGGAAAAGCACTGCAATGCGTGAAATGCTTATCTGTTTTCTATCTAAACAAAAGTCCGGCTCTTCTTAATAGTTGAATAAAAATGTTATTTAATGTTATTTATTGTAGAATAGCAAAAAGATGCAAAAATATATATTTATACCGGAAAAAGAGGGGATGATTTCTGTTGGAAAGCATAAACGAGTTAAAAACGCTTTGGGAACACTCGAATGACGCTTTCCTTATATTGGACAACAAAGCAAAGATTCTTTATGCAAACCCTGCCATTGAAGATGTTTCCGGTTTGGG
>SLRC01000095.1 GCA_007131175.1 Syntrophomonadaceae bacterium
CCTCCTCCGATATGGACCGTGGCTGCTACTCTTTCGGGATATCTAGCAGTAACCTGTTGGGTAACAAAACTGCCCAGGGACTGGCCAACCAAAATCGCCTTATCTGTTCCCGTATGATCCAGTAATTGGACAATAAACTCGGCAGCAGTTAACGTAAAAGGTGCTTTATCATTTATAGGCGCTGACATTCCGTGATAGGGCATATCCCAAAGGATTACCCTGTATCGTTCTTTTAAGGCATCAACCTGGGGCATAAATGTCCTGTGATCCATTAGTATACCATGGGAAAAGACCACTACCGGTGCATTTTCTGCTTCGCCGTGGATCTCGTAATATACTTTTCCTATTTCATTCTCATAATACATAATCCTATCTCCTGTCTCATATTGGTAATGACTGATCAGCAAAAAATCTTTTAAGCTTTTTTCACGTAAGTATGGCCCTGAAGCAAACTTTCTTAGTTTTTCTTCTACTAAATATTTTTATAAGTGAGCCTGCGCCAGAACCATTCCATGGGGCCAAACCTAAACCGTTTCAACCAAAAATAGCTGAAAACAACCTGTAGTGTATAAATGATCAGTGTGAGAGCCAATACCCCTGCAAGGTTAATTTTTCCCAGGTAACCAAGACCAAAACCGTAAAAAATGAACACACAGATTAACGACTGCATCAAATAATTGGTCAGGGTCATACGTCCAAGATACGCAAGGGGAGCAAAGACCATTTGGCTTATTCTTTTAGAAGCCAGCAAAATCAGCAGTGAAGACATGTAGAAAAAGCTGAGCAGAATTGCGGAGATATGTTTATTCACTTCCAGCAGGATTGCAGCCTGGAGCAGCCCCGGTTGCAATACACCCAGTTCGATGCAGACATAAAATATGGTAATCACCATACCAGAAACACCAGTCACCAGCCAAATTTTCCTGAGAAAAGGCAAGTTGCCTTCTATGTCACGGAAAATATTTCGGCGGCCCGCATAAAGGCCTGCCAGGAACAATACCAGGACAAAAGGAATGGTGTACAGAAGCGATACAAGCAGGTTGGGCAGTTCATAAAAGAACCGGAACTGAACAATTTCCCAAAAAGAGCCTGCACTGTAAGTTTCCCATGCCAGCATGCTGTAGAACGCCTGCTGTTGCAGCAATTTCTGGTCAAGCATATTTTCTGCCCAAAATTCAATCCAGGCTGCCATTCCAGCCATAAAAGCAGACAGGACGAAAAAGAAAGTCATCCAACGCAGCAGGGTTTGCAGGGTTTTTTTACGCAGCCACAGGAGAACCAGACCGGCCAGGGCATAAGTGTGCAGGATATCACCGTTCCAAACAAAAACCAGGTGTAAAACACCAAAAAGGAGTAAATACAACAATCTCCGCCGGTAAAGAGGGACAACAGAAAGCCCCTTTTGCTCAGCTCTTTCCATGAACAAAAAAAACCCCAGACCAAACAGAAAGGATAATACAGAGATGAATTTGCCGCTGATAAATATTTGAATAATCAGGAAGATCCACTGGTCCGTCACCTCCGCATAATCAAAAATGCGCCGGGGATATTCAAAAATTGTAGTTCTGAAGAGGGTCATATTCACAAGCAATACACCAAAAAGGGAAAAACCCCTCAGGAAATCCAATACATGTATTCGCTCTTCAAGACCTGTAGGCTGGATGGTAAAAACAGTTTCTTTCATACAATGCCCTCCTCAAACACGGTTACAACTTCGTTGGGCAGCTCGATTCCGGGAAACTATAGTATTTATTCATCACCCCAGCGGTATTTCCTGTTTTGGTGCAGTATATCAATTTGACAATTCAGACATAGACCCTTATGACAGCATATGGTATTACCGCAATCAGGGCAACTCCATTTTTCCTTTTCTTTTTCAAGGAAGTAGTCCAGGCCATGTTTTTTAATTACCCACAGGTTTTCAATCATGCTTAAATGGTATTTTGTCCGGTAACGTTTATCAAGACCTTTAAGGCGTTTACAGGGAAATTCCTTACACCCATAGCAAAAACGAATAAGTCCTTGCATGAGAGTCTGACACCTGTCGCCCATGTGTAGACAATTTTTTCCACGAGGCAGGCAACCTTCACAGTATTTATTATTAATACCTTGCTTATGCAAATCATTTTTCATTGACAGAAAACTGATACATACCCCACAATTCATCCCGCAGGGAGCAATAAGTTTTTCTTCCACGGTTTAATCCTCCACTACCCGGGGCAGTTCCACCGGGAAAAAGCGAAAGAGCAACCAGGCAATGAGGGTAAGCAGCGGCAGCCCTAACAGGCCAATAGGATTGACCCAGAGCATGGAAGCGGTGGGGAAAAAAGCTCCCCCCAGGAAGACCGTCCCGTTGAGGACACCGTGGGCAAAGCCCACCACCACAGCGCTGCCGGACTTAAGCCTCAACCATACAAAAATCGCCCCTATGGGTATAACCGAAACAGTCATTATAAGTACACCGAGATACGGGTTTTCAGGAAAGTTATGGCCCATCAGAACAACCGGTGCATGCCAGAGACCCCAGATAACGCCACTCACCAGGATGGCATACCAGAGTCCTCCGGGCAGAAGCTTGTTTAGCAGGTAACCGCGCCAGCCGAATTCCTCACCAAAACCGAAGATAATATTTTGCACCGGACCCAGGATAAAAATCAGGAGAAATATCTGCCAGATTGGCCACTGCAAGTCCGGGGCAAGCCTGCTGAAACCCTCGGCCAGGCCCACATATTCGCTGAGTCCCAAACCCAGGCTCAGCAGAGAGTGAAGCAGATGATAACCAACCATGAGCAGGTAGGCGATTAGATAAAACCTGATCCCACCGAATTTCCATCCATAATCCCGGAATTTTCCTTTCTCCTTGATAATCAGAGCCACCGCCACCAGGGCAGGAATCAACATCTGCAGAGGCACAAGCGCCTGCGCCAAAACTGAAGCATAGCCTCCCTGCTTATATAAATAATAATTTAAAGAAAAAGTAATGATGTAAACAATGAGCACAAAAAGTATTGTATTCTTTTTATCGGATTTGGACACTCAGCTCTCTCCCTCATTTTTTTAATCTTGCGTATATGGTATTTTTTCAGATTTAACACTTTTCTGGTATAACACTGCTATAATTATGTATTATAGCTTAATTACTCTCTTGTCAAGACCTGGGTATTGGAAAGATGCACAAGTAGTTGTCAGCCTTGCTATACTTCCAACCCACTTTTTTTATGAGCGAAAACCAATATCATCGATAAATATTTCGCCCCGGGGTGAACGGTCAAATACAAACCTGATTTCACGTATTGTACCAGGGTCGAAGGCATTGTGCATTGCAGCAAATTCCGTAAGGGGAAAAGCAAAGGTTACAAACACGGGCTCCACTTCAAAGGGCACCTGAAGCGGTGGTTTGAACATACGGTAGGGCAGAGCCGGCTGCAAAGGCATGATGTGGCTGAGAGGTAACCTTGCCTGCAGGCCTGCCCGGTCTGTTAGCTCAATTGTAAAATCAAGAGATGCTCGCACTTTTGATGCATTGGCCAGGGCAAAAGTTAGTTTGTCCCCTGGCTCCGGGTAAAAGCCCGCAGGTAGTTGCAGGTTGTAAGACGCCGTTTCCTTATTTTGCGTCTCATCCCAGCCTATGCGTGCACTTACCGTATCGCGCAGGCGGCCTTCACCCAGGGTTACAGCTTCTTCCCGCCAGGTTGTCAGGTTGAAGCCCCTGAGACGTCCCCCCGCATAGGTTGTGGTTTCAAGATTAAAATCCTCTTCAAAGGTGGCAATGAGCCTATCCCGGGAATTCTGGTAATGGGACAGATAAACCGTGGGTGGCAGCCAATTGCGCCCGGTAAGGGGGTTCTCAAAGAGCGCTTCATATGGCTCCATGCCGCGCAGGGAGGCTTCCAAAAAGCCACTAATTAAAACCCTGGCCACTGTCTTTTGCTCGTGGAAAGGCATGATGTCACCGCGATTCAAAAACCACGCTGCCGCATACAGATCCACGCGTCCCCATTCTGTGTTGAATTGCCCGTGGTTGGCCCCGTGAACGTAAACTGCAGCCTTAAAACTTTGCCGGTCACCGGTAAAAGAAACGCGGTCATACTGCCTTGACCCCTCAAAGGAGCGGACATCACTGTCTGCCGATCCCTGCAGGACCAGGTAGTTAATGTCCTTAAGGGGCGTATCCCGTTTACGCAGCCGGTACTGGCCGTCCGAGGGTGCGATGGCAATGACGGCGCGTATGTTATAGTCAAAATTAAAACGCAGCGCGGCATGATCCGGGTGCGCCGGCAGTTTGTTCAAGACTGCGGCAAGGGCGGCAGCCTCACCGCCGCGGGAGTGGCCAATCAGGGCTATGTTGTCCGTATCGACCATGCCACTGAAAATATGATCTTGC
>SLRC01000150.1 GCA_007131175.1 Syntrophomonadaceae bacterium
CGGACACCTGCAGAGCGGGGCGGGAAGGGTGATTGTCACTGCCCCCATGAAGGATCCTGACCTTACCGTTGTGATGGGGGTAAACGAAAAAAACTTCGAGCCGGCTCATCACCAGGTGGTCTCCAATGCATCCTGCACCACCAATGCCCTGGCTCCGGTGGTGAAAGTGCTTCATGAAAACTTTGGCGTGCAAAAGGCCCTTATCAATACCACCCATGCCTACACCAACGATCAGCGCTTGTTGGATTATCCCCACGAAGACCTGCGCCGTGCCCGCGCCGCATTCCTTTCCCTGATTCCAACTTCCACGGGGGCGGCCCGCGCAGTGGGTGAAGTGCTGCCGGAGTTAAAGGGACGTATCGATGGTTTCGCCGTCCGTGTTCCCACACCCACTGTTTCCCTCCTCGATATTGTGGCACTGCTTGAGAAAAATGTGGATGAAGCCGAAGTTAACGAGGCATTAAAGGATGCGGCAGCAGAAATACCGCAAATCCTTGCCTTTAGCGATGAACCCCTTGTTTCCATGGATTACCGGCGCAGCCCCCACTCCAGTGTTGTGGATGGTCTGAGCACCATGGTAACAGGTGGGAACATGGTACGGGTGGTTAGTTGGTACGATAATGAGTGGAGTTACGCCTGCCGTGTTGTTGACCTGGCCCTCTTCATGCATAAAAGAGAGCAGGAAGAGATGGAAGCGGTAGGGGCCGGGGAGGCGGATAAAAGGGAGTAGAAACATATTTCCGCCGCGTTTTTTTACGTTTCCCCTTTAAAAATACCGGATCGGGGACGATAAGATTATTGAAAGGAAGCTCAGCCCCATGCGAGGGGCAAAGGGTGAGGTAGATGAAAGTAAACCGTCCGGAAATAATCAGCTTGATCGACAAAATTATAAAACAGGACCAGGTGCGGGCCAAGGCCAAGCCCCAGGCCACCTCTTCCCCTCCCCGTGTGGACAGGGTGGAGATCTCAGCAGGCAGTGAAATTCTTAAAAAAGAACTGGCCCGCCTTGACGAGATGGACGCCTCCCGGGCGGAGAGGTTAAGTGAGTTGACCCGCCGCATCGAAGCCGGTGAATACAAGGTGGAGGCAGAAGAACTGGCCGATATTATCCTTCAGGCCATCGAAGAAGGACGCATTTCCTGAACCAATTAACCTCCAGGCTTATAAGAAGGCAGGGCAGGTGCGGGGTGTTATGCTTCACTTCCATGGTAAATATTTACAAAAGAGGGAGGGATAACCTGGTTTCATCGGTCAATGTTAAGGAACCAGGGTTTTTTATGATCGATAGCGGACGGTTACAGGATATTTTGCGGGAAGAGGAAGTCATTTTACAGAAAATGCTGGAGCTGGAAGAGCAAACACGCCAGGTCCTTATTGAACGTGATGTTGCAGGGCTGGAGAAACTGAATGCACAGAAGGAGCAGTTGGCCGCAAATATGCTGGAGTTGGAGCAGCAGCGGGCCGTCACGGTTCCTGAAAATATTACCCTGAAAGAGTACCTGCACCGGGAAAATCCTCCCGGTGCTGCCAAGTTGGAGCATCTGCGCAGATCTATTTTAGATCTGCATGATTCCCTGCGGAGCCGGCAAAAGATAACGCGGCGGCTGCTCCTTTTTAACCAGCAGCTCGTGGAACAGGCTTTGCGGCTCCTTGTTCCCCATGCCGGGGAAAACCTTTACTCCGCCAGTGGAGCGAAAAATCAAAAAAAAACGTTGCGGACCGGCATCCTCGATTCCAACGCCTGATCCACATGCCGGCCCTGACGGTTCCTGCACCATCAGATAAATGAAAATGGGTTGAATGTTCGATTTTTCCTGGTTTTATCTTTTCCTATCAGCAACCAACTATCTAACTATCTAACTTCTTTTCGCATTTTCAGGACAGTACATTTTTCAGGAGGTGTAACGAATGAGCGGCAGCACCTTCGGCAGTTTTGAGATAGGACGCCGGGCAATTCACGTGCAGCAAAAAGGTGCTCACGTATCCGGACAGAATATCGCCAATGCCAACACGGAAGGCTATACCCGCCAAATTCAGCACATGAAGGCACTTGTTCCCGCTGCAGTCCCCGGTGTGGAGACCCCTCCCGGGTATGGCGTGGAAGTCTCCGATATTGAGCGGATCAGAAGTGAATTCTATGACAACCAGATCATTAGCGCCATTACCAACAGGAGCTATTGGGCCCGGTTAAGTGAAACACTGGGATCCATTGAGACAATCTTTCTGGAGCCGGGGGATATGGGTATCAATACGGCGCTCAGTGATTTTTTTGATGCCTGGCAGGAAGTGAGTGTAAACCCGGAAAGCTATGCTGTGCGGATTAGCCTGCGGGAACAGGCCGAAACCCTGATCAATGTTTTGGGGGGAATTTACGACCGCCTGGATGATCTCAAGTTTGATCTGGAGAAAGAGATCTCCGCAACGGTTAATGATGTCAACGGTCTGGCCCGGGAAATTGCCGAACTTAATAAAAGCATCATGTTTATGCAGGCTATCGGCAAAAAATCAAACGAAATGCTTGATGAGCGGGACAAGCGTTTGCAGGAATTGAGCGAAATTATCAATATCCGCACCATTAAAAAAGATAACGGGGGTGTGGAAGTGCTGGCCGGCGGTCGGATCCTTGTGCAGGATGACCGCTATTTTAAGTTGCACACGGAAGGAATAACCGATGAAGATAAACTGCAGGACCAGATATTCATATACAATGAGATGGATTCAATGCTCAATATTGCAGGGGGCAAGCTGAAAGGGTTACTCCAATCCTATAACAACGAAGTATTTGCCTACCAGCGGGCCGTTGATGAGCTGGTCTTTACGCTGGTTCTGGAGGTAAACACCCTGCACCGTGAGGGCAGCGGCCTTGAGGGCAGCGTTGGTGTAAACTTCTTTGAACCATGGGAAGATGTGATGCCGGGGGAAATTGACATCGCTAAACTTTCCCTGGAACTTGGTGCAGCAAAGGATGAAAACATAACGGGTCTCAACATGGGAAAATGGTCCGACTACAACAAGCTGCTAAGTGGTGTTTATACCATCAGTACCGCCTTTGTTCCTGATGATCCCCCGTACCTGGCAAACGGGGAGGTGGCGGCAACGTACAGCCTGAACAGCGAAAGCCTGGTTCAGGAAGCAATAGTTGATGATGACACCACTTTAAATTCATCCATCCTTTTTGAAGTCACCCGGGTGGGGGACGACCATGTTTATGTAAATTATTACCTCTACCATACGGATAAAGAGGGTAATACAAGCTTTGGGAAAGGGGTTAAGAAACTTTACACGGGAGGCGAAAATAATACCCTGGAATACAGTTCGCGGAATGAACTGGGGGATGTACTGGAAACACTGACCCTGGACTTAAATCTGGCTGATACGGGCAATTTTTCTGCAGGTGACAAGTTTGTGGTTAATGTAGCTGCTGCAGGCGCCGTGGATGAACACACCTATTCCCTCTCCCACAACGGTGACGAGGTCCACAAATTGGTATTAAATGAAGATACCCTCAATGGCCAGACGAACGAAATGAAATTCTTTCAACTTGATCAAAACAGCGGCGAGCACCGGGACGTTATTTGGTATGTAACCATTGATGAACTTATGGACGAGCCTGAAGCAGCCTCCTTCAGTGTGGGACCTTACCAGCCGCAAAATATAAACGACTATCTTCACCGCGCCGTCAAAAAGTTCCGTCTCAGCAGCGAGGTGCGTTCCGATCTTGCCCATATCGCAGCGGCAGAAAGCAAGGGTGCGTTAGGGGACGGGGCCAACGCCCTCTCCATCGCCCGCCTGCGTGATTCAAAGGTAATGCAGGGCGATAAGGCCACCTTCCACGATTATTTTCGCGGCATGATCGCCGAACTTGGCGTAGCGGGGCGGGAAGCAGAACGGATGACCCTTGCCATGGGTGCAGTGGAAGTGAGGATGAGAGAACACCAGGAATCGGTGTCCGGCGTTTCCCTGGATGATGAAATGCTAAACCTCATTCAGTTCCAACATTCTTACAACGCTGCAGCAAAATTTTTAAGCACCATTGACGAGATGCTGGAAGTGCTCATTAATAATACGGGCAGATAACGGATAAAGGGAGGTACTCACCGTGCGCGTTACACACCGCATGCTGGCACATGCTGTAAACCGTAACCTCAAAAACAACATGTATGCTTTAAATCGGCGCTCCAACCAATTGGCCACGGGAAAAATATTTGACCGGCCTTCCCAGGATCCCATTGGCACCTATAAGGTCATGCGCATCGCCGGGACAGGACTGGCCCGCAATGAACAGTACCAACGCAATATTGGCGAGGGAATCTCCTGGCTTTCAGCTACGGAGAATGCCCTGGCAAGCTCCATCGATGCCTTACAGCGGCTGC
>SLRC01000001.1 GCA_007131175.1 Syntrophomonadaceae bacterium
CATGGTCCACTTCCCAGACCCAATCTGTGCTCTGTTCCACCAGGTCCCTGAATTTTTTTTCATTGTGGGTAAGCTTCTCGTTAACCGTGGCAATCTCTCTAAAAAGCGACTGGAAAGGGTTTGTTAATGATTCATAGATGAGGGCGCGGTAAATAAAAGCAATAGCGACCAACTTGAAGATGTGCCCGAGGAAGTTAAAAAAACCGAAAACATCCGTATAAAGGGTAAAGCTCATTTCGGATAAAATTGTAAATACAACGGCCAGAAGCAGCAAGGTTAGGATGTTTCTTCCCAGGTAAGTTCTTTTTTTCCAGAATACAATCCCCGACGCCGCCAATATGGCAGAAATTATAAATTCACTGGCAATCTTAAAGGTAGTAAGGCCTTCCCCTTCCACAAAACTGACCGGGAAAAAGCCGGCAAAGATTGCGTATGTGAAAACAGCGCCGACTGTGAGAAAGCCGTATAACCAGGCCCTCGGGTTGATCACTTTTCCCCCACCCAGGTAAAGAGATGCCAAAAAGTAGGCTCCCGCCTGAACATAACGGGCTGCAATCCAAAATTGCGTGGCAACGTTGGAGCCGTATTGGGGAAAAACTCCCATGCCCTGATAGGCTAAGGTATGGAGCAAATCGAGGGAACCGACGACCAGGTAACCTGCCGCCAAAATTAAGATCATGTTGTTTGTTGAATATTTACGCGTGCTCCATCCGATCACAAAAATAGTGATGGCAATAATAATAGATAAAAATTCGATTAGAACATGGTAGAAAAGATAATTAGAAAGGCTGAGTAGGTACAGTCCCCCCACCAGGAGTATTATTGCCGCTATAACCAGACACAAAGATGAGCCTGCATTAGACTGCTGTACTTTCAATTCTTGCTTCATCTCCTTCAGCAGCACTGTCCCTTTTTCACCTGCTAATATATTAACGAATATGTTACTCAGAATTCTATAAGAAAGTTCCCCATAATGAACTAATCCTGTTTGCCTTTTAAACAGAAAAGCCCCGATTATGAAGAGGCTTTTCTGGGAGAAAGTTTGCCCTGTCAGTTAAGAGGTGAAAATCATGAATCGGTCAATCCTACCAGCCTGGCAAACTCCATGATTTCCCCTTCCTTACGCAGGCTTAATTTTTCCAGCAGGTTGCTCCTGTGCCTGTCCACAGTTTTCGGACTTATATGTAAGGTTTCCGCAATAACATTACGGCTGCGGCCGTTGACTATCAGGCCGAAAACCTCCTTCTCTCTGGATGTCAGTTTGTTATATATGCTCATGGCACCGGCAGCAGGTGTTGTATGCAAATAACTCTTGATTACAGGTTGCAATACTGTGGGACTGAGGTAAGGCCTGTCTTTGCTAACTGCATCCAGTGCTATGGCAAGCTCGTCATAGACCGCATCTTTATGGACATAACCCGATGCGCCTGCCTTCAATGCCTGATCCACATATATGTTATCGGCGTGCCCCGAAAGTATGACCACTTTTGTTTTAGGATAGCGCTCTTTTATTTGCTTTGTAGCATCCAGACCGCAATAACCGGGCATGGAAATATCCATGATCACAACGTCAGGTGCCATCCTATCCGTCAGGTTTACTGCTTCTGCCCCATCGTTCGCTTCCCCCACCACCTCTATAAAATCTTTAGCTTCCAGCAGGGCCCTTAATCCCTGGCGGAACAGGGGATGATCGTCTGCCAGGAGAACTCGCATGCCTTTCACCTCGTTCCATCTCCATACCAGTCCAACGGTATGGTTATTTGTATTTCTGTCCCCTTTCCCGGGGATGAGTTTATGGCAATCTCCCCACTTAGCAACGCCACCCTTTCTTTCATCCCCTGCAACCCCAGGTGTTTGCCGGTGTCACTACCCCCATGCGAATCAAAACCGATCCCGTCATCTGTGATCCTTACAAGAACATCCTGGCTGTTACAGTCCAGTTTCACGGAAACGTTTGTGGCAGAGGCGTGGCGGGCCACATTGGTCAGGGCTTCCTGAATGCAGCGGTAAAGGGCTGTTTCTATCTCCACGGGGAGTTTTTTATATTTGCCGTTTAATTGCAATTCGGCGCGCATGTTGGTATGTCGGGCCAATTCTTTAACCATGTTATCCACAACGGCAACCAGACCCAGTTCGTCCAGGGAGGGTGGCCGCAGAAAAACTGCCTTGCTGCGAATTGCACTGAGCAAATTGTTTGCATAGTCGATACTTGATGCCAGCCTTTCTTCATGGGCAATGCCCTTGTCTGAAAGGTCTTTGTTGAGCAACTGGAGATTGAGTTTTAGTGTTGTGAGCGCCATGCCCACCTCGTCATGCAGTTCCCTGGCCAACCGCACCCTTTCCTCTTCATATGCATTAAGCACTTTGCGGGAAAGGGACTGAATCGCGGCGTAACTTGACTGGAGCTTGGCTTCTGCTGCTTGCCGCTGCATCTCAAGTTTTCTCAGATACAGCAACCTGTTCACACGATGACGCAGTTCTTCCGGGTTTAAGGGCTTGTTAATAAAGTCGGATGCCCCGGCCTGAAAAGCCTTTTCCACTTCATTACCTTCATTATAGCCGGTAAACATCAAAACAGGCACATGGTTTCCGCCCGGCAATTGTTTTAAACGGGTGCAGGCTTCCAATCCATCCATGACGGGCATTATGATGTCCAGCAAAACAAGATCGGGTTGGGAAGAGTTGTACAAGTCCAGTGCTTCCCTGCCGTTTTCTGCTTCAAGTAAGTGATAACCTTCCGGTTCCAGTATATTTCGGATCATGTGCCTGGTTGCACGGCGATCGTCCGTAATGATGATTACGAGTTTGTCCGGCTTTATAATCTCAGCAGGCATAATCCACACCGTCCTTTCCAGAAAAAGCTAACTATGGGAGCGGAAAGTGTCTTTCCAGGTCACAAGCTTTCCTCCCGTCCCTGCCTGACCTTTTCCAGTACATAATCCAGCTCCTCCCGATTGATCGGCTTGGATATATAGTAATCCATACCTGCCTGCAGGCACTTGTCCCGGTCTTCCTGCATGGCATAGGCTGTCATGGCAATAATGGGGATATGCCCGCCCTGTTCTGCTTCAGCAGCACGAATGTGGGCCGTGGCTTCCAGCCCGTCCATCTCCGGCATATTGATATCCATAATCATCAGGTCAAAGCGCCGTTCTTTAAACTTTTCCAGCCCTTCCCTGCCGTTGTTTGCAGCGATTACGTGATGTCCCTTTTTCTCCAGCAGCACGGTTACCAGCTTTTGATTCATGGGCTTGTCTTCTACCAGCAGTATCTCCAGCCCTTGCTCTTCCCACCCGGCCGGTTGTGCCTGCCGTGTTTCTTCTGTGTCCACCGGCGAAAACCCTTCTGTTTTTCTCCGGGCATCCTTGTCCCCAGTTACCCGGGGCAGGACAAAAGGAACGGTAAAATAAAAAGTGCTGCCCCTGTTTTCCTCACTTTGAACTTCAATGGATCCACCCATCAACTCCACCAGATTTTTGGAGATGGCCAGGCCCAAACCCGTGCCCTCAAAGTTGCCTGTATGATAAGTATCTACCTGACTGAAACGCTGAAAGATCCGTTGCAACTTATCAGTTGGAATGCCGATCCCCGTATCGCTGATGGAAAAAAGCACCGGGGCAACGTCGTTTTGTCCCTGCTCCTTTTCCTCAACGGCACCATACCCTTTTTCGGCCTGTCTCAGGTCTACCACAACATCCCCCTGCTCCGTGAACTTGATCCCGTTTCCAATCAGGTTAACCAGCACCTGCTGAAGCCTGGCAGCGTCCCCTGTAATGATCTGTGGCACATTATCGTCGATGGAACAGGACAGTTGCAACCCCTTTTCCTGAGCCAGGAGGGCAAAGGAAGATACGGTCTTTTCCACTACCTGGGGAAGATTGAAAGGATCCTGGGCCAGTTCAAGCCTACCGGCCTCTACCTTGGATAAGTCCAGAAGATCATTGACCAGCGTCAGCAGGTATGACGCCGAATCCTTAATCATTTTTAGATATTCTTTATGTTCATCGCTTTGCGCCGATTCGTAAATCAGGTTGGCCATACCGAGGATCACGTTCATAGGAGTGCGGATCTCATGACTGACATTAGCCAAAAAGCGGCTTTTCGCTTTGCTTGCTGCCACCGATTCATCTTTCACTTTTTTTAATTCCGTTTCAATCCTGGTACGTTCCGTAATATCTATACTGACTTCCACAACACCAATAAGACTGCCGCCATCCCAAACAGGATGGGCGTTAATGAGCAAGGTTTTACCTTCTGGAAAGGCTAGAATATCCCCATGAGATTCTCCCGTTTTCAGAACTTTTTTTACAGGGCAATTCTGGCATTCTTCCATGGAGCGATTC
>SLRC01000156.1 GCA_007131175.1 Syntrophomonadaceae bacterium
CTCATCCAGGGTGATAAACTCATCCAGGGAAACCTTCTCCCCTTTAGCAGCGGCCGCCTGCTGTACAGCAGTTATATTTTCCCGTACAAATCGTAAATCCAGCATTTACAGTTACCCTCCTCAATCTGTTGCTTCCTGCTTCCTCCTGCTTCCTGCTTCTTGCTTCTTGCTTCTTGCACTTACATCTCCTGCGGCGCTTCAATCCCCAAAAGGGCGAGGCCGTTTCGCAGGACAATGCGCACCCCCGCCACAAGCTGCAGACGCCTTTGCCGTATTTCTTCACTAGCAGTAAGGACGGGGCAATTATGATAAAATTTATTAAATCCCCGGGCCAACTCCAGCAGATAACGGGCCAGGTAAGAAGGCCTGTTGTCTCTTACGGCACGCACAATTTCCTCGCTAAAGTGGGCCATGGCAATAATAAGGGTTTCTTCCTCCGGTTCACCAAAGGAGTTATGTACTTTTAGGGGAGCAGCATCCCCGGAGGTTGTCGTCTCCTTTAATTCTGTGTCCATACCGTTAGCTGAAATCATTTCTTCTGCAGCAGCCCGGCGTAAAATGCTGCAGACACGGGCGTGGGAATACTGAATATAAGGTGCCGTCTCTCCCGCAAAATCGAGGATCTTTTCCCAGTCAAATTCCACGTCCTTGATACGGTCATTAATCAGGTCTCCAAAAATTACAGCTCCCAAGCCTACAGCGCGGGCCACGCTGTCCTTTTCATTTAAGGAGGGATTTTTTTCTTCAATAATTTCCCGGGCTAATTCCACGGCCCTTTTTAATACCTCTTCCAGGAAAATCACTTTACCCTGGCGTGTGGACATGCGCCCGTCTTTAAAATGAATGAGGCCAAAAGGTACATGGGTACAATTGCCCGCCCAGGAAAAGCCCATCAGTTCCAGCAGCTTAAAAAACTGCTGAAAATGCAACGTCTGCTCCGCACCAACGACATAGAGCATTTGGTCAAAAGAGTAGGTCTCATGGCGGTAGATTGCCGCTGCCAGATCCCGGGTGATATAAAGGGCCGCACCATCTTTTTTGCGGAGCAGGCACGTTGGGAGGCCATACGGTTCCAGATCGGCAACAAGAGCACCCTCACTTTCCTTTACCAGGCCACGGGAGCGGGCCAATTCAATTGTCTCTTCCAGGCGGTCGTTATAATCACTTTCCCCCATATAGGAGTCAAAGCTGATCCCCAGGTAGCGGTAAAGACGCTGGAAATCTTCCAGGCTGAGGGCACGGAAATGCTCCCACAGTTCCCGGGCTTCCCGGTCACCTTGTTCAAGACGGCGAAACCAGCTCCGCGCCTCCTCTTCCAGTTCCGGTGTCGATTCCGCTTCCTGGTGAAAGCGGACATAAAGATGATAAAGGTACTGCACCGGTTCCTCAAGCAGACGGTTTGCATCACCCCATTGGCGGTAGGCAACAATCAGTTTGCCGAATTGGGTTCCCCAGTCTCCCAGGTGATTAATCCCCACTACTTTGTAACCAAGAGAGCGGTAGAGGCGGCAAAGGGCATTGCCGATAACGGTGGAACGCAGATGGCCCACGCTGAAAGGCTTGGCAATATTTGGTGCAGAGTAATCAACAACCACTGTTTTCCCTTTCCCTTCAGCCAGGATGCCATAAACGGGGCCCTCACGCAGGATCTGGGGAAGCAGTGTATTATATAAATAAGAGCGGCGCACATGAAAATTCAGGTAGGGGCCCACGCTCTCCACCCGTTCCACGTAATCCGATGGCCAGTCATGTTCAGCCATTTCAGCGGCAATAAGCTGCGGTGCTTTTTTGAAACGCCGGGCCAGCGGGAAGCAGGGAAATGCATATTCCCCCAGTGTGGGATCGGGAGGAATCTCCAGGGAGGTCTCAACTTCAGGCTCCGGCAGACCGGTTAGTGAAGCAAGACGGGCAATTATCTCTTTTCTAACAGGCAGCAATGATAATCACGTTCCTTTTTGTAAAGTTGAACAGCTCTATCTTCTATCCCACTATTTTAGCCCAATAAAGAGGGAATAACAACATTTTTAAGGAATACTTGCCCGTGCAGGGGGATTTTCCCTTTCAATATTATAACCTGATGTGACATTTTTCAGTTGTTCTTCCGCTACAGCATGGCGTAAAGGGAAAGCAAGGTAAAATGTGCTTCCCTTTTCCTCCTGGCTCTCCACAGTAATGGTGCCGCCGTAAAGCTCCATGATTTCTTTGCAAATAGCCAATCCCAGGCCTGATCCCCCCAAGTCGCGGGAACGGGCCTGATCCACACGGTAAAACCGTTCAAATATTAAAGGCAACTCTTCTTCCGGGATACCGTGTCCCGTATCCTGTACAGTAATACAGACATTTTCCTGACCTTTTGCTGCACTTACCTTAAGCCATCCCCCGGCAGGTGTAAATTTGATAGCATTGTCCAGGACATTGAAGAGTACCCTTTTAAAAGCCTCGGGAGATATATTGAAATGGGGCAGGTCGTCAGGAAGTTCTTTAAAAAGTTTGAGCTCCTTGCGGGTAGCACGGGGAATGGATGTGCTGAGGACTTCTTCGATCAATTTACCAAGGGCGACATGTTCCCGCTTGTCTGCAACCTCTTCCCGGCGGGTCAGCTCCAGCAGATCTTCCACCAGATAAATAAGCCGCTGTGTCTCCTGGTTGATATCCTGCAGGAATTCCTGCCGCTCCTCCGGTTTCATATCGTAGTGCTGCAAAGATTGCAGGCAGACATGGATAGATGCCAGGGGGGTGCGCAGTTCGTGGGAAACATCCGCCACAAAGCGTGTGAGCCGTTTTTTCATTTCCTTAAGGCTGCTGGACATGACATTGAACTGGTCAGCCAACTCGCCAATTTCATCCCTTGAAGTAACGGGAATTTTCTGTTCGAAATGGCCGGCAGCCATGCGGCGTGCAGCAGCAGTTAACTCCTTGATTGGGCCGCCGAGATGGTGGGCAAAAAGGCCTCCCAGGGCTGCAGTAAGAGCCATGGCAACCAATGTGGCAAAGATAAAAAAATGGCGGACCGCCGCCAGCATTCCATAAAGGGGATTAAGGGAAGTGGCAAAGAAAAGGGCTCCCTGTTGTCCATCTTGATCAATCAGGGGAATTGCCACCTGCAGAACCTGCTGCCGGGAAAGGGTGCTGTACTGTATGCTCTGTCCTGTTCTTCCCTTAAGAGCTTCTTCCACTTCAAAGCGTGCCAGGCTGGTTCCCACCAGCTCCCCGGCACGGGAATCCCCCAGCACAACATGATTATTGTCAACCACAATAACACGGGCATTGACTTGCTGTGCAAATTGAGCGGCAGCGGCGTTTAATCGCTGCGGTCCCGCTCCCTCGTGCAAATAAGTTGCCACATGGGGAACCAGCAAGCCCCCCGCACGTTCCAGGTTCTCTTTTTCCATGGCAAGGTGGTAGTTTTCCAGCTTATTTAGCACGAAAAGCCCCGTTAAGATCATTACTGCCGCCACAAGCAGGACATAGGTAATCGTCATGCGGGAACGAATGGTTCTAAGTTTGAGCATTGCTGCGTCGTTATGCCTCCCTGAATTTATACCCCGTTCCCCAAACAGTAAGAATATAGTGGGGTTCGGCCGGGTGTTCCTCCATTTTTTCCCGGAGATGCCTGATATGGACGTCCACTGTGCGGGCGTCACCGCAAAAATCATAACCCCATACTTCTTCCAGCAGTTGTTCCCGTGAATAAACTCTACCCGGATTGGAAGCAAGGAAGCTAAGCAAGGCGTATTCCCGTGCCGTTAAGGGAATCTCCTTATCCTCCACAGTAACACGATGCCTAATCAGATCCACTTTTAGGTCACCCATGCGGATTGTTTTCCTTCCCCCCGGTTCCAACTGCCCGGCACGGCGCAGGATTGCCTTGATTCGCGCCAGCAATTCCCGGGTATTGAAGGGTTTGGTCATGTAATCATCTGCTCCCAATTCCAGGCCCAGGATCTTGTCAATATCCTCGTTACGGGCAGTAAGCATGATAATTGGCAGATCCGAGGTGCGGCGCAAGCGACGGCAGACCTCATAACCATCAAGCTTCGGGAGCATCAGATCAAGAATAATCAGATCAGGCATTTCCGCCGCAACGGATTGCAGTGCCTCTTCCCCATCATGAGCCACTTCTACCAGGAAACCTTCTTTTTCCAGGCTGAATTTAAGCGCTTTTGCCAGGGTCTTTTCATCTTCCACCAATAAAATCTTCTCGTTCATGGATCAGCTCTCCTCCCGGCGAATCTGGTCGTGGAGTTTAATCACCTGCTGCATATCCTCCCATACCGCCTTTTTTTTGCCTGGATCGCGTAAAAGGGCAGCAGGGTGAAAGGTGGGCATAAGCATGCGGTTGTCCAGCTCATGCCAATGACCCCGCTCTTTTGTAATAGTAAAGTCAGGTCGGATCAGGGTGCGCGAAGCCACGGCTCCCAGGCAGACAATAATAGCCGGATCAATAAGGGAAATCTGCCCCTGTAACAGGGGAAGGCATGCCTCGATCTCGTTGTGCTTTGGCTGTCGATTGCCCGGAGGCCGGCATTTTACCACGTTGGCAATATATACTTCATCCCGCTTAAGCGCTGCAGCTGCAAGAATACGATCGAGAAGTTTTCCGGCAGCACCCACAAAAGGACGGCCAAGCTTGTCCTCATCTCCACCCGGCCCTTCTCCAATAAAGAGGATATCCGTTTTTGGATTGCCCTCTCCAAAAACAACTCCATTGGCCCCTTCCCGCAAGCTGCAACGGGAGCAGGTAAGACAGAGCCGGCGCCATTTTTCCAGTGTGTCCGCCTTTTCTGTGGTTACACCGGGGAAAGTTTGCACCGGCGGCAAACCTGTTCCTGCAGGCTGAGCACATAATTCCCTTGTCCCGTTTTCATCATCATTACCTTTCCCTTCAGCAAGGGAGAATTGATCGGGCAAAGGATCACCCCTCCAATAACTAAAAATCTATTATAAACTCTTTGCGCCACCTAATCAGCGCCACGAATATCCTGAAACCTTTCCCTGGCCATACGGATAATACCCGTATCGGTTATGGACTTGTCATTGATCACCCGGCCAAGGTATAAGATTGCATCCCGCTCATTGCCAAGCCTTCGGTTGATTTCACCAAGCAGATAGAGAACCCGCCCAAAATTCCTAATTTCGGTATCGGTTTCAAAAGCAATTTGATAATATTGCCGTGCTTCTTCCAGATAAACCTTCTCTCCATCCATGTCTCCTTCAATACGGTAAAACCAGGCTATTTGCAAGTAAAGGCTGGCCTTAATTATGTCTTTTTCGTTTTGTAATTGTGCACACTCAATGGCACGTTTGTTAGCCAGGACAGCCAGGTCCAGGTTGCGTCGGCCACTGAAGTCGAGGGAGAAGGGAGAGATATTCCTGCTGATCTCTTCCCTGGCCTTCTCTCTCGGGGCACGGAAGTGCTCTGTAAAGCCGTACCCGCATTCAGGGCAAATGTATGTATTGTAAAACAGAGGATTCTCGCCCCGGCAGAAAGTACAAAAGTCTGTGTCTACCCTGGTTACAGAATATTTGCTGCGGCGTACTTTCGAGCTTTGAAAGCCAGCCTTACAAGCCAGGCAGCTTAATTTTTTTAAAAAAAGAGCATCCAAAGAACCCCTCTCCCTTTTATTTTATAATTCGTCACACAAATTCCTTTTCCTCTTCCAGTCTGGTAAAGAGAAAAATAAAAGGGCCGAACCCCAGGTTCATTTTGAACTTTGGGCCGGCCCCGGGAGAATCAGTTTTTATAATGCTTATTGTCTTTGGTTTCAGGCACTGGCTTGGTGACCATTCAGAGAAGAGGTGACTGAATGCTGGTGCTCCAGGGCTATGCCCATAAAATACTGGTGCATGCGCAGATCATCTGTCAGTTCAGGATGAAACGCAGTGGCCAGTAAATTCTTTTCCCGCACAAAGATAATTCCCGTATTGTAAGTGGCCAGCACTTCCACCCCTTCTGCAGCCTCTTTAATCAGGGGAGCTCGAATAAATACTGCACAGAAAGGCTCTGCACCCAGGGCTGGAATGTCCAGCTCCGTCTCAAAGCTCTCCCGTTGCCTGCCAAAGGCATTGCGCTGCACCGTAATGTTCATTATAGGAATAATGGGATCCTGCCCCTCAACTCTCTGAGCAAGCAAAATAGCCCCTGCGCAGGTGCCCAGGATAGGTTTGCCCGCAGCAGCAAAGGCGCTGATCTCTTCCCGGAAACCAAAGAGCCGGCTCAGACGCCCTATGGTAGTGCTTTCGCCTCCGGGAATTATCAGCCCGTCCGCTTCATGTAAGAGGCCGGGCCTCCGTACATGCAAAGCCCGGGCCCCGCATCGTCCCACACAATCCATATGTTCAGAGACGGCACCCTGCAAGGCAAGAACAGCGATCTTCAGACCACTAAAGTCCCGTTCCAGCGTTTTCCCATAATCACGTGCATTATCTTTCATCAGTAACCGCCATCCGATCGTCTTAGACTCCGCGAATCTGCATACGGTCAGCATCGGTGAGCAGGGCCACGTCTATTCCCGGCATGGCCTCACCCAGACCGCGGGATACACGGGCCACCACGTCCGGATCATCGTAATGGAGCGTGGCTTCCACAATCGCTTTTGCCCGCTTAAGGGGATCGGCGGACTTGAAGATTCCCGAGCCCACAAAAATGCCATCCGCACCAAGCTGCATCATCAGTGCCGCGTCAGCAGGGGTGGCAATACCACCTGCAGCAAAGTTAACCACGGGAAGCTTACCCAGTTTACGCACTTCCAGGACCTGGGCGTACGGTGCACCGAACTGTTTACACAAACTCATAAGCTCCTCCTCCGGGGCATGCTGAACGGCGCGGATTTGCTCCATAACTACACGCAAGTGCCGCACCGCCTCAACCACGTTACCCGTTCCCGGTTCACCTTTAGTGCGGATCATTGCCGCACCCTCGCCAATACGACGCAGGGCCTCCCCAAGATCCCGTGCCCCGCAGACAAAAGGAACGGTGAACTGGTGCTTGTTGATGTGATAACTTTCATCGGCAGGGGTAAGAACTTCACTTTCGTCAATATAATCAACGCCCAGCGACTGCAGCACCTGGGCCTCAGAAAAATGTCCAATTCGGCATTTGGCCATTACCGGTATGGTCACTGCTTCCATAATGGATGTGATCATCTCCGGATCAGCCATCCGGGCCACCCCGCCCACTGCCCGGATGTCGGCGGGCACCCTTTCCAGAGCCATTACCGCAACAGCTCCAGCAGATTCAGCTATCCTGGCATGCTCGGGGTTGGTCACATCCATGATTACCCCGCCTTTTTGCATCTCGGCCATTCCTTTTTTAACCCTGAAGGTACCTCTGTCTACCATTATTTAACTAACCTCCTGTTTTTGCCAGGCCCCGTACCGGCCCCAGTAATACTGCCCCATATTCAGAAAATGAGTATGTGCTTTTTGGCTAATACTAACTCCTTGGGCAACTATATTTATTAATTCTACCACACCGATACGAAACAGACAACGTGTGGAAATTAATTTGCTTTAGCCGTTGCGGCGGGCAAAATCATCCATAAATGAGACCAGCGCCTGGCACCCTTCCAACGGCATGGCATTATAGATGGAAGCACGGATACCTCCCACGGAACGGTGCCCTTTAAGGCCTATCATCTCCGCTTTGGTGGCCTCTTCCACAAATTTTTTCTCCAACCTTTCATCGGGAAGACGGAAAGTAATGTTCATCCCCGAGCGGGCCTCCTTGGCAGCATGTCCGCGGTAAAAACCGCTGCTTGCATCAATAGAACCGTAGACAAGGTCAGCTTTTTGCTTATTAATATCTCCCAGAACTTTGACGCCGCCCATATCTTTTACCCACTGCATGATCAGCCAGATAATATAAATGCCGAACGTGCAAGGGGTGTTGTAAAGGGAGTCTGCGTCTGCATGAATTTTGTAACTGAGCATTGCGGAGGGAAGATCGTCACGCTGCTTTTCCAGCAGGCTTTTGCGAATAATAACAGCCGTAACCCCGGAAGGTCCCATGTTTTTCTGGGCTCCGGCATAAATAAGATCAAAACGGCTCATGTCGAGCTCCCGGGAAAGGATATCGCTGGACATATCCACAACAAGGGGAGCATCGCCGCAATCGGGAATATATGGCCACTGGATGCCGTAAATGGTATTATTGGAAGTAATATGGACATAGGCTGGCTTTTCACTGAACTGCAGCTCATCCTGACGGGGAATAGTGCTGTAATTACTTTCCTTTGTAGTAGCAGCCACGTGGATACGGCCGATCTTTTGCGCCTCTTTATGTGCTTTTTCGGCAAAACTGCCCGTCACAACATAGTCGGCTACCGATTGGGGAGGCAGGAAGTTCAACGGGATCATGCTGAACTGCAGGCTGGCCCCACCCTGCAGAAAAAGTACCCGGTAGTCATTACCGGAAAGGCCCGCATTCTCCAAAACCAGCGTTTCTGCTTGCCCATTGATCTGCTCAAATTGGGAAGAACGGTGGCTCATTTCCATTACAGAAATTCCCGTACCCCTGTAATCAAGCAACTCACGTTGCACTGTCTGAAGAACATCCAGTGGCAAAGCCGATGGTCCCGGATTAAAATTGTAAACCCTACTCATTTTTCATATACCTCCTCGTCTTTAAATAAAATTGATAGAACGGCCCAAAAACAACACGGCTGCACTATCAATTGTTTATGATCCATTATACATTATTTACGGGAAAATAAAAATATTTGTAATATAAAAAAATACAAAAAAAAATTTACTTTATATAACTATTTGACCAATCATTGTTTTGCCCGCTGAAAAGCGATACCAAGGAGACGATCAACGAGGGAGGAAAAGAGAATACCCCCCGCTTCCCAAAGTTTGGGGTACATGCTTATATTGGTAAAACCGGGAATCGTATTTATTTCGTTGACAATAATATGATCCGTTTCTTCCTGGTAGAAAAAATCGATCCTCCCCATACCCGAACAATCTACAGCGTGAAAAGCCTGCACGGCGTACTGCTGAAGCCTCTGTTGGGTCAAAAGGGGCAGGGGGGCAGGAATGAGGAGGCGGGAACGTTGATCGTGGTATTTTGCCTGGTAATCATAAAAATCATTGCTGGGGATGATTTCACCCGGCGGGGAGGCAATGGCATCATCCTCGTTCCCAAGCACACTGCACTCCACCTCCCGCCCGGGGATAAAAGCCTCAACAAGCACCTTGCGGTCGTAACGCAGTGCCTCAGCTACAGCATAGCACAGTGCATCCCGGTCCGAAGCTTTGCTCACCCCGATGCTGGAACCCATGTTGGCCGGTTTGATAAAGCAGGGGTAGCCCAGTTCTTTTTCCACCTTGATACAAAAATCTTCTTTTTTGTTTTGCCATTGCCGTGCGCTGAAGTTTATGAAGTCCCCTACCGGCAGGCCGTTTTGCCTGAAGAGCGTCTTCATCACCACTTTATCCATGGCCGCAGCAGAAGCAAGAACTCCGGCACCTACGTACGGCAGTCCGGCCAATTCCAGCAATCCCTGAATGCAACCGTCTTCACCATAAGGTCCATGCAGCACAGGGAACACGGCCTTAAGGGGAATAAAGCGGGACGCCCGGGCCTGCCCTTTTTTGTCAAGCAGAATAATGCCTGGATTTGATGGATCTGTGATTAAAGCAGCATAACAGCAATCCCCGGGAATATCCCCTGAGCGCAGGGCCTGCAGAGGATCGCCCCCTGCCAGCCAGCGTCCTTCCCTGGTAATACCCACGGGGATAACATTGTATTTATCCCTATCCATGGCGCCCATTACCGCCGCCGCAGAGACAAGGGAGACAGCATGCTCCGCTGAACGTCCACCGAAAAGTACTGCCACATCTAACTGTTCCGGCAATCAGAACAACTCCTTTGAAAACTGTCGATCCGGTGAAGTTGGCTTACATTAATATTGTTATGCATATTCAAGGCGCAAGATGCTAAGGTATTCAGAATCCAAGGAGTCAATATCCGGAAAAAAATCAGGTACAGGCTTGTTTTTTTTAATCCTTATTCTGAATACGGTGTGCTGACTTCTGAATTCTGTCTTCCGGTCTCTAACTCTTTTCTTCCTTCTCCGCCTTTGCAGCGGCGATAACTTTCTCCATTTCCGGTTGGGGCATCTCATCATAATGGGAGAAATCCATGGTAAAGTAAGCCCTGCCTTGTGTCATGGAACGCAGTTCAATAGAATAGCTGAACATTTCGGACATGGGGACCTGAGCTTTAATTGTTTGCAGCCCTTCCCCGGGAACCATGCCCTGGATCCTTCCCCGGCGACTGTTGAGATCACCCATAATATCACCCATGTAGTTTTCCGGAACAGTAACTTCCACATCCATGATCGGTTCCAGCAGAACTGCATCGGCCTGATCCACTGCACCGCGCAGGGCCATGGCTGCTGCAATTTTAAAAGCCATTTCCGAGGAGTCCACATTGTGGTAAGATCCATCGTAGAGGGTAACGCGCAGATCTACCATGGGGTAGCCTGCCAGGCCCCCTTCTTCCATTGCCTCCACAACACCTTTCTCCGCAGCAGGAATATACTGGCGGGGAACCACGCCGCCCACGATCTTGTCTTCAAAGACAAAGCCTTCACCCCGGGGCAAAGGATTTACATCCAGGAAAACATGCCCGTACTGACCGCGACCGCCGCTTTGCTTTTTATACTTCCCTTCTTTTTTAGCCCCGCGGCGAATTGTCTCCTTGTACGGAACGCGAGGTGTCTTCAGGTTTACCTCAACGCCGTACTTCTTAGCCAGCCGTTCCACAATCACATCCAAATGCATATCTCCCATACCGGAGGCGATCAACTGTTTTGTTTCCGTGTTCCTTCCCACACGGAAGGTGGGATCTTCTTCAATAAAACGGGACAGCCCCGCACTAACCTTTTCTTCATCTCCCCTTGTTTTCGGTTCCAGGGCAAATGATATAACTGGCGCCGGAAATTGGATGGGCGGGAAAATAATGGGGTTTGCCTTGTCCGCAAGTGTATCCCCGGTGGAGGTTACGGCCAACTTGGCAACAGCACCAATATCTCCGGCAATAACTTCCGTGGCCTGCACCTGGTTTTTGCCTCGCATAAAGAAAATATTACCAATACGTTCCATCTTGTCATTATTAACATTATAAATCTGGGAATCGGCCTTGATGGAGCCTGAATAAACGCGGAAGTAATTGATCCGTCCCACGTACGGGTCAGCCTGGGTTTTGAAGACAAGGGCGGAAAAGGGTTCATTAATCGATGCTTCCCTGCTAATTTCCCCTTCCTCCCCGGGCAAGTTACCCATAACGGGCGGGCGATCTGCAGGCGATGGCAGGGCCGTGACAATCAAATCCAAAAGGGGCTGCATACCGTAATTGAGTGTGACAGCACCGCAAAGGACTGGTATTATTTTACCCTGCAGGGTCCCTTTGCGCAGGGCGAGTTGAACTTCTTCATCACTTAGTTTTTCCTCTTCGAGATATTTCTCCATGAGCGTATCGTCAGATTCTGCTGCAGCCTCAACAAGCTGTTCCCGTAATTCTTCAGCCTGGGAAAGAAGATCGCCCGGAATATCTTCTTCCTTAAAAGAGAGGCCGTCGTCAGCAAAAATTAACGCCTTCATTTTTACCAGGTCTACCACACCCTTGAAGGATTCTTCCTGGCCAATGGGAAATTGCAGCGGAAAGACATGTAAACCAAAAAACTGCCGCAGTTGCCCCAGGGCTGTGTTGAAGTTTGCATTTTCCCGGTTCAGCTTGTTAATGAAAACGAGGCGCGGCAGCTTATACTGATCAGCATAAGCCCAGACTTTTTCCGTTCCCACTTCCACTCCGGAAACGCCACAGACCGTTACCACAGCGCTGTCAGCCACACGTAAGGATGCCTGTACCTCTCCGATGAAATCAAAATAACCTGGAGTATCCATCAGGTTTACTTTTGTATCTTTCCATTCCAGGGGAGCCAGGGAAGTGCCAATGGTAATTTGCCGCTTCACTTCGTCCGCATCAAAGTCAGTGGTAGTATTACCTGCTTCCACCTTACCGAGGCGGTTGATCGCACCGGAGGTAAATAGCAGCGCCTCGGCCAGGGATGTTTTCCCCGCCCCCCCATGGGAGATGAGCGCCACATTACGAATTTGTTCCGTTTTAAAATTTTTCATTATTACCTGGTCCCGTAACTAAGGCATATAAAGAACCAGGCTACACCTCCTATCTAATACAGATGTGAGAAGCTGGTGTGCCAGTGTTATATCCTAACAGGTATTTTGAACCAAAAGAAAGGGTGAGCATTCCTGGCAGGGACCTCATTTTTTCTTTTCCTCTTCTTTTTTCCCGAATTCCCGCTTGTCGTCGCACTGGGGGCATTTACGCGGTTTACAACGGGTCTCTTTCTCGTAGCCGCATATGGGACACTGCCACAAAGACATGCTTTCACCTCCTGCAGTTTGTTCCAGCAGTTAAAAGGCACTTATATTTTAGTCAGGCCCTTGAACTCTCAGGTTTTAATTATTTGTCGCCAGCCGCAACAGAATTATTCCACCATCAAAAGGTTTTCATTCTTCTGATGGTGCCGCCATGGCGGCATGATTGTCTGCTCAGCAGTCAGGAGTCAGCACACATTAGTCAGAATAAAGGATTAAAAACCAGGATTAATCTGTTTCAAATGGATTTTGTTCGTAATCGGCGAGCCAGCCTATCTGCACTTAACTATCCGGTTATGTCTGTGTAATTGCGAGTCTTAGACGCGGCAATCCTAAACCTGTACATTGTCCCTGCCTCAAGCCTGTGTCTAGAATTTATTCTGAATACTGACTCTTTGAATTCTGTATACTGAGTTATTACAATTATTTTAACATAAATCCGTTAATTCGACTCCTGTTTTTTCTGCCGTACATAATTAATCAATCCCCCCATGGCGATCAGCTCTTGCATGAAAGGAGGGAAGGGTACTGCATTGTAGCTTTCTCCTCCGGGCAGGGCGCGTATCTCCCCTTTTTCCAGATCAACCTCTGCCTGTTCTCCCTCCTTTAAACTTTGGCTCGCCTCCGGAGACTCTAAAATCGGCAGTCCAATATTAATGGCATTGCGATAAAAGATGCGGGCAAAACTTTCAGCAATAACACAGGCGATTCCGGCAGCTTTAATTGCCAGGGGAGCGTGTTCCCGGGAACTGCCACAACCGAAATTTTTCCCAGCAACTATAATATCGCCAGAAGAAAGTTTGCTGCTAAAAGAGGGATCCGCATCCTCCATGCAATGTTTTGCCAGTTCCGCAGGGTCACTGGTGTTCAGGTAGCGGGCCGGGATAATGGCATCCGTATCTATATCATCGCCAAATCGCCAAATTTTTCCTTTAAGTTTAGGCATGTTAGTTCACCTCCCCCAATTCTGCCGGATGACTGATAGTTCCGGTAACCGCCGAAGTTGCTGCCACAGCAGGCCCGGCCAGGTAGACTCTGCTTCCTGGATGTCCCATGCGCCCCACAAAATTACGATTGGTAGTGGCCAGGGCCACTTCCCCTTCCGCCAGGATACCCATGTGCCCGCCCAGGCAGGGCCCACAGGTAGGTGTGCTTATTGCTGCTTCAGCCTCTGCAAATATTTCCAACAATCCCTCCTGCAGGGCCTGTTTGTAGATTGCCTGGGTAGCAGGTATGACAAGCAGGCGTACATGGGAGTGGACACGCCGTCCTTTTAAAATTGCCGCCGCCTCACGCAGATCGTCAATTCTTCCGTTAGTGCAGGACCCGATAACTACCTGGTCCAGCACAGTTCCCTTTAACTGGGAAACGGGATGTACGTTGGCAGGGCTAAAGGGGGCCGCAACCTGGGGCTCCATATTTTCTATTTGCCAGCGATACTCCGCCATAACTGGCGCATCATCGTCCCCTTTTATAACTTGATATGATCTCCGGGCCCGCCCTTTAACGTATGCCTCCGTTATTTCATCAGGGGCAATGAGGCCCGCTTTTGCTCCGGCTTCAATAGCCATATTGCTGATCGTAAAACGACCGTCCATCCCCATTGCGGAGATTGCCGATCCACAAAATTCAAGGGCGCAATAACGTGCCCCATCCACACCCAACTGGCCGATTGTGTAAAGAATCAGGTCTTTGCCCCCCACCATTGAAGGGAGCTCCCCCTCAAAAACAATACGTATGGTGGGAGGAACTTTGAACCAGAGCTCACCCATGGCCATCGTGGCTGCCAGGTCAGTGCTGCCCACGCCGGTGGCAAAAGCCCCCAGCGCACCGTACGTGCATGTATGGGAATCGGCACCGATCACCACATCGCCTGGCAGGACAATCCCCAGTTCAGGAAGAAGTGCATGTTCAACCCCCATCCGCCCGATCTCATAGTAATGGACGATACCATGCTTGCGGGCAAATTCACGCATCAGCTTAACCTGTTCCGCCGCCATGATATCCTTGTTAGGGGTGAAGTGGTCGGGTATGAGCGCAATGCGCTCCGGGTCAAAAACCTTTTCCACCCCAATCTTATTGAATTCTTTAATTGCCACCGGTGCTGTAATATCATTTCCCAGGGCCATATCAATTTTTGCATTGACCAGCTCCCCGGGAAACACTTCCTCTTTGCCGGCAGCCCGGGCCAGCAATTTTTCCGCCATCGTATGCCCCATCCTCGTTACCTCCTCGATCCTAAAAATAACAATATCTAATGGTACCCTGTCCCGAAAATGCGAAAAGAAGTTAGATAGTTAGATAGTTGGTAGCTGATAGGAAAAGATAAAACCAGGAAAAATCGAACATTTAACCCCGTTTTCATTCGCTTGATGGTGCCGGCGCCGCAGGGGCCGGCATGTGGGTCTGTCCCCAAAAAAATAAATTATCTTACTTGCCAACCTTCCAGCTTTCCTCAACCGTCCGCGTGGTGCGGGAACCCCGCAGCAGGGAAACATTACCGGTACAGGCAATCTCCTTAATCCCAAATTCCTGCATCATCAGTATAAACGCCTGCAATTTGGACTCATCGCCCGTTACTTCCACAATCATGGAATTGGGAGAAACATCAATAATTTTTGCCCGAAAAGTGGTGACCATCTGCTGGATATCGCTGCGCCTTTCCGGCTCCGCCTTAACTTTCACGAGCATCAATTCCCGTCCCACTGAAGGCTCATCGGTTAGATCATTCACTTTTAGAACATTGACAAGCTTATTTAATTGTTTCACAATCTGTTCCACCGTAAGACGATCCGCCTCCAGCGTAACAGTCATGCGTGAAATCCCCGGCTCAATAGTCCGCCCTACGGCAATATTCTGGATGTTATAGCCGCGGCGGCTGAACAGGCCTGAAACCCTGGTTAGTACGCCAGGGCGATCTTCCACAAGGATTGCTAAAACCCTTTTCATGGTGTATCCCCTCCAATCATTTCAATAATTGAAGTGTTGGGAGCCACCATGGGAAGCACGTTTTCATTTGGGTCCACCTGAAAGTCAATGACCACAGGCCCTGCCGTTTGCAGTGCCGCTTCAATAACACCCGGAACCTCGGATGCAGTTACGGCCCGCATCCCCACCACACCATAAGCTTCCGCCAGCTTAACAAAATCAGGGCTTCCGGCCAGGCAGCTCTGGGAATAGCGGGAACCGTAAAAAAACTCCTGCCACTGGCGCACCATACCCAGATATTGGTTGTTGATTA
>SLRC01000102.1 GCA_007131175.1 Syntrophomonadaceae bacterium
TAAAGGAATTTATTCTGACTGCTGTGTGCTTGAATTCTGAATACGGGTTGTTACATATGTTTAACATTCTTATAACTTTAACCTGGACTATAAGCTGTAAGCTTTATACCAGGCATTTAATAAAGTTAAGGGCAGGATCGGCTGCCCCCTGAAAACGGGCTTTCCGGTTACGCAGTTGTACCAAAACTGAGACCATCTCCATGCTAATATGCTCTCCCGGTGCCAGTAGCGGTATCCCTGGTGGTGCACTAACCACCATTTCCGCGCAAATCTTGCCAACGCTTTTTTCCAGGGGAATTGAAAGAGCGGGCCTTAAGACCGCTTCCCCGGGGGCAAGGGTAAAGGGGTCCAAATTCCCGGCTGCAGCAGTATTTCGGGTAAAACAATATGGGGGCAATAAGTTAACATAATTTTTGGTGTTGCCTTTTTTCTCCGGGGCAACACGCCCCACAGCCCGGGCCAGCTTCAAAGGGGACTGGTTAATTTGTGCCGGCCCGCAGACTGCCAGCAGATAATTATCGCCGCACATCTCAACCTGCAGGCAACAGTTCCGTGCCAAACGCCTGGCAAGTTCCATCCCTCCACCCCGGGGTAACAGCAGGGTAGCACGACAGGGGTCCAGATCAAAACCGGCTGCCCGTACCGCCTCCTCTGACAGCAAACCTATCCCCTCTTCCACTAAAGCGCGACGCAGGATACGAGACCAGTGGCGGGCCCTGCGGAAGAGTTGTTTCCCGTCAAGGGCAGCCTGGCGCCTTGCAAGATCCATAGAGATCATTACGGGGTAGGAAGGGCTGCTTGTTTGCAGCGCCTGCAGCCAAAAACGCAAGCGTTGTGACGGTAGGGCAGCAGCAAGGTGCAGAAATGCCCCCGGCGTCAATGCTCCCAGTGATTTATGGGCGCTGTGCAGCCAAAAATCGGCTCCTGACACTGCGCTATGGGGCAGATCGCCGTAAAAAGGCAAGTGTGCTCCATGAGCTTCATCAACGGCTAAAAGCACGTCAAGGTCACGGCACAGCCGGGCAATTTTCCCTAACGGAGCCGTTACGCCCCAATATGTGGGTGATGTTAATAATACAAGACGCACATCCGGATGCTGCCTGAGGGCTCTTTTCAACAATGAAACAGACACATTAAGGGGAAAGCCACTGCGGGGCTCCTGCTCCACCGGCAGGTATACGGGAATTGCCCCACTGAGTATTATTCCATGCAGGGCTGACTTATGGGAAAGGCGGCTAAGCAGTACTTTTTCCCCGGGCCGGGTAAAAGCGCAGAGCAAAGACATCAACCCACCTGTTACGCCATTGACTAAGAAGAATGTCTGTGCCGCACCAAATAATCTGGCAGCAAGCATTTGGGCGTGATGCAGGGGGCCGCCGGGAAGGTGCAGATCATCGAGATTTTCTACCTCGGTCAAGTCCCAGCGGAGCAGAGGTGCAAAGCCGCTGCGTTTCAGGTGTGGCGCTCCTTCCCCCCTGCCATGCAGGGGGACGTGCAGGGAAATATAATTTCGTTTCAGGTAAGCACGGGCCGCCTGGTAGAGGGGAGCATCAAGCTGGGAAAGACCTTTCATAGATGGCTATGCTCCTTTATCCATAATATTGCTCTGATTCTTTTGCCATTTGTGCTACAGGGATTAAAGATAAAAAGAACCGCCTGTATTAAACGGTTCATCTCCTACGATAATAAAGTTGTGAAATTTACTGTTGCATTTTCAGCCGGATAGTTAAGTGCAACCTGGCTGGCTGGCCGATCACGAATAGGATCCATTGGATCGGATTAATCTCGATTTTTAATCCTTTATTCTGCCCTGAAAATGTAAAAACAAGTTAGATAGCAGGTAGCAGATAGCAGATAGGAAAAGATTAAAACCTGAAAAAATTGCCTGCTGTAGGGTCTGCTGCCCGGCTGTTCAGCCATTTTCATCCTTCTGATGGTGCCGGCGCCGCAGGGGCCGGCGTGAGGGTCTGACTACTGTGTGCTGACTCCTTGATACTGAGCAGTTACAAGAGGAACATCCTCAACGCAACGTATAATTAGGTGCTTCCTTGGTAATCTGAACATCATGGGGATGGCTTTCAAACAAACCTGCGCTGGTGATACGCACAAATTTTGTTTTTGTCTGCAGTTCCTGAATATTGGTCACACCACAGTAGCCCATTCCGGCCCTAAGACCTCCCACAAGCTGAAAAACTATATCGGAAACGGTGCCACGATAGGGAACTCGACCTTCAATCCCTTCCGCAACCATTTTTTGATCGTCCTCCTGGAAGTAACGATCCCTTCCCCCTTCTTTCATGGCTCCGATGGAGCCCATGCCACGATAAACTTTATAACTGCGCCCCTGGTAAATTTCCATATCACCGGGGCTTTCCTCCGTCCCGGCAAAAAGACTGCCAATCATCACAACATCTGCACCGACAGCAATTGCCTTGGTAATATCACCGGAGTATTTAATCCCGCCGTCGGCAATTACGGGGATCTGGAAACTGTGGGCCACCTGGGCAACATCGTAAACCGCGCTGATTTGAGGCATGCCGATACCAGCGATAACACGGGTTGTACATATGGAACCGGGGCCAACCCCAACTTTGAGGGCATTAGCACCGGCCCGAATAAGATCCCGTGCTGCCTCCGCTGTGGCTATATTACCCGCAATGATATTCGCTTCCGGGTATTTCTCTTTCATTTCCCGCACGATCTGAATAACCATTTCAGCATGGCCGTGTGCCGTATCCACTACCAGCGCATCAGCACCGGCCTCTAAAAGGGCGCCTGACCTGGCCACGCTGTCTTTTCCCACACCCACGGCAGCTGCAACAAGCAGCCGCCCGTTATTATCTTTTGCGGACCGGGGAAAGGCAATGGTTTTCTCAATATCTTTAATCGTGATGAGGCCTTTTAGATAAAAGTCCTGATCCACAATGGGCAGCTTTTCAATCTTATATTTGGCCAGAATTTCTTCAGCCTCTTGCAGGGTAGTTCCCTCCGGGGCTGTGATGAGATTATCCTTTGTCATGGAATCACGGAGCAAGCGACTATAATCCCTTTCAAAGCGCAGATCCCGGTTCGTAATAATCCCTACAAGCTTCCCTTTCTCTGTCACAGGAACACCGGAAATACGATAACGCTCCATTAAAGCAGCGGCATCGCTGATTGTATGCATGGGGGAAAGATGAAATGGATTGGTAATTACCCCGTGCTCTGAACGCTTTGTTTTATCCACCTCTTCTGCCTGCCGCTCCAAAGGCATGTTGCGGTGTATTACGCCGATACCGCCTTCACGGGCCAGAGCAATGGCCATACGCCCCTCTGTTACCGTATCCATTCCCGCACTCATAATAGGTGTATTTAAGCGGATATTGGCAGTTAGCCGGGTGGTAATATCTGCATCCCGGGGCAGGACACGCGAACGTGCCGGCACCAAAAGGACATCATCAAAAGTAATACCTTCTTTGGCAAACCGTCCTTCCAAAAAGGGCACCTCCTATGCTGCAACAACCAGGAAAACTTTTTCCCATCATAGCAATAAAGTCGCTTCATGTCAATGATCAGAGGGAGGCAAACTGTGCTTTGAATTTGCAGATTGATTGTATTAACTCAGGTATTCAGAATTCAGACCAACATGCCGCCCCAAAACAGCGGCACCATCAGAAGGATGAAAATGCAACAGTAAGCTGAGCGGTGCTCTGTTTAGAAGTCGGATGTCAGTATGCCAGTATGCCAGTAAGCCGGATAAATCGAGCTATCAGTAATCATGTTATTTTCTGGCTCACTGATTCCTGACTTCTGACCTCTGCTTTGATACTGGTTTTAACTCGTCTTTTCGTGTAAAATGAAGGCTAAAGTGAAAGGGAAGGAGTGACAACTTTGTTGTGGGAAAATAAAGGGCCACAAAACACAGAGGCAACGGTAGAGGCTGCCATTAAGCGGGCTGAATTTTTAGGAATAAAAAACATTGTGGTTGCTTCAAACGGTGGAAAAACTGCAGAGTTATTTTTGGAGAAGGGTTTTGATGTGGTTTGCGTATCACACCATGCCGGCTTTAAAAATCCGGGGGAATGTGAATTGGAGCCATCCATGCGTCAGCAACTTCAGGAACGGGGGGCCCAGGTCCTTACCACCACCCACCTCCTGGCGGGGGTTGACCGGGCATTGCGTATGCAGTGGGGAGGCATTTATCCGGCAGAGATCATTGCCGCTTCCCTGCGCATGTTTGGCCAGGGGGTAAAAGTTTGCGTGGAGATTTCCAGCATGGCCCTTGACGCCGGCCTTATCCCCCATGGAGAAGAGATCATTGCAGTAGCCGGCAGCGGGCGGGGAGCTGATACGGCCTGCGCAGTGCTCCCCGCCCACTCCAACCGTTTTTTTGATACGGTGGTAAAAGAGATTATCTGCATGCCGCGGGAAAAATAGTTTATTTTGCTAGTTTACTCCAATAAACATTTGGGTAAACATTTTGCCGTATCCACCCCCATCTATGATGCCGATACCAATATGCGTAAAGTTGGGGTTTAAAATATTGGCACGGTGTCCCGGACTGTTCATCAGAGCCCTGTGGGCCCGTTCAACGGTGGATGATCCTGCTAAATTTTCCCCCGCGAAGCGGTAACTTATCCCGGCACGACCCATCATATCGAAGGGTGAGCCGTAAGTGGGTGATTGATGGGAAAAATAATTATTTGTAATCATATCCTGGCTTTTCAAGCGTGCAAGTTCCACTAAACCAGTATGAATTTTAAGGGCTCTTAAACCCCGGCTTGTCCGCTCCGCGTTGACAAGTTCCCACATTTGAAGTTCCTCGGCACTTATTATAAGATCCTCTGAAGGTGCCGGCGGGGTTGGTTCGGGGGCAGGGGGTTTCGGCTGTACTGGTGGTGTGGGATCAGGATCAGGGACAGGGTCCGGTGCAGGAGCAGGCTGCATGGTATAAGGATTTAGCTGCAGCCGGTAGGAGATACTGATACGTTTTGTCCTTCCGGGAAATTGCACCCAGGTCCGTTGTGTAGTATATTCGCCTCCCTGTTTCAAACTTACGGGTACAATTATTCTTTGCCGGAAGCTTGTCCCTGTTTTGTTACTGTCATAACAGGCGTACGCTGATACGGGTAGGAGAAGCAGGCATAATACGGAGAAAAAAACCATAAAACGTCTACTGTTGGACATATATATGTCCTCCTTTCTTACATAAATGGCAAACAGTGTTAATATTATAATCTTATTACATTTTTTGCTCAAACTGGCTGAAGCCTTTTCTCAACCTCTCTTTTCCTTTCTTTACTTTTATTGTCAACCTTAGAAACAAAACCTTTCCCTGCCATAATTATTTTCACCTTTTACTGGGTAATGGCAAATTTTGCTATAAAAATTACAGGCAGAGGCGCCCTTTTTTGAGGACGGCCCCTGCCTGCAGCGGACGGAAATACCTGTTTTATTTTGGAATATGGATAACATCTCCAGGGCTCAGTTTATTGGGATCCTTAATTTGCGGGTTGGCCGCAATCAAGGCATCCAGCGTAACGCCAAACTTCTTCGCAATTTTGAACAGGGTATCGCCCGGCTCCACAATATACTTTTTCGATGGTGGCACGGGTGCTTTGGGTATATAAACAACATCTCCCGGAGAAATTTTGTTCGGATCCTTGATCTGAGGGTTGGCTGCAATCAAAGCATCAAGCGTAATACCAAACTTCTTCGCGATCAAATATAATGTGTCGCCTTTTTTTACCACGTATTCTTTCACAGGCGGTTTTGGCGGAACCGGTGGTTTTGGCGGAACCGGTTTCACCCGCGTCACATCCACGACAACTTCAAGCTGCACCGTACGTGTAACCTTGGCAAATATATCAATTACAGCAATTTGCTCCAGCTCTTTACCGTCCAGCTTAGTTCTGATCTCTCCCACAATGCCCGCACGCACCTGCACGTTCATGTCGGGGCGCGCACCTTTGGCAGTTTTCACAAAGGTAAAGGGTATATCCTCCCGGAAGTGGCGCAGCAGATCACCGGCTTCGTCCACAAAGAAGATCTGCTTGTGCAGGATACCCTTGACAACCACCTGGTCATTACGGGCCTCTGCCTGCAGGTTCACAATTGAGGCCACGACCTCGAGGATCTTGGTGGGCTTTTGCGGCAGTGTTACCGTGGATTTAATTGTTTCTTTCTGCTTTACATCAACAACCACGCTCTCCACTTTGAGGAGCTTTTTAACAACGTCGATACCAGGCCCTTCAACATCAACCACCACTTCAAGCTGTAGTACCTCTGTGACCTTGACAAAGGCTTCCACCACCAGGGTTTGGCGCAGCTTGCGGCTGGGAGGATCAATGAGCTCATGATCTTCCAGCGAAACGCTGACCCTGACCTGCACATCCATGTTCGGCCTGGCGCCAGGGATATCCACGGCCTGGGTAAAGGGAATATCTTCCGAGGTGTGGCGCACCAGGTCCCCTTCGTCCACGAGGAAAACCTGTTTATGAACGACCCCACGTACGATTACGGTACCATCTTTTACTTCTGCCGTTACGTCCCGTACCGATGGGATGATTTTGAAGATCTTTTTTGCCGTGATAGGCAGGGTTACAGTAGGTGTCAGGGTGAAAGCTTTTGTATCCTCGCCGACCACGCTGTCCACCTTGAGCAGATCTTTCTTCACCACGATACCCTTACCTTCTACGTCAATAACAACTTCAATTTGCTTGGTCACACTGACCTTTACGAAAATCTCCAGGACAACCGTTTGGCGGACTTTCATTCCTTCATCGGTCACTTCGGTATCCACCGTGAGGATGCGCACATCCACCTGGGCATCCATGTCTTTAGTTACTCCCGGAATATCCACAAATGTGCTAAAAGTCACATCCTCAGGGAAGTGGCGCACCACGTCTCCTTTATCCACCACAAAAAGCTGCTTGTGGATAACCCCGGAGACCATGACGCCCCCTTCTTGCACTTCCGTTTCCACATCGGTAACGCTGGCAATTACTTCAAATATTTTCAAGATGGCAAATGGCAACTTAATCGTTGCTTCAACCGTTTCCCGTACCGTATCCTCTCCGATCACCCTGTCTACTTTAAGTAATCTTCTCTTTACTATAAGGTCAGACTTTTCTTTCCCTATAACTTCATCCTTTTTTTTATAATCGGTCATTTTTTTCCCTCCTTCCATTTTAATTTTTAAACCTTACGTACTTAATATATACATCCCCTCCCAATCCTGTTACAATAAACCTGCCGCCGACCTTAAAAAAGCCGGCAGCAGGTCCCAACCTTTTTACATATCTTACTCTTCTTCCACTATCTCTTCGATTATTTCTCCGATTATTTCATCCTCCACCGTTGCTTTAATACTGTCTTCTCCGTATTCGGCAGCATCATCCACTGCCCCTTCGTCCACGGCTGCTTCACCTATTTTCGGCTTAATCCTGCGTACAGCCACAACAACTTTTAACTGTACAGTTTCAGTTACCTTGATGAACAGATCGAGCACGGCTGTCTGGTTTAATTTCCTGTCACCAGTTAATCTGCCAGTTATATCGCCCTCGATGGAAGCACGCACCTGTACGTTCATTCCGGGACGGGCTCCAGGGGCATCTTTCACAATACGGAACGGTATGTCTTCTCTCACGTGGCGCACCAGGTTACTTGGATCAACAAAGAAGACCTGCTTGTGTAAGATCCCCTTCACTGTCACCATGTCTAACCCGGCCACCCCCTCCACGTTCACAAGCTGACCAAGGATCTCGTAGATCTTGATCGCCTGAATAGGAAGGGTTACGGTTGAGCGGACGGTCTCTTTCTGCTCCAAATCAAGGACCACGCTCTCCACTTTCAGTAGTTCCTTGCGCACCCGGATACCACGGCCAAACACATCCACCACAACATCAAGCTGGACTGTTTGCGTAACTTTGACAAATATATCCAGGACCAAGTCCTGACGCAGTTCACGGCTTGGCGGATCAATTAACTCGAAATCTTCCAGCATAACATCCACGTTAACCTGGGCTTGCTGCCCCGGTCGGGCTCCAGGAATTGGTACCGTTTTGACAAAGGGGATATCCTCTGCCGCATGGCGCACCAGATCCCCCTCGTCTACGAGAAAAATCTGCTTATGGATGGTTCCGCGCACGATCACGTTATCCTGTTTTACCTCTGCCGTAACATTACGCACAGAGGGTAGAATGCGGAATATTTTTTTAGCTGTGATTGGTAGAATCACTGTCTCCACAAAGGACTTCTTGACCCTGTCTTCTCCGACTACGGCATCTACTTTTAGCAGTTCTTTTTTTACCTTGACCCCTGGGCCGATCACATCAACCACTACGTTGATCTGCTTGGTTACAGTAACTTTGACGAAGATTTCCAGCATAATTACCTGCCGCACCGTACCATAGCGGACCAGGTCAGTATCAACGGAATCTATACGAACATTCACCTGGGCGTTCATTCCCGGCTCCACACCTTCCAAAGGTACAAAAATGGAGAAGGGGATTTCCTCAGGGATATGACGTACCAGGTCTCCTTTGTCTACCACAAAAAGTTGTTTATCGATAACACCGCTGACCTCAACCCCGCCAGCCCGTACGTTTGATGTTACAGCCATTAAGTTGGCCATTACATCAAATACTTTGAGCACCTTGAATGGCAATGTAATTTCCGATTCAACAGCTTCTGTTACCGTAACCTCGTTCACAACCTTATCCACTTTTAACAACCTGCGCTTAACAACCAAATTACCGGACACACTCATCCCTCCTTTCGTTTCAAAAGCTACTATATATATATACAGTCCAGCTCCATCTTGTGACTGAGGCCCTTAAATGGAATTATATGACATTAAATATAACTAACTTGGTAATTTAATATATATAATATATCGATATTTATATATTTTTTAAGGTTAATATATTGACATGTTTTTTGTCATATAATATAATTATTTTGAAAGGGCGGTGCGTTAATATGAACAACCGCGAACATGAACCAGTATACGGTATCAGCATCGCCGCGCGCCTCCTCAAAGTGACCCCGCGCCTGTTAAGGTGCTATGAAGAGGCAGGATTGATCAATCCGCATCGCACCGCCGGTAATACAAGGCTTTATTCGGAAAATGATATGAAACAGTTGGCAGTTGTGTGCTACCTGCACCAGGAGAAGGAGGTGAATCCCCCCGGAATTAAAGTTATTTTAAACCTGATTTCTGGAGAATCTGGTGGTATGATTGGAAAGGACAGCAAGAGGACCAGGCAAAAGGGGGAAGAAACTGCCGAAGCCGAGTTATGGCAAAAAATCAGGGAATTCGCGCCTCAGCTTTTTCGCTAAATAACCAATAGTTAACTTGGAGGTGTTTATGAATGGCAAATATTGTAAGAAGGCGCCCCTTTAGTGAGCTGATGGGGATTAGGGATGAAGTGGATCGTTTTTTAAATGATACGGTACGTCTATTTGACGACAATGTTCCTGAAAGGATGGGCTGGAGACCGTCTGTTGATATGGAGGAAAACAAAGATTCCATTGTTATCACCGCGGAGTTACCCGGTATCAAAAAAGACGATATCAAGATTACCATTGTGGACAACAAGATAATGATAAGCGGTGAGGTATTGGAGGAAAAAGACGTACAGGAAAAGAACTATTTCCTCAAAGAGAGGCTCAGAGGTAAGTTCAGCCGTGGGTTCACACTACCTACCCCTGTGGACTCTTCAAAAGTGGAAGCTACTTATAAGGAGGGTATTCTTAGCCTCACACTACCCAAGGCAGAAGAAGCCAAACCCCGTGAAATTTCCATTAAGGATAGCTAAATGAAAAACGTTCAGCATCAGCACGGGGATAGGGTTGGTGCAACTCCCGGAGGATATGTTAAATTAAGGCGGGCGCGATTTCCCTTTAATTAAGGGGGGATGCAAATTGGATGCATCCCCCCTTAATTTTATAAAGGTCCACAAAAGGGAGAGGGAAATAACCCTTTGTGTAGAAATTAGATTAAAACACAACCTTACTTACTTATGGGTTGAAAGGAAGAGATGATGTAATGAATAATTCACAAACGGTGGTTCTTGTACCGGCCTACAATGAGGCACCCCGCCTGGCACCAGTACTGGAGGTAATCCTTTCTTCACCCCTGGTGGACAAGACCATTGTGATTGATGATGGCTCCCAGGACGATACTGCCAAAGTTGCAGCTACATATCCCGTTGAACTGTTGCGTTTTGATGAAAATAGGGGCAAAGGGGCAGCCTTGCAGGCCGGTTTGCAAACAGCACCTGATGCATCCTATTACCTTTTTTTCGATGCCGATTTGCTTAATTTCAGGCATGAGCATATTGCCGAGCTGCTTCATCCCCTGCTGGAAAATGAAAAGATTGCCATGAGCGTGGGCCTTTTCCGTGCCGGACATAAAAAAAGTGTTAATCTTGCCCAGCAATATTTCTCCATACTCAACGGCCAGCGGGGGCTCAGGCGCAGTTTCGTGGAAATACTTCCCGATCTAAACTGGTCCCGCTTCGGGGTGGAGATCTTGCTTTCCCGCTATGCAAAACTGGCAGGCCAGGAGATTGCACAACCGGAACTACAGGGAATCAGCCATGTCACCAAGGAGGAAAAGCTCGGCTTTTTGCGCGGTTTTGATTATCGGTTACAAATGTTCAGTGAATGCATTTACTCCCTGTTTTATCACAAAAAAATGATCCGCCGTTTTCCGGGAAATGTGCCACCCCATGTCCTTCAAAAACTTTGAAGGGTGAATTCAGGCAATTATCTTGCATCCCCCTTAATTTGCCCGAAGCCGTTAGCTGTGATAAGATATTTGTGGCCGGAGTTTACAGTTTCTGGTTACTCATAATAAAAACAAAGGAGGCTAAACCGTGAACGAGGAAGAAAAAAGAGAAAAATACAACCTGGGTGTGGCCCGGGAGAAGGCAACTACTGCGCTGGCGGCTTCCGATCCCCGCATTGTCTGTCTCAACAGTGGTGTTATCTATAACCGTGAGCAGGACAGCTATATCCTGCCCTATTTAAACCGGCGCTACCTGGTAAATCACAGCAGCGGGGAAGTAAAAAAAATGGCTGACGGCAGCGGTGTTGCGCCTCACCTGCAGATCATGTTTCTCCATTACCTCTCGGTGGCGGATGGAACCCCGTTGCGTGAAGAGTGGATTACCTTTAAGGAGCTGCCCGGAGGCGAAATTTACAGGGAACCATTCCGCAAAAGGGCCATATCGCCATTACTCCGCTATTTTGGGAACCAACCGGAGAGGTTCATGGAAGTAGGCCTTTCCCTTGCGGGAGAGCGTTATACGTACGGGGATCTATCACTGCTGATGCGTCCTTTTCCGCGCATACCCCTGGTCTTTGTTTTTTGGAAGGGAGACGAAGAATTTTCCCCATCGGCCAGCATTCTTTACGATGCTTCAGCTGCCCATTACCTTCCCACGGAAGACTATGCCCTGCTTCCCGGTTTGATTATTTGGGAAATGGCAGAAAAACTTTAGGAAAAACTACAGGGGTCAGGGTAGTCACCAGGCCCCGGGGCACAAAGAATTTTTGATAGATATCCCTGCTGGAGCTGCTTGCGTTAATGAGAGAGTACATAACACTTTTGGACTTTTTCCGCCGCCACCGCCACCGCTATATATTAGGTGTTGTGTGGTTGCTTGCAGTGGACTTCCTCCAATTGCTTATTCCCCGGCTGCTCGGTTTTTTTACCGACCAGCTCCTTGCCACACCGGTTAATATGGGGCAGTTACGTCATACTTTGTATCTCATTCTTGCCATTGCCGTAGGCATCGCTTTTTTCCGCTATCTCTGGCGTCTTTATATTATGGGAGCAGCACGGATACTGGAAAAATATTTGCGTGATCTCCTGTTCAAACACCTGCAGCACCTTCCCCCCTCTTTTTACCTGCGCAATAAAACGGGGGAACTGATGGCCCACCTCACTAACGATATTAACGCCATCCGTAATTCTCTTGGCCTGAGTATTGTTTTGCTGGTAGATGCCATATTTCTTACGGCAATGGCTGTATTCTTCATGTTTACCACCGTTGATTACCGACTTGCCCTGCTCGCCCTCATTCCTCTCCCCTTGTTGGCGTTGAGCTTTCAGAGACTGGGGCAAAACCTCTATAATCGTTTTTTGAGGGTACAGGAGTCTTTTGGATCCCTTACGGAAACAGCCCAGGAAAACCTTAACGCTTTGCGCCTGGTAAAAGCCTTTGCCCTGGAGGATGTGGAAAAAACCCGTTTTGCCAAAACTGCTGCCACTTATATGGATAGCAATTTTAGCCTTTACAGAATATGGGGCCTTTACAATCCCCTTATCCTGTTTTTCGGTATTATAAGCTTTATTATTGTGGTAATCTTCGGGGGAAGCCTGGTAATTGAAGGGGAGATAAGCATCGGTGATTTTGTTGCTTTCAATGGATACCTGGCCCTGCTGGCCTGGCCCATGATGGCAGCGGGGTGGGTAATAAACTTTGCCCAAAGGGGTCGGGCTTCCATGCAGCGTATCAACACCCTGCTTAAGGAAGAAAAGGGGGAACCGGCAAGGGATCCGTTCAAGGCATGGCCTGCTTCCCCGGGGGACGACCTTCATTTTCAAAATATTACTTTCCGTTATGCCGGAGCTAAAAATAACAGCCTCACTGACCTTACCTTTAGCATACCGGGGGGAAAGCTTACAGCAATTACGGGGCAAATTGGCAGTGGAAAATCCACTGTTTTTTATCTGCTGCTCCGCTTTTTCTCACCGCAGCAAGGAGACATCTTGCTGGGCAGTTATCCCCTGAACCGTTTTCCCCTTGACATGTGGCGCAGCAGGGTGGGTTATCTGCCCCAGGATGGCTTTATTTTTGCTGACACTATTGCGGCAAATATTTCCTTTGCTCATGTTGAGGCAACGCAAGCTGAAATTGAGGAGGCAGCCAGACTTGCTGCTGTCCACAGGGAAATCATGGCTTTTCCCGGCGGATATGAAGCACAGGTTGGGGAGCGGGGTGTAACCTTGTCGGGAGGACAGCAGCAACGTATTTCCCTGGCGCGGGCCCTGATGGGACGGCCTCCATTTCTGCTGCTGGATGATCCGTTTTCAGCGGTGGATGTGCCGACGGAAGAAAAAATTATTGCCAATCTGCGCAGCATGAAGGATACCACCATCGTTATAAGCTCGCATCGTGCACAGACCCTTAAACGGGCCGATAAAATTATTGTTCTTGATAAAGGACGGCTCGCTGCAGCAGGAACACACACAGAACTATTGGAGCAGCGAGAGGAATCTTACATAAGGCTCTGCCGCCAACAACTTTGGCAGGAATCCTTGTAAGGGAAAAGGCAGGTTAATGCCTTTATGAAAAGATGGCATGGAGGCAGCAGGAAATGCATGGTCATCACTATTTCCATGACGAGAAACCGATAAAACCTGATCCCCGCCTGCTGCGGCGTATGCTTGCATATGCACTTCCCTACAGGGGGGCACTGGTTTTGGCCCTGCTCATTACCATGGTAGTCGCTTCCTTGCAATTGGCTCAGCCCTACATCTTGAAAATTGCCATTGACGACTATATTCTTGGGCCGGGAGAGTTGTGGGAACTAACGCGCCTGGCCCTAACTTTTTTTATTGTATACTGTGCCGGGCTCGCCCTTTATTACTTGCAGTTCAATCTTCTTATGCGTACGGGGCAGCGCATCATCAATGATATCCGCCGGGACGTTTTTGCCCACCTGCAGGAACTTCCCATTTCTTATATTGATCATAACCCTGCAGGAAGATTGGTAACACGTGTTACCAATGACGCTGAAACCCTGAGTGAAATGTACACAGGCTTTATAGTTGATTTGCTCAGGGATCTTTTCATCCTTACGGGCATAATCGTAGTAATGTTACGATTACACACTCCGCTGGCCCTACTTACATTCACTTTCATCCCCCTGGTTTGCATAGCCATTATTATTTACCGGCGCAAAGCCCGGCCTGCATTTCGCGAACTGCGTCGTCAGCTGGCCCGCTTAAATGCTTTTGCTGCTGAAAATTTGGCAGGTATCCGGGTTATCCAAGCTTTTTTGCAAGAGAGAAACCGCTTCAACCGCTTTGCCAGGATCAACGAAGAGCACTTTCAGGCCAATTTGATGGAATTGAAAATTTTTGCCGTCTTTCGTCCGGCCATGGATCTCTTCCGTTCCCTCGCCCTGGCAACGCTGCTGTGGTTTGGTGGAGCTTCCGTTTTGGCCGGGGCCATACCCTTCGGTGTTCTTTTTGCCTTCATTAATTATGTGGAGCAATTTTTCCGCCCCCTTAACGATATCAGTGAACGCTTTAGCATCTTCCAGTCAGCCCTGGCCTCTGCAGAACGTATATTTCAACTACTTGACGAGAAAAAAGAAGATGAAACTGTCCCGGGGAAAAAACCGCTGGTGAAAATTCGTGGGGATATTGAATTTGAGCGGGTTTGGTTTGCTTATGAAGATGAGGAATGGGTGCTTAGGGATGTAAGCTTACAAATAAAAGCAGGAGAAAAGGTGGCTATTGCCGGTCCAACGGGGTCCGGAAAAACTTCCCTGGTAAACCTGTTGAACCGTTTTTATCCCGTAAATCATGGAACTATCAGGCTGGACGGGATGAATATTGAACAACTTGACCGCCGTGAACTGCGCCGCCAGGTGGGGATCGTTCAGCAGGACATATTTTTATTCAATGCTACGGTGCGGGAAAATATTACACTTAATGCCTTTAAACTGAGTGAAGAGGAGCTGGAAACGGTAACCAGGGCTGCTGGAACCCACAGTTTTATCCAGGAACTGCCACAAAAACTGGATACCCCGGTGGGCGAACGGGGTTTCACCTTGTCCACGGGACAGCGTCAATTACTGGCCCTGACGCGGATTCTGGTTTTTAACCCGGCAGTTTTTATCCTGGATGAGGCGACGGCACATCTGGATGCCCGGACGGAAGATATCCTGCAGCACAGTATGGCCCGTGCCATGCACGGACGTACTTCCATCATTATCGCACACCGTCTCTCCACGCTGAGGATAGCTGATCGAATCTTATTATTGCGCCAGGGTAAACTGACCCAAATGGACAATTTTGAGCATTTGCTGGAAGAACTGCAGCTTTAATTGTTCGGATTGCCGCGTCCAAGACTCGCAATTATAAAGAACACAACCGGATAGTTCAATGCAACTTGGCGGGCTCGCCGATCACGAGCAGGATCCATTTGAAACGGATTAAGCCCGGTTCTTTATCCTTTCTTCTGCCCTGAAAATAACTGCCTGGGCAATGTCGCTTCGCATGCACGGTGCCCTTTCGGGGCTGTCAGGCTCAAAAACAGATTATCAGAGGTAGCCTTTGCCGACCCGGCACACATTTTAA
>SLRC01000049.1 GCA_007131175.1 Syntrophomonadaceae bacterium
AAAAAGCCGGAACATCAAGTATGATGCACCGGCGTTAGGTTAAAGAGCCAGTAAACTTCTGATAGTGCCGGCGGGCCGGCATGTGGGTCTGCCCTGAAAATACAAGCTGTCTGCACTTGTAGCACCGGGTTGTATTTTCACTGTTGTTCCAATTTTTCACAACATTTCCCGGCGGGCTTCCAGGGCCCGTTTCATGGTCAATTCGTCAGCATACTCCAAGTCGCCCCCCACGGGGAGACCGAACCCAATTCGGGTAATCCGTACCCCAAGGGGACGGACGACCTCCGCCAGGTAATAGGCAGTGGCATCCCCTTCAACATTGGGGTTGGTGGCAATTATCAATTCTTTGACCTTTTCTTTTTCCAACCATTGCAGCAAAAGAGGGATTTTCAACTCTGAGGGTCCACGTCCTTCCACAGGGGATAAAGCTCCATGCAGTACAAAATAGCGCCCCCGGAACTCGCCGCTCTTCTCGATCACCGGGATATCGCGGGGCTCCTGCACAACACAAAGGATGGAGGGGTCACGGCGCGGATCACGGCAGATAGAACATGTTTCCTCTTCCGTAAGGTTACGACAGGAGGCGCAATGCTTCACACGGCGGCGCGCATCCACAAGGGCACGGGCCATCCCTTCCACATCCCTTTCGTCCATGGAAAGGACATAATAGGTGAGGCGCAGGGCCGTCTTGGGGCCGATACCGGGGAGGCGGCGAAAAGCCTCCACCAGCCTGTTTAGGGCGGGAGAAAAAAGCATACGCTAATCCAACCTTTTTTAAAATTGGCCGCGGACACAAAAGACCCGCCCAACGGGCGACCCAAATGTGTTGGCTTGGCTTAATTCATTCTGGAACCTGAATTCTAACTTGCTGTTAACTAAATCATTCCCGGTGGAAGGCCCATGCCGCCGGTAATTTTACCCATCTCGTCGTTCACCATTTTTTCAGCTGCACGCATCGCTTCGTTTACTGCGGCGATTATCAGGTCCTGCAGCATCTCAACATCGTTTTCCTCCAACAGGGAGGGGTCAATGATCAACTCCTGCAGTTCCCGCCCGCCGGTAACCACACAACGAACCGCCCCTCCACCGCTGGTGGTTTCCAACGTCCGCTTACTTAATTCCTCCTGCATCTTTACCATTTCATTTTGCATTTTTTGTACCTGTTTGAGCATTTTGCCCATTTTACCGTTCATGAAAACCGCTCCTTTCGATTTGACAGTGAAATGCCGCTTTGTTAAGCCCGAAGCATCAGGTTATGGCTCCCTTTCCCTTTCCATCTGTCCAACTTTCCAGTTTTCACACTTTTAATCCTCATCCCCATCCTCGTCCTCGTCCATTTCAGGCGGAGAGGGTATGGGCTCGCCATCCGACCAGTACTTTCCCGGGGAAAATGTTTTCTTTCCCTGTTCTTTCGTGTTACTTCCTGCTTCTATAAGTCGCCCCTGGAAAAGATCCAGGATCTGTGGCATTAAATTTTCAATATGTGCATCCGGTGGGGTGGTCTGATTTGTATCCCCAGGTGGGGCTGCCCCGGGGGAAGAACCAGTCTTTTGCGGTTTTTGGACCGCCAAACTTTTATGTCTTTCCGCCGGTTCGCTGGAAGGTTCACCGGAGTCCAGGATTATCCGCATTGCCGCCGGAGCACCCAGCAGTTCCTCCAGCATATTATCCATATATTTTCTGTTTTTCTCCGCTTCAAGACGCTTTTTTAGGTAGGCCCGTTTTGAAGGTATGGTGACGGCAAAGACACCTCCCTTCCAAGACAGGGGAGTGGCCTCCAACAAATAGGCCAAAAGATTATTTTTCCTGTTTTTTCTCAGCCTGACAAGAAACTTTTCTTCCCAAAATAACGACAAATCACCTTCCGGCATTGTCCCCTCCGGCACTGCATCCACCCCTGGGGCATCACCTGTTGCCACTGCGGCGGCCATTTCATTTTCCGCTTCAGTCCCCGCCTGGATGGACTCATTTCCTTCCGGTGGTCCTTCCCGTACCTCTGGAGCCGTTTCTTTAATATTTGCCCGAATATTTTCCGTTAGCAAATTGTTATCTTCCACCGTTTCTGCTCCCTGTTCCTGTTCTGCTATTTCCTCTTTATGGTTCACATCCTCTGGTGGTTGTGCTTCCCGCTTTGCTGTTATTGTATCTATTTTGTCCGATTTTATGGTTTCAACAACATAACCGGGCTCCAACCTGCCTTTGCCGGAGTTTAGAAGTTTTTCTTCCAGCGCCTCAAGGCGTTGCATTAATTCAGCGGGAGAAAAGTAAGAGCGGAAGCGATAAACACGGGCCAGGCGCAAAAAGGCAAGTTCCAAAAGAAACTGTGGCTGGGAGGCACCACGCAGTTGCAAGGTAAGTGACTGCAGGATCTCCAGCATCTCGAGAATGACGGCAGCATCAAACTTGTCACGGTGTTGCAGCAGGTAGGATTTTAGGGAGGGGACATCGGCCAGGGCTACCGTTTCGTCCTGCTCAGCCTGCAGCAGTAACAGCTTGCGCAGGTAGAGAATCTGTTCCCTGATCAGGCGTTGCAAGTCCATCCCCCGCCGGACCACTTCCCTGATAACAGCAAGGCCTGAAGCAAGATCTTCATCAACCACTGCCTGGTAATAACTATGCAAAACAGCCGGAGCAGGAAGGCCAAGGATTTCCAGTGCCTGTTCATAGCTAATACTCTCTCCACCGTAAGCGCGACACTGCTCCAGTAATCCCAACGCATCACGCACTGCTCCCTCCGCTTGACGGGCCAGCAGGACTAACGTCTTCTCATCGGCTGAGAAATGCATCTCGTCCGCCACCGCCCGCAGCCGTCCAGCCAGCTGCCCTGCCTCCAAAAGGTGAAAATCATAACGCTGGCAGCGTGAGACAATGGTGAGGGGAATTTTATGCACTTCCGTGGTGGCCAGGACAAAAACCACCAGTGGTGGCGGCTCCTCCAGTACTTTCAAGAGGGCATTGAAAGCTTCCTGGGTGAGCATGTGTACTTCGTCAATAATATAAACCTTATAACGGTTTTGTGCGGCAGCATAGCGGACCTTTTCCCGCAGGTCCCGTATTTCATCAATACCCCGGTTGGAGGCTGCGTCAATTTCCATTACGTCAAGGTTACGCCCCTCCGTCACCTCCACGCAGGAACGGCAACGGTTACAAGGCTCGGCATTCACACCTTCGAGGCAATTGAGGGCCTTACCCAACAGTTTGGCCATTGTGGTCTTGCCGGTACCGCGCAGGCCACAGAACAGATACGCATGGGCGATGCGGTTTCCCACGAGGGCATTTTGCAGGGAGCGGGTAACATGCTCCTGCCCCAGGACCTCTGAAAAAAGCTGGGGCCGCCAGCGTCGATAGAGGGAAGTATATGGGGCCTTTACCGGAGAACCGCCTGATGTTTGTTTAGCAGATGACAATTATGAACACCCCGAATTTTATTCTAATACCTTATTTCTCCGGGGGAGAATAATTTTCCTGCATAAAAAAGACCCGGGGCAGGATAATAAATCCCGCAACGGGTACTTTTCAAATATAAATTATGGCCGTGCACCTGCCTTTGACCCTGTCTCCCAAGCGTTATCCGGGCAGTTTGCTCATTCCCAGCGCTCCCATGGCACCCGCAAAGTACCACTTACCGCTGCTTCCTTCCGGATCTGACGGGGTTCATAGCCATGCGCCGCACAGGACCAGGAACTCATCACCACTTGCCAGGAGCAGACCCTGAAAGACTAAGGGCCGGGGGCAGGAATTCAACCCTGCTCTAGCGGATTGCAGGTTCAGGGCACCGCTACCTCCCCGTCTAGCACGGCCAAATATTTGACAAAATTTATGGCGGAGAGAGTGGGATTCGAACCCACGAGACGAGGTTTTGCCCCGTCTACTCGCTTTCCAGGCGAGCGCCTTCGTCCAACTCGACCATCTCTCCGCGTTCCATTACTGCTTGGTATTCTAAAATAGCTTTCCCATAACAAAAAACCGGGACTCTGAATGCCAAATGGGCTATTTACATTTTAACTTAAAACAGCTCTTTTGACAAGGGAAAGGGAAAACAGCACCGGGCAACTATAAAAAAGGGCAACTCTGTTTAAAAGAGAGATGCCCATATATCGACTGTTCCATATTATTTTTTTCAATTAAGGTTAGCTACCGGGGGATAACGTTGGCAGCCTGCGGGCCCCGATTGCCTTCAACTACATCAAACTCCA
>SLRC01000186.1 GCA_007131175.1 Syntrophomonadaceae bacterium
TGTATATTTCACTGCAGGATCTGGGTATATTTCTTGTACTGCTGGTGTTGTTTGTAGCCGGGATTTATCTAATTATCACACTAAACAGCATCAACAAAGTGGCGCTGTTTATAAATAAACGCATCAATGACAATGAAGAAAATATCCAGGATGTTATTAATAGCGCAACGAACTCCATGAAGAACTTTAACGAAATCAGCAACTCTGTTTATATGCACAAAGAACTTATTGACGTTCAGATACCTGGAACAATTAATAATATATACAGCCTGTCCACAACCCTGAAAAATACTGGGGAGAAGGTAGATTATTCCGTAGACATGGTAAATACGAGCCTGATGGAGACTGCCAGTACCGTGCAGGAGAATACGGAAGATATTCTCGGTTACGTAAGAATTGTCAGTGAAGGGCTGCGGATTTTTCTGGAGATGTTCAGTAAAAAATAGTTTTAGGATCTTATGCCCATATATGAATTTCATTTCACAAAATGGGGGCTTCAAATTATCGTAGATGGACGCTTAAGGCCAGAGATGCGTAACAGACCACTGGAGAAGTGGTCTGTTTTAATTTCAAATAAAGCTTTAGTTAATCCTGCACCGTCCTATTGTCCGATTCCGCAGGGCAGGCACCTCTTTTTGCAGAGTTTCATGCCCCAGTTTATGGCGACTGTTAAGCTCATGGCCCCTGGCACGGGTGCGGTCGCTGGCAAAAAGAAGCAAAAACACTGTCCCCAGGATCATCATGCAGCAAGCCCCGGCCATAAACAAAAGCTGTTCTCCCAGCGCCGGAAGCCCCTGTAGCGTGATCAATTGTTCGCCCATTTCCGTTGCCTCCTCTTTAACCACAGTAAGCCGGTAGCTATTACGATACGATACTACCGCTTCCACTGAATTCATACCTGCTCAGGCCAGAGTCTCCATAAATATTCGCTGCTTTAAATGATTTTAAATGCTCAGTTCGTCCGTTGCGCCATAAAAGGTATGAGCATCCATGCTTACTATTATTTTACCACGCTGCCTTTTTTTAACATGATACCATAGCACCATTGTTTCTGGTTATTTAGGGTAATATTGCTTATAACATTGCACGGCAAAATCATCATTATTGTCCTACCCAAAAGGTACTTTTTCCCAATAATCTGTTAGAGGTATCAAGTATTTGTTGATTTATATCATAATTTTTTTTATCACCCATGTCAAAATATAACAAATATTTTAACCGCATGCTGTTATAATGACAAGGTCAGGGTGGACAAGTATCTCGCAAGAGAATCTCTAATATGTGTAAATCACAGGAAAAGAGGGATTATCTATGCAGGAAGCTTCAATATTGGAAGTTGATCAAGTGGAAAAGAATTTCAAAAAAGAAAAAGGTGTCAGGGCAGTATGGCGACTCCTGCCCAAGCTCATCCTTATAACTCTTATGGCATGTTTAATTCTGTTCCTGGCTGGTTTAGTTTATTGCCTGGTACAGTATTATTTAACGGGTGAAATTCTTTATTTTCTTCCTGAAGCAAATCAAGTGATAAGTTTTGTCAGGAGCAGCACAGGCCTTTTAGCCATAGGGACTGTGTTGGCAATTACGCTATTTGTTTTTGCGCTCAGTGTGGTCTTCGAAAAAAAGAATAAAAAATTAAATGATGAACAGGCAAACGAAGCGGAAGCTTCAAGAATGTTTCAAGCCATGATCGAAATAGAGGAGGATGGTGAAAGACCTGAACACTTTGTACCTCTTCCCATTAGAAAGAAAGCATTTAAAAAAATATATGGTAAATGCAGGGAGCATAAAGAAACAAAAAATGAAGAGAAAATCCGTAATAAACTTAACAATAAGCGCAATTCTGGGCAGCGAGGAAATATAGTAATATTTAACCAAAAGAGTCCATCGTTACAAAAGAGAGCGGACAGGCCCAAGGCTGCTCCTGAACCAAGGGGACCGTTGTGACGAGGACCCACTAGTGCTAATTCATGGAGCTTCCTTAACCCGTAAACAGGTTCAGGAGCGTGAAACTTAATATCTCCATTTTGTTTTACCGTTATTGCAGTTCTTTGCAAATCCCCGGGAAGCCGAGGCACACCTTCAGGAAAAACCAGATTATTGCTGGAACTACCCCTATCTGGGGTGAACAGGGAACACTGCCAAAGGCAACCTGGTGTTAAATTAAAATAGTGATAAATTGTATAAGGAGCAAAAAAACTTAATATCTCCATTTTGTTTTACCGTTATTGCAGGTTTTTGCAAATCCCCGGGAAGCCAGGGCACAACCTTCAGGAAAAAACAGATTATTAACTGGAACTACCCCTATCTGGGGTGAACAGGGAACACTGCCAAAGGCGACTTGGTATTAAAAAGAAAAAATGTTTCCTTTTGCTGTGGAAGAAGAATGGCTTCTTCTCAAATAATTACTTCGATAAAAATAGGAAGTCTTCAGTATAGTGATAAAATCGCATATGAGGAGTTGATTAGTAAAAATATTAGTAACTGCTCAGCTGTTAGAAACATGCTTCATCCCAAGGGTTGCAGTACCTGTTCTCAGATATCCTGCAACCCGGGCACTGTATACCTGAGCAGTTACAAATATTAACAGTCATGTATTATAATAGCTTTTAAAGTGAGATATTTATGAAACCCTGAAAACATGAAAAAAGCCCTTGCGAATAAGGGCTTTTTTTCTTGGATGCGACGCAGGATAGTAGTAGTCGGCGCTGCCAGGCTATCCTTTATGGACTCATGGAATGCGTTTTCTAAGATGGTTGCGGCATTAAGGGTTCTCTCCGCCATTAAAGCCACCTTACATATCAGACCGTGGGGTGGCTTAATTAATATCTAGTTGCTGTGGGCAATTTACTGGTTACTTTGTCTGACTCAGTATTTACATTATGTTATAATAAATAACCAGACCATAACCCCACTGCTCAATTGCACCGGTGGGGCGCAAATTACAGGTTTGCATCTGAAAAAGTAACGAGGAAGCGGGGAAAAAAGCACAATAATGCCTAAGTTAGAGGATAATATAAAAAAACAGCCGAAAAATATAAGAAACTTTTGTATCATCGCCCATATTGACCACGGTAAATCCACCCTGGCAGACCGATTGCTGGAGAAAACAGGGAGCCTGCAGCAAAGGGAAATGCGGGAGCAGGTTTTGGATCAGATGGACCTGGAAAGGGAACGGGGTATCACGATCAAGCTTCAGGCAGTGCGCCTCCTTTATCATCCCAAGGGAGGGGGGGAATATATCCTGAACCTTATCGATACCCCCGGTCATGTGGATTTCAGTTATGAAGTTTCACGCAGCCTGGCAGCCTGTGAAGGCGCCCTCCTCGTCGTGGATGCGGCTCAGGGCATTGAAGCCCAAACCCTGGCCACTACCTATCTTGCCATGGAACATAATTTGGAGATTATTCCCGTAATCAATAAGGTTGACCTGCCCAACGCCGACCCGGAAAAGGTTAAAAAAGAACTGGAGGACGTGCTTGGCCTGGATGCTTCCGGAGCTATCCTCACTTCGGCTAAAGACGGAACGGGAATCGCAGAAGTGCTGGAGGCCATAGTGAGACAAATACCGCCACCTCAAATTGCCGATGCAGCTCCGCTGCGGGCCATGGTTTTCGATTCCCATTACGATTCCTACCGTGGTGTTGTAGCTTACGTCCGGGTGAAGGAGGGTTGTCTGAAAAAGGGTGAAAAAATAACCTTCATGAATGCGGGTAAAACCTTTGAAGCAGGTGAAACTGGGGTCTTCCGTCCCATGATGACCCCAGTGGATACATTAACATCGGGGGAAGTGGGATACATGATCGGCGGTATCAAAAGAGTTAAAGATGCGCAAGTGGGGGATACGATTACTGCAGCCGCCAATCCGGCCAGCACTCCTCTTCCCGGTTACCGTCCAGCCGTCCCTATGGTCTACTGCGGCCTTTTCCCCCTGGAAAATGTCAATTTTGAAGATCTGCGGGAGGCACTGGAAAGATTGAAGTTAAATGATGCGGCTCTTGTTTATGAACCGGAAAATTCGGCCGCCCTGGGTTTCGGTTTCCGTTGCGGGTTTTTAGGGCTTTTGCACATGGAAATTATCCAGGAGCGTTTAGCGCGGGAGTATGGCCTGGAGCTTCTGGTTACTGCACCTAACGTGGCATATCAGGTTACCCTGAAGACCGGGGAAGTGAAGATTATCGACAACCCGGTTAA
>SLRC01000181.1 GCA_007131175.1 Syntrophomonadaceae bacterium
CGTCGGGCTGGAGCGTGCGGTTATATTTTAAAGGACGCAGACGTGGAAGAGCTGCTTGAGGCCATCAACAATCTTTGCGAAGCCGGCGAAGGTGAATGGGATAATAAAAATTATGCAATATTTAAGAAAAATAGCGATGGGTACAACGAAAATTTGACAGAACGGGAAAAAGAAATAATTAAACTTCTAGCTGCCGGTTTGACAAATAAAGAAATTGCCAGGCAGTTATCCGTAAGTATTCATACTGTTAAAAATCACCTTACCAATATCTACAACAAGCTGAATTGTATAAATCGTGCCGGAGCTCTACGTTTATTTCATGGCGACGGAGCTTAATGGCTATACAATTGTTCTGAAAGGATGACGGTCAGCTTGTATAATCCTTTGATTAATTTGCTTGTCAGCAAGCAGCATGAAATAATAAAAGAGTATTATTCCCGCGACGAAAAAAGTCAGTCTGATTTATTTTGTTCAAAAGAAGTGCCTGACCAGAAATGGGTAAAGCAATTGCTTGCTGCTTTAAACACGGCAGAACATGCCGGGCTCCAATCCTTAGAGAATTCAGGCGCTTGGAGGAGCAAGGCTGATCAACTGATCAGGGTAATCATCAGCTGTATTGCCGAGGAACTTAAAGAGCAATTAAAAAAAGATAACAAAGAAGTGATCGGCGAACTGGCCCGGATTTGCGGATCAATATACGTTGAGTTGTATGGGATTGGTTTTCAGGAGAAACTTAACAGTTACCGTAAAAATGAGCAACACTTGCTTTCGTCAATTGTTTCGGCACAGGAAAACGAACGGAGAAGACTTGCTTCAATTTTACATGATGATGTGATGCAATCAATCGCCGGCCTACTGATACGCGTAAATGCGCTGCAGCGGGAATATAAAAATGAACAGGTTAATTATGAGCTTACAGAGATGACAGGCATTCTAAGAAACATGGTTCAGTCTTGCAGGTTTGTAAACTTTCAGACAGACTCCCTGTGGGTGGAAAAAACGGGTTTCCTGCCTGCTTTAGATATATTCATAAATAATTATATGAAGAAAAATGAGATTTTGGTAGAGATGGAATGTAATGAGTTTGCTCACAAACTGACTAAAACGGTGGAAACACATTTTTTTCGGGTTATTCAGGAGGCCTTGCAGAATATAAAAAAACATGCCCATGCCTCTCACATCAAGATTAAGTTGAGAAATAATGGAAAAACTGCTTTTCTGTCAGTCCAGGATAATGGCAGTGGCTTTGATTATCAGATGCTGCGGCAGGAACTGAGTAAAAAGGCGGTAAAAGACCATTTTGGCATCCTTTCTATTGAGCATCGTTCCAGGTTGCTGGGCGGAAAGCTAATTGTCCGTTCCGAACCGGGTAAAGGCACGGTGCTATCTGTAATAATCCCTTTGGATAATGAGGTTCATAAACAGCAAGACGCTTCATACAATGGCAAAGTTTCGACGTGGGTTAAATATGTTAAGGCCTCCCTTTGCAATTACAGATCGTAAGGAGGAATAATTAACATGGTCCAAGCCAGCGGTAATCTTGATCCTATTTTGACGGCTGTGATTGGCAACCGCTTTGAAGCAATTACCAAGGAGATTGGTCAAGCCATGCTCCGTTCTTCCCGTTCACCAATTTTCAGCGAAGCGCGGGATTTTGCCACAGCAGTGTTTGATAAATATAACCGCTTGGTAGCCGAGACTGCCTATATCCCTATTTTAATGGCTTCTTTACCTTTTGCTGTTGCCTCTATCTCCAAGTCTTTTGAAAGCGATATCAACGAGGGCGATGTTTTTATCCTCAATGACCCTTTTGCCGGTAACAATCATGCGCCGGATATAACTATCATTAAGCCGGTATACTGGCAAGGTGAACTGCAGTTCTGGTCTGCCACAAAGGGCCACCATGTTGATGTGGGTGGGGGAGGAATTTGCGGTTACAACCCGGAAGCCACAAGCATTTTCGAGGAGTGTATCCGTATAGCCCCTGCTCGGCTTTATTGCAAGGGTGAATATCAAAAGGACCAATGGGAGATGCTTTTAAACAATATTCAACTGGGATATCTTGTGGAGCCGGATCTGCATTGCCAGGTGGGCGCCTGCAAGATTGGTGAAAGGGGTATTCGTGCTTTGCTGGCTAAATATGGCCCGGAGCAACTCTATAAAGTTATTGAAGAGTTGTACAATACCACGGAACGGCAGGTTATCAGTGAAGTGGCCGCTATTCCCGATGGGACTTATTATGCAGAACGTTACCTCGATCACGACGGTGTAAATAAAGATGCAATGATAAAAATAGCTGTTGCAATAGAAGTAAAAGGAACAGAAATTACTTTTGACCTGTCTCGAAGTGACTCTCAGGTAGCCGGTTATGTTAACAGCACTTTTCCCAACACGGCTTCCGCTTGTTTTGTGTCTTTTTTTACATCAATTGAAACGGAAATTCGATTTAACGAGGGGGCATTGCGGTCCATAAATATAGTTGCGCCGGAAGGCTTGGTAGTTAACGCCAAGTTTCCATCTCCCACCGTTTGCTGCACCATCTCTACGGGAACTGCGATTGTCGAGGCTGCCTGGCTCGCCCTTTCCCAGGCTATCCCCCGGCAGGTCCAGGCAGCATGGGCACGATGGTGTGCACCTACAACCATTGGTTTCAATCCAAAAACCGGAAGGATATTTGCCGATATTCATTTTATGTGTAAAGGTGGGGGTGGTGCCACTTACGGTTATGACGGGTGGGACCATATGGGCGTGGTTATCTGTTCCGGAGGCTTAAGAGCTCCGGATCCGGAGCTGCATGAAATGGTAAATCCTTACTTTCTTCTGCAGTATGAATACTGGCCTGACAGTTCTGGTGCAGGGCAGTGGCGGGGGGGGATGGGGACTGTATACCGCTGGCGTGTCGATGCCCCCAATGTGGCTGCGGCAAATTTCGGCGGTGGCGTACGTAAGGAAACGGCTCCTTTTGGCTTAGACGGTGGAATGGACGCACCACCGCACCAGTTGTCCATTGTTAAGGCAAACGGTGAAATGATAAAGGTTGATGCGGAGACATTTTACCGCCTTGACCAGGGAGATATTTTTGAAATTTATCAGAGTGGCGGCGGTGGATTTGGACGCCCTTTTGCCCGCCCTCCAGAAAAAGTCCTTGAAGATGTAAGAAATGGGCTTGTTTCATTGGAAAAAGCGCGCAAGGATTACGGGGTGGTTATTGATCCTCAAACTTATCAGGTTGATACTGAAAGCACTTTTATGCTGCGTGCAAAACTAACTACGTAAGCTTTATCGTAGAGGCGCCCTTAACTTCGGTAAATATCTTGCATAGGTTTCCCATGTTCATATGGTTGTGACAATTTAAAATATAGGAACTTATTCCTATATTAAATATATCTATATTTGTCTATAATTTAAAATATATTGAGAAGGGTGTTATCAGTTAAATATACCCAATAATTGAAACTGAATTGACTTTACTGATTATTCGGAAAGGGGGCATATTACATAGACACGTCTGATTATTTAACCTAGTTCCCAAAATAAACGTTGAATTTTATATTTGATACTAAGGAGTGAAAATTATGGGATTTAAAATTGGCATTGACGTGGGTGGGACCTTCTCAGATTTCTTGCTAACGGACGATGAGGGGAACAGTGAAATTTACAAGACTCTTACGACCCCGGAAGACCCTTCAATTGGGGTGCTAAATGGGTTACGAATGATGAGCAAAGCAAGGAACTTAAAGTTTTCTGACTTTATTAAGGATGTTTCGATCATTTCTCACGGTACCACGATAACTACAAATGCAGTTTTGACAGGCGATACAGCCAAAACGGGATTGGTTACAACCAAAGGCCACCGAGACTGGTTACAAACCCGCCGGGGTTTGAAACCATACTGCTATGACTCTAAAATTAATGCACCGGAGCCGTTGGTACCGCGCCGGCTCAGACAGGTAGTTGAAGAAAGGGTTAACTACAAGGGGGATGTATTGCTTCCATTAAAGGAAGAAGATATATACAAGGTGGCAGCCAAATTCCGAGAAGAAAATGTGGATGCCGTGGCTGTTTGCCTGGTCTTCTCTTTCCAGAACACAACCCATGAGGAACGGGTTAAGCAAATTCTTGAACAGGAACTGCCGGGGACATATGTGTGTACTTCCAGTGAAGTTTTGCCAGAGGTTCGTATTTATGAAAGGGGTTCTACTACAGTATTTAACGCAGCGGTGGGTCCTGTTTTAAGAAAATACATCAAAAGCGCATTGGAAAGACTGGCAGAATCCGGATTTAAAGGTGTTCTTCTAATCATGCAGTCCAACGGAGGGATGATGACCCCGGAAGTCGCCATGGACTTTGCTGTTAACTCTTTGAACTCTGGACCGGCAGCCGGCCCGAAAGCAGGGATTCTTCTTGGCGAAAGACACGGATGCAAAAACATCCTGACTGTGGATATGGGCGGCACAAGCTTTGATGCCTGTATGATCCGCAACGGGGAGCCAGAGATTACTACTGAGCTGGACGTGGGCATGTTCAGGATGGCTGCTCCCTCTATAGCCATTCATAGTATTGGGGCCGGTGGAGGTAGCATTGCCTGGGTTGATCATGAAGGGATGTTTCGCGTCGGTCCGAAAAGCGCCGGAGCAGATCCAGGCCCGGCCTGTTACGATCGGGAGTGTCTTTTTGGAGATGTAAATGAGCCTACGGTAACAGATGCTAATGTGGTATTGGGTTATCTTGGCGACTATTTCCACGGTGCCGAGATGCAAATATATCCAGAACTAGCACGAAATGCCATTAAAGATAAATTATGCCAAAAACTCGGATTAAATACTGAAGACGCGGCTTATGGCATCTATAAAATCGTCAATACCAACATGGCGCAAGCTATGCGGGTGGCTTCCGTTAACAAGGGTTATGACCCACGAGGTGCCCTGATGGTCAGCGCTGGTGGGGCAGGGCCGATGCATGCCTGTGCCATTGCTGACGAGCTAGAGATGACCCTAATTTTAGTTCCCAAGATCTCCTCCGTCTTCTGCGCTGCCGGGATGTTGATCTCCGACATAAAACATGACTTTGTACGTGTGGCACACATGATCCTGTTACCGGAGTATCTTGATGTGGATCTGATCAACAAATGTTTTGATGACATGAAAGCCGAAGCCACTAAAGTGCTAACACAGGAAGGTATTGCGGAGAAAGATATCGTTTTTGAATATTCTGCAGACATTCGCTATGAGGGACAGTTTAACGAGATCACTACTCCGGTTACCATGTCTTATATCACCGAGAAGTTTGAGAAAGACACCCTGCCACTGCTGCACCAAAACTTTAATAAACGCCATAACGTTCTGTATGGTTACTCCCTTGAAGGGTTCACGCAAGAATTGATGAGCCTGCGCCTGACAGCCGTGGGGAAGGTTGAAAAACCAAAATTTGTGGAATCACCAAGCAAGGGTAAAGATGCCTCCGGCGCTATTAAAGGGCAGCGGGATATCTACTATGAAAAGAGCTGGATGACTGTGCCGGTCTATGACGGACCCAAAATGGGTCACGACAATAGCTTAATTGGGCCAGCAATTATTGAAGAGCCGACCACGACCATTCTGGTGCCTCCGAAATGGCAGCTTACATGTGACCGTTATGACAACTATATGCTTTATCCTGAAGGGATTTCTTTGGAATACGCTCTTTCGAAAATCAGAGATTAAGGTGAGTGTTAAGGTGAATATTACTGCAAGTTAATATTAAGGAGGAAAACCAATGACCACACAAAAAGTGGATCCTATTTTGACAGCGGTGCTTGATAGCAGATTTAATGCTTTAGTGGAGCAAGTAGCCGGAGCGATGGTGCGAACTTCCATGTCGCCTATCTTTGCTGAAGCAAGGGACATCTCTACCGGTTTGTTTGATGCGAAGCTTCGCCTAATTGCCCAGAAGGATTATCTGCCCATTCTTGCGGCCAATCTTCCGTTGGCCATCCAGGTTATTGCCGAATATTGGAACGGGGACATTCATGAAGGGGATATCTTCGTCCACAATGATGCGTATGGCAAAAACAGTCACCAACCGGACATTAATGTTGCCAAACCTATATTTCATCGAGGTAAACTTGTTTTCTGGGTAATAACAAAGGGTCATCATATCGACATTGGTGGAAAAGGACTTTGCGGCTATGATCCCACTGCGCAAACTTGCTGGGATGACGGCCTGATTATTAAACCGTCGAAGCTGTATGTTGAAGGCAAGCGCAACAAAAGCGTCTGGGATTTAATCACTCAAAACACCAAGCTTCCATTCATGGTCGAAGCAGATCTAAATTGTCAGGTAGGAGCTTGTATCGTGGGTGAACGGGGTATGCTGGAAGTGGTTGAGAAATATGATGTGGATACAATTAATGCCTGTCTTGATGAAATCATGAACCATACGGAACAGGGATTTAGGGATATGATCGGAGAATTTAAGGATGGCGTCTATTACGGGGAGAAAGCCTTTGATGACGACATTGTTAACCGGGGTAAACCGGTGACCGTGCGAGCCAAGATTACGGTAAAGGGAAGCGACATCACTATTGATCTTTCCGAGAGCGATCCTCAGGTTCCCAGCTATATGAACAGTGGTTGGGGCAACACCTATTCGGTAGCAGCAATGGCTGTATTCTATTTTATGGCTGGTGATGTTAAAAGAAACGATGGAGCCCTAAGACCGATCAAACTCATTACAAAAAAAGGCACCTGTGTTGATCCTGAGTTTCCTGCGGCGGTTACCATGTGTACCTGTACCTTTACCGAAACAATTTTGGAAGCTGTGCTGCTTGCTCTTAAAGATGCCCGACCGGAATGGTCGACGGCAGCCCACGGGAAAATGAGCTTGCATATTGCTGCTGGGTTTAATCCACGTACAAACAGACCCTTTGCCCTGATTGACTTTGTGACCTGCGGCAATGGTTCCGGGGGGACGGATGGTTATGATGGATGGCCCCAGGCGGGACCGGGGCATTGCATGGGGCAGTTGCGCAGCCCTGATCCTGAAGTTATGGAGCTTTGTTCACCCCAAACGGTATGGCGAAATGAATTAATCGGTGGCCGTGAAGGTTACGGCAAGTATCGTGGTGGTATTGCTACATCATATAAAGTGGAGTATACTGCTAATGTCGCCGCTGTGGAATGTGGTCAGGGACACGCTCCCTGGGCTGTACCTACGGGTATTTTTGGCGGAGGCAGTCCACCGCCCAGTTCTCCCCGGGTGATTCACAAGGATGGGACGGTTACCCCCATCCAGATTAACACCTTTTGGGATGTGAAAGAAGGAGATATTTACGAACAGGATATGCAGGGCGGTGCCGGCTGGGGCGATCCCCTGGAACGGGATCCTCAGCATGTTTTGAAAGATGTGGATGACGAATTCCTGACAATCGATGGGGCCAGAGATATATACGGTGTCGTGATCGACCCGGAAACGGGTAAAGTTGATGAAGTGGCAACGAAAAACCTTAGACAGGAAAAGGCTGAGGCGGCAGCAACCAAGGAGCAGTAAGACCTCAAATGGGTTGATTATTAATGCTTTAGTTAACGCAGGCTAAGCGGTGGCCTCGTAAGTGTGAAGCGGCATGTTGCAAATTTCCACATTTACGGGGCCTTGGATTAATGGACAAGAAAAACTGTTAAAAAACGAAACGAACAAATATGGAAGCAACAATCCACGATAATTACCAAGGGGGCAGAGCAATTGTTCCGCATTGGTATTGATGTAGGAGGGACTTTTACAGATTTCCTGTTAATTGAAAACGGGGGAGACAACCGGGTCTATAAGGTTATTACAACCCCCGAAAACCCGGCCCGGGGGGTCCTGTACGGGATGAAAATGATGGCGCAGGAATTGGGTATGAGTACGGGAGAGTTTTTACAGAATGTAAGTACCATTGTCCACGGCACAACTATCACCACTAATGCCACCTTAACGCAAGAAGGAGCAAAAACGGGGTTTATTACTACCAAAGGCTTTCGCGATTGTTTGAATATGCGGCGCGGCCTACGGGAAAAAAAATACAACCCCAAACAATCCCCTCCCCTTCCTTTAGTCCCCCGCTACCTTACAATGGTGGTGGAGGAACGTATTGACTGTGATGGCCAGGAGGTAATTCCACTCCATGAGCAGGGTGTCTATGAGGCAATTGATTTATTTAAAAAAGAACAGGTGGAATCGGTAGCGGTTAGCCTGCTTTTCTCTTTTTTTAATGCCTCCCATGAGGAACGGATCGGTGAGATACTGCGCACAAACATGCCCGATGTATATATTACCCTATCCAGCGAAGTACTGCCCCAGGTCAGGGTTTATGAACGAAATAGCACCACTGCCCTTAATGCTTATGTGGGCCCTCTACTTGATCGTTACCTGAAAGAATTGCATACAAGTTTGACCCGGGAAGGGTTTAAAGGAACCCTGTTGATTATGCAATCAAACGGCGGAACGATGTCATTGGAGTTGGCAAGTAAATTTGCCGTTAACACTCTCCTATCCGGACCGGCCAGCGGTCCGACGGCCGGCCTTTTTTATGCTGAGCCTCATAATAACGGAAATATAATCACCATCGATATGGGTGGAACAAGTTTTGATGTTTGCCTGATAAAGGATCATGCTGCGGCAGTTACCATGGAAGGCCAGATAGGAAACTACAGCATTGCCACCCCCATGATCGATATCCACACGATTGGTGCAGGCGGTGGTAGTATTGCATGGATTGACAGCGGTGGTATGCTGCGAGTGGGTCCAAAAAGTGCGGGGGCCCTGCCAGGACCAATTTGTTATGGCCTTGGTGGGGTCGATCCCACGGTTACGGATGCCACCTTAATACTTGGTTATCTTGACCCAGAATTTTTCCATGGAGGCAAATTAAAGCTTAAAGCAGAGTTGGCGCACCAGGGAATCGAAAAACTTGGGGAAAAATTGGGACTTGATAAGGTTAGTACTGCGGACGGTATTTTAAAGATTGTTCTTATGAATATGGCAGACGGAGTGATGGAGGTGTCGGTTAAGCGGGGTTATGATCCCCGGGAATTTGCACTTGTAGTGGCCGGAGGGGCCGGTCCAATTCATGCAACTGCGATTGCTAAAGTGCTGGATATACCCCTGATCATAGTTCCTCGTGAGTCGTCTGTATTTTGCGCTGCAGGTATGCTGCTCTCCGATTTAAAGCATGATTATGTGCGAACCTATAATGCCCCACTGGGAGAGCATGATCTGGCAAAGATTAAGGAGCTCTACCAGCAGATGCAGTACGAAGCTTTGCTCACGCTAAAATCGGAAGGAATTCCGCAGGAGAGAGTTTCTATTTTCATTAGTGCCGATTTGCGCTATATTGGTCAGTTTAACGATGTTGAGGTACCCTGGAAGGGATTCAATCTTGGTGATACAGTATATCTACTTGCCGATGCTTTTCACCACCGTCACGAGTCGCTCTATGGCTATTCCATGCCCGGGTCATCCGTGGAGTTTATTAATCTCCGACTTACTGCTCTGGGTGTAACCGATAAACACACGCTCAGCAAATATCCCTACAGCAGCGGGGATCCCTCCCCGGCGTTAAAGGGAGTGAGGGCGGCTTATTTTGAGGGCAAATTTTTGGAAACGCCTGTTTATAACGGTTTAAAGCTGCAGTATGGCAATTTGGTTACTGGCCCTGGAATTGTGGAGCAGATCAATACTACGATTATTGTTTCACCTGGATACAGGCTTTACTGTGATGAATACAACAATTATATAATCCAGTCGGAATCATTTAAGGGCTGAACAGGGCCTTTCAGTAATGGGGAGGGAATATGGCATACAATGGTTAACTTTATGTGGTCAAATTACTGAAAATTTATAATTTTGTGATTGAAAGGAGTGATATTAATGTCAGTAAAAGACAACATTTACAGTAGCTATCTAAAAGGCGAAAAAGTAGACCGGCCCGAAACTCCCTCAGGTATTCCCATCAAAGAGGTTTACCTGCCGGATGACATTAAGGATCTGGATTATGAACAGGATCTGGGAATGCCTGGGGAATTTCCGTTTACCCGCGGTGTTTATCCTAATATGTACCGGGGAAGGCTTTGGACGAGGCGTTCTCAGGTGGGCTTTGCCACGCCACAGGATACCAACGAAAGACTGAAATATCTATTTAAAGAAGGTCAGACAGGGTTTACCTTAACTATAGATCTACCTACTTCTTACGGTTTTGACTCCGATGATCCTATCTGTGAGGGAGAGGTGGGTGTAACCGGTGTGGCTCTTGATACGGCAGAGGACCTGGAAGCGATTTTCGATGGATTTTCACCTGATGAAGTCAGCTGTTCCTTATCTATTAGGCCTCCCGTTTCTGCAGTAACACTTTCCATGCTAGCTTTACTGGCGGAACGGCGAGGCATTCCTTATAGTAATGTTTTGGGAACACAGCAAAATGATCCTCTTTTTCAGATGAGTGGTGGCCCTTTGCAAACTACCACCCAGTTCTTCCCACTCGACGGCATCATCCGTCTTAACCAAGATATTATTGAGTTTATGGCCAAAAATTTTCCCAAGCTGAACTGGATGGTAACAAATGCTTATAACTTACGTGAGACCGGCCTTTCGGCTGTCCAGGAGGGAGCATTTGCCTTAAGTCATGCTTTCGATATTTTTCGCCGGGCTGTTAAGCGAGGGTTGGATATTGATGAGTTTGCTCCGCGGGCTTCCTTTTTTTGCTCCTGCGGTATTGATTTCTTCGAAGAGGTAGCCAAATTCCGCGCAATGCGTCGCATCTATGCCCGCACTTTAAAAGAAGAGTTCGGTGCCAAGAATGCAAAGTCTTTAAAGTTTCGCTCATCCATGCAGACTGCCGGCAATTCCCTTACTTCACAGCAACCACTCAACAATATTGTCCGCACCACTGTGGAAGCTCTGGCAACTATCTTTTCTGGCCTGCAGTCCATCCAGGTCGCTTCGTATGATGAAGGACTGGGATTGCCTACAGAGGAGTCGTCACGCATATCTTTACGTGTGCAGCAGATTCTCGGTTATGAAACGGGAGTAACTCAGACAGCAGACCCACTGGCCGGATCATATTATGTGGAAGCTCTTACCAATGAAATGGAAAAAGAGATCCTCGCGTTAATGGATGAAGTGGAAAAACGGGGTGGGCTTGTGGAGTGCACCAGGGTAGGCTGGTTGGAGCAACAAATTATTGATGCACGGGTTAAAACGCAGCGAGAAATCGAAAACGAAGAAAAAATAGTGGTTGGGGTTAACAAGTTTTCCATTGATGAAAAGGAAGATGCTGATATCCGTATTCACAAAATAAATGCCAAGGAGTGGGGAGAAAAACGAGCTGAATACCTTAAAAAGTATCGGGCAATCCGCAACCAAAAAGAAACAGATGAAGCCCTTGCAAAGGTTACCGAGGTGATGAAGACGGATCAAAATATTATCCCCAATATTATGGATGCCTTAAGGGCAAAGGCGACTTTAGGCGAAATTCATGAAGCGATGCGGGAAGCTACGGGCTTCTCTTTCCGCTAAGAGAAAGGAGAAAAAAGAATGGATAAACAAATTAAACCCAAATTATTACTGGCTAAGATGGGTTTGGACTGCCATGATACGGGGATTACCACGCTGGCGTATCTGCTGCGCGACTGGGGATATGAAACCATCTACCTGGGTCTCCACAATTCTGCGGAACGAATCCTTCAGGCGGCCGTGGAAGAGGATGTGAATGTGATTGGGTTGAGCTTTCTTTCAGGGCAACACCTTGTCCAGACAGAGAAATTATTAATTCAAATGAAGGAACAACAGCTACAGATCCCTGTTATTTTAGGGGGGATAATCCCCAGGCATGATATTCACACCCTTAAAGAGGTTGGCGTAGCAGAAGTGTTTACGCCCGGGTCGATGAGCGGTACTATTGCCGATTATTTAAAGAAGCTCTTAGACAGTGCTTGATTGTATTAAAAAGTTTCAAACGAAGTTCTTTTTCTTATACTAGTCTACTGTAACATCTATAACTATTATAAAATATTGGAAAAGTTACTTAAATTGAATAGCTTAAAGTGTTTCGTTTGAAGGTTTTTGTTATATATTACTTAATGCCGCCATATGAACTTGTCGCCAAAATTCAAGCCCAAAAGCCAGCGTAAAAAGAGTGGCAAATCAAGTGGCGGACAAAAAGGTCACAAGGGCCATCACTTGTAGATGTCTGATAACCCTGACCGTAGGGTAACTCATACAATCAAAGAATGCTTTGGTTACGGCAAAACCTTAGAAAGCATCCCGCAGGCGGGCAGGGCCAGAAACATGTTAAACCGTCTACATGAATACCGACGAGAAACGCTGGCCTTCATGTTTAATCCCCAGATTGTTCCCTTCGATAACAATTTGGCGGAAAGGGATCCCAAAATGATTGAGGTAAAGCAAAAAATCTCAGGTGTTTTCCGCAGTGAACTGGGTGCTATTTTGTTCTGTCGTATCCGCAGGTATATTTCCACTGCCAAAAAAATATTTTCCGGTGCTTAAAGCTATTAAAAAATGCACTGGAAGGTAATCCATTTGTTCCGGAAGTATAGAGCGTTTGTCAAAGATCTGAGCAGTTACTTTATTTTGATGTTAATATTTTGGCAGGTAACAATCCATATCCTAAAAAATCACTTGGAGGGGAATTAATTATGGAACCTGTTGCTGTTAATGCAGGTATTATGGCTTTTATGGTTTTTAGTGGTGCGATTATTGTACTGGGTTTGTTTCTTGCTGGGGTTCATGTGATGCCGGAACCGGAGAAAGCTGTGGCCACTGTAAGTGTAGTTTGTAAAGTTGCAGGCATCGGTGAGCTCATTGGTGCTGTCTTGTTGCTAACTTTTAGTCCGCTAGGCGAACCGGTTTCTCTCTTTTTGGGAACATTAATAGGTTTCTTTGGTCTCCTCTTTCTTATCACTGCCTGGGTCCTAGAAAAGGGAGGTGATCTTAGACCATTTGGGACGTATCTCCTATTCGTTGCCGTAGCTCTAATAATTTACGGATCTTTTGCAGGAATGGTTCCAGGAATGGGTGAGCTTGCAGCGTTGTTATTTTTAGTTGCTGTTGCGTGTATATTAAGCTGTGTTGGAACATGGGGATGGTCACCGGCCATGGGTAAACTTGGGGGATGGCTACTAGTTATTGTTGGCATATGGGGTATAAGATTTTGGGCTATGGATCTGTTCGCCGGAAGCATAAAGGTTATGCTGGGAGGTTAAAATAAAAAAGCGAGCCAGGTTAGTTAATGTGTATTATTATGCTGTTGCCTGCCAAAAGTGTTGCTTTACTTAAGTAAATTTAATGGGGCCGTTCCCAAACTTCAAATGAAATTTGGGTAGGGTCCCTATATTTTTAATTTAGTACTAAATGTGAAATTTAATATTGAAAAAAACTCAACAAACTGTTGTATGACTGCATCAAGGGAGAATCTGAATTTTCAGCTTCTTGATACAAGGCAAGGTGCACAAAAAAGATTCAGCATGGATTCCATTTGAGTATCCATACAGGTTGCCAAAAACCCTAACGTCGTTTTTTAATGTTATGCAAGAGAATATTTAGATAAGGCCTGAGCTCTAAAGGGCCAAATTTATAACAAATCACTCGGATATCACAGATAAACCTACGATACGTGGCAGAATTAAGGCAAGTTCAATAATCATAGAATTTTCTTCTTCTGTTATTATAGAAGGTTTTATATGCCTCATTTCTTCCGGGAAGCTCTAAGCCTTCTAATATTTATATTTACGAAACTATGAGTAAAATTGGCTGACGGTGCAACCTTAAAGCGAACGAGGAAAAAAATTACCCGCTTGATATTGACACAGTCCACAGACACATAATTGTTGACATGGCACTAGTATGCTGATATTGTTATGCCAACAGAAAAAATTAGAGTAGGATGAATGGGTTAGCACATTGGAGTTAATTCTTAATTCACCTTTTCATACCCAAAACACCATACTTTTAAGTGATACTCAAGGGGCATTTAATGGAGTAAAGTAGATATCAAAAATCAAATAAAAAATGGCGAGAGATTGATCCTTTAAAATTCTATAAATTAAAAGATTCTAGTTATTAACAGAAATAGCAGGAGAGTCAGTTGAATTTTTTCCAAAAGGTAATTGACCACCAACTCATGGCAGACAGGACGAAGGAATTTAGGGCAATAACATTGAAAGACATGGATGTTTGCCAACTAGGGACTTTTGGATACGACACAAAACATAAATTATAGAGAGGATCGTCCTGATTTGGGTATACCAGTTATAGACTTCCATATTCACCCCATATACTATGATTATTATCGGGAAAGCACGCTGGAATGGATAAAAAAACTTCAGAGCCCTCAAAGTTGGGATGAGTTCTATACAAAAAATAGCGATCCTGCATACTTTGCAGATTATTTGAAACGATGCGGTGTCGACTATGCTGTAATCATGGCCGATCACACGCCAATTGTCAATGGGATGTGTTCAAATGAGTATGTTTTAAATTTTTGTAAGGATTATAAGGAACTCATTCCTTTTGCCAGCATAAATCCCTACATGACTTCCAATTTGGCTGTAGAATTAAAGCGCTTGATCAACAAAGGTTTTCGCGGCATCAAATTTTACCCCACTTACCAGTATTTTTATGTAAACGAACCGCTACTATACCCCCTTTATACATGTGCGCAGGACTTACAAATACCTGTTTTGTTTCACACCGGTACTTCTGTTTTTAAAGGTGCCCGTTTAAAATACGGTGATCCCATATATCTGGACGACCTTGCTGTTGATTTTCCCGAATTGAAAATTGTAATGGTTCACAGCGGCCGGGGAACCTGGTATGACTTGGCTGTTTCTTTGTGCAGGCTGCATCAGAATATTCACATGGAAGTGGCGGGGTTGCCACCACAAAAATTACTTGATTACTTTCCGGAACTGGAAAAAGTTGCCGATCAGGTAATTTTCGGATCTGACTGGCCTGGTGTACTTGATATAGGCGAAAACATAAATACTATAAAACAATTAGACTTAAGGAAAGATACCAAATTAAAAATCCTGGGAGGAAATGCATCTCAGCTTTTAGGTTTAAATTGATCAATATGAGTACATGGGGGTTTTTGCAGTTTGAAATAACTGAAAATGGAGAAATGCAACATTAGACTTTATTATTAAGAATTAATCGCAAAAACAA
>SLRC01000042.1 GCA_007131175.1 Syntrophomonadaceae bacterium
CATTATCCATTTTATTCGGCACCACCTCCATGCTTGCGGTAACCATAACCTTCGAAAAAAACAAAATTCATTTGACCGCCTCTTACTGGCCCCCATCAGCCTGCATACACTCATGCTGGCCAAAACCCTGGGAGCCATTGTATTTGGTGTGATTAACGCTCTGGTACCATTACTGCTGGCAGCGATACTGGCCGACTTAAGCGGTACTAATTGGCTTTTACTGTTTGTCTCAATCATTCTTGTTGCCGTCACCAGTACATTTTTGGGGTTGCTCATTGCCGTAGCTGCAAAAGAAGTTTTTGAAGCTCAGACCTTTTCCAATTTCTTCCGGTTTCCGATGATTATCCTCTGCGGTCTGTTTATTCCTGTCCAGGAACTGCCATTGTTGCTGCGGCCTATTTCATACGTTTTACCACTTACCCACGGGGTTGACATGATGAAAAACGCCACCCTAACCGGAGGTCTCCTGCCAGTGGGACTGAGTCTTTTCATTTTGGCCGGGTTTGCCATCGCACTCTTCTATGTCAGCATTCACCGTATCCAAACCTCGTGGATAGAATAGCTGTCTGTTTTATTTACACATGAAATGATAATATTTAATCATAACACTATCCCCGGGGACAGTGTTATGTCACTAATCTAGAGCTAATATTCAATATCAGCACTCTCCCAGAGCAAATCAACTTGTTCATTCATAAGATTATAAAGTACTTCCTCCATCATGATTTCCTCTACTTCCTCCTGAACTTCTTCAAAGGTTACGTGGCGAGCATCCTGGCGATTCAGCACCTCTATAATATGGAAACCATATGTTGTTTCCACCGGATCACTGATTTGATTTATGGGTAACGTAAAAGCAACCTCATCAAACTCGGCAATGGTAAAGTCTTCAGCAAACAAATCCCCTATCTGTATTCTGTCAACTGTCTTAGTTATCACAAGTTCCCTGCCACCTACGCCTTTAATAATTTAATGGTATCATGAGCTTCGATCTCGAGTCCTATCTCTGCTATTTTATCAAAGCTTAATATGGTTCCAGCAGAACCTGTATCCATTCCATCAGACCTTGAAGGGCTGAGAAGCCAATTTTAAGTCTCACATGCTTATTTATGGTAGTGTTAGCACATCACAGCACTTTCCTGAATGCCTACTGATGAAGTAATAACCTAAATAATACGCTTGCGAATAATGCTCGATATTGTGTCTACAATGGTTACAATCACTAATATTAAAACTAATATTAAAGCCATTTCCTTATATTTAAAAAGCCTCATACTTGTCATTAATTCAAATCCGATTCCCCCTGCACCAACAATGCCAATAATTGTAGACGCCCTGAAATTCATTTCCCATCTAAATAAGGAAAGGGAAACAAATTCGGGGAGAATTTGAGGTGCTACGGCATAGGTAATAACTTGCATTTTTTTGGCACCTGTGGCTTTAAGGGCATCCATAGGACCTGAATCAATATTTTCTATTGCATCGCCGAGAAACTTTCCCAGCATCCCCGCTGAACTAATCCCGATGCCCAGCACCCCCGGAAAAGGTCCCAGCCCCACTGCTGCCACAAATATTAATGCAAAAATAACATCAGGAACTGCCCTTAACGTATTCAGTATCAAACGGCTGGTCTGATAAAGAACAGGATGGGGGGATATGTTCCTGGCGGCTAACAATCCTAATGGTATGGATAATAGTATTGCCAGTATGGTACCCCAGATGGAAATCTGTATTGTTTCCAAAGTTGGACCAATTAGCCTTGGCAGGGAAGCCATATCAGGGGGAAGCATCCTGCTAACAATATCCAACACCCCATACATTCCTCCGCGGAGCGTACGAATGCTAAGATTTGTACCTACAGCACTCCACCATAGTATGGTCAGCAGAAAAACAGCCCACCCTATATTTTTAAAAAAACTTTTGGGATCATATTTGTTTTGTACGACGGGTACAATCCTTGCAGTCTTTTGAAGCCATTTAAGTTTGTTTCTAATATATTTCATATTCCTTCTTGTCTCCGTAAATTATATTTATATCCCCGTCATCTAGGTCATTACCAATCTTGTCTAGCACAATTTTACCTTCATGCAAACCGACAATTCGCTTGGCATAACGCTTTATCAAATGGACAAAGTGAAGGCTTACCAATATTGTAATATTGTCCGCTCTGTTGATTTCCAGTAAAACATCCAGAATCTGATCTGCCGAGCGTGGGTCTAAGCTGGCAACCGGCTCGTCTGCCAGTATAATGTCAGGCCTTTGTGCAAGAGCCCTTGCTATGCCTACCCGCTGCATCTGCCCCCCGCTGAGCTGGTCCGCCCGGTTATATATCTTATCGGAGAGTCCAACCCGCTCCAAACAGTGTAAGGCCAAGTCAACATCTTCTCTGGGAAACAGTTTCAAACAAGTGGTCAAAACCCCGTTATAGGCAAGCCTGCCGCATAGCACATTCTGCAGGACGTTTAAACGTTTGACCAGGTTAAACTGCTGAAAAATCATACCTGTTTTTTGACGAATAAACCTCAGGTTTTTGGCATCAAGCACAGAGAGTCCGTTGAAGAACACCTCCCCTCCGGTTGGCCTCTCCAATCCGTTAATACAGCGGAGCAGGGTGGATTTCCCTGCTCCGCTCGGACCTAAAATAATGGTAAACTCTCCTTGCTCGATCTCAAGGTTGACTCCATTAAGAGCATGTACGCTTCTATTAAATGTCTTACTCAATTCTTTAATTGTGATCATTTCACTTATCCTTAATACATATTATATTACTTCTTCTATATCCAGATTTAATACTTCTGCAGCTTGACGGAGAATGTTCCAGGTTGAATCATCAACTTCTTCAAGTCTGATAATGTTACCCATAAAATCCGCCAATTTTTCATATTCTTCCTCTGGTATGTTTAGTGTGACATCCAAGAGCTTTTCTTTGATATCATCAGGCAGATCCTTATGCCAGGCTAAAGGGCCTCCGGGAAACGGGTCGGATACATGGATTATTTTCACGTCTTCCTCCACAATTAATTCATTCTGAAGAGCCCTTTCGTACATATGCTTCACAATCGTAGCAGCATCAACATGTTGGTTTTGTACTGCCAGGGCACAGGCATCATGTCCACCCAAAAAAACCATGGAGGCCAAATCTTTATCCGGGTCTATGCCCTCTTCCACCATATGCATCCGGGGTATGAGGTGCCCACCCGCAGAAGCAGGATCAACAAATGCAAATGTCTTTCCCTTCAGATCAGAGATTTCATTAATGCCGCTATCCCGATGGGTAATGATATAGGATTCATAAAAAATACCCAGATCCTCATGATAACCTGCAACAAAGGCCTCGGCATTGGCTATGTCAGCTGCCAATATATACGAAAATGGACCATACCACGCCAGGTCCAACTTGCCTGCACGCATAGCCTCAATAGTAGCAGTGTAGTCAGTGCCAACAAACAGTTCAATCTCCATACCCAGCTTTCTTTCAAGGTAATCTATAAAGGGGGCATATTGCTCTCTCCGTGCCTCAATGTTTTCTCCCGGTACCGTGCCAAACCTTAATTTCGTTAATTCCCCTGAAGTTTTCTCCGCTTCCGGTTGGCAACCTGTAACTAAAACTACACCCAGCAAGATTACAACAGCCAGCATACCGATTTTTTTCAACGTTGATAAAAAATTCATGGTCGACCTCCTCGTTTTAGTATAATATCATTTGATAACAGTTTTGGCATAACTTGTCGTATGCAATATTTCTTCCGGATTCCCAAGTTCAATCAGCCACCATCTGCAATTGCTCTGAAGCAAAGCACTTAAACGGGATGTCATTACAGACTTGTCTCCTGGTGCAGCATGATAAGTATGATTTGTTTCATGTTCGGTTACTTCTCTGTCGTAGACATGGGCGCTTTGAATATACTGACGTACAGTGGTTATAAATTCTTCTGCCGATACAGTGCCATCTTTCACAACAGGCGAAGCAGCCACATGCCCAATATCCACAGTCGCACTGGCACCTGTAGCCTTCAACAGATCTAAAAACGCAGAAGGAGTGCATGTAAAACCAAAGGTAAGGTTTTCCAGACATACCGTAACATTTTTTTTGTTACCATATGCCACAACCTGTTCCAGATACTTCAATGCATGATCATGTTTTAATTTATGCAGTGAATG
>SLRC01000111.1 GCA_007131175.1 Syntrophomonadaceae bacterium
CGGGATGTGCTGTCCGCTGCTGCGAAACTGATACAGCAAAACAAAGAAGTGAGGACCATCCTGCTTGAATGCAGCAACCTGGCCACCTACAGCCGCACCCTGCAGGATGCCCATGGGCTCCCTGTATTTGATATTACCGGTGCGGCCTTAATGCTGGAACATGCCGTGCATGCCCCGGAATACGGGGCAGGAATATTGCCCTTAAATCCAGAATAGTACATTTGTAGTTTATTTAACAGAAATTTTATTAATTATTTTATATCATAAGAACAAGTATGCTGGATTTCCAGGAAATAGTTTTAAAAAATATGAGCAAAGGGAGGCTGGTATTTCTCCTTTTATTTTTTTGATGAAAGCTAAATGGCGGGAACGTAATGCGGGATCGACAGATTTTAAAATGTAGAGGGAGATATTAAAAGATATTCTTCAAAAGAAGAGATAGGAGGAGATTGTGTTGAGAAAAATAATAGTTTTGTTTTGTATTTTAGGTTTGGTTGCCGTTTCATTGTTTGGTTGCTCACCTGCAGATCCGGCTGGTAATGGTGCCGTAACCCAACCCATCGCCCTGGCAGCGGCAGGCTCCGGTTCCGGCGCTTATACTTCCGGTGCCACCATTGCCAATATCATAAACAGGGAACAGGATGTACTGGAACTCTCCACCATGGTAACGGCCGGTTTTGGCGAAAATCATATTTTAGTACAAGACGGTTCAGCGCAAATGGGTATGATGATGGAAATGGATATTTACGATGCTTATTTCGGCATTGGCAACTATGAAGAAGAGCACACAAACTTAAGACGGGTCACCACTTTCCTCATGGGCGTGGGACATATTATAGTGAGAGAAGGTTCAGGCATAGATACCCTTGCAGACATCAGGGGAAAATCAATCAATGTAGGGGTGCCGGCACAGTTCTCCAGAACAATTGTGGATACACTGATGGAAGCCATAGAGATTGATTACGCAACGGATCTTGATAAATACGAACTGGATACAAGCGAAGCTTTTGATGCGTTAAGGGATGGAAGGATTGATGGGACGTTTAACCAGGGCACGATCGGACAAGGCAACATTGTTGAGCTTGCAACAACATCTTCCGTGAAGTTCATCAGTATACCGGAAGCAGACTTCAACAAATTTAATGAATTGGCCGGTGGCCTGTTGTTAAGGGCCGGTTTCCCTGCCGGTACTTATCCCACACAGGATGAGGATGTCCTTACCTGGGCTGCAGGAGCCTCCATTGTGGCGCATAAAGATGTTGATGAAGCCGTTGTATACGAATTTACAAAGCAGTTCTGGGAGAATATTGATGTCTTAAAAGAGGAAAGTGCAGCATTCGCTGGCTTGAACGTGGAGCAGCATGCTTTTACAGATTCTGACGTACCCCTGCATCCGGGAGCAGAAAGATACTATAGAGAGATCGGGATTCTCTAGGTTTTTTTGACTATGAGTCATGATTAGGGAGATAGGCATATCTCCCTAATCATTTTAATCTTCACCAATAAAGCAGGAAGGAAGTCTTTTATGCTGCCTTTTCTGAGTAAAGATACAAAAGAGAAAATCACAACGGTTTTAGCCATACTGTTGACTTTATATATCCTTTATACCACAATCTGGGGTTACCGGGTTATGATGGTGCACCGGTCATTTTTTTTGGCTGTGATGCTGGTCATGTATTTTTCAACTTTAAAGCCATTGGGAGACAAGCTGATCGCCAGACTTGTTGACAGTTTTTTCATAATTGCAACCATCTTGTCCCTGGGCTATGTTTTCTTTTTTTATGAGAGGATACTATATGCTGCCGGAGGGGCACTTTTGGAAAGTTGGGAAATAGCCCTTGGTATTCTGCTGATTGTTGTTGTGACGGAAGCATCACGCAGGGCCAGTTTGCCGTTCTTTATAATTGTTGTAACATGTGTGTTATATACCTTGTTCGGTAATTATCTGCCGGGCATTTTGCAACACCCGGGGCTGCCGCTCCACAGGATGGTTTATATGACAGCGTTTACAAGTGAAGGTATTTTTGGTGTGGGCGTTGCTGTGGCATCGGGTTTGCTTTTTATGTTTATTTTGTTTGGAAGCGTAATGGATGTTACGGGGGTGGGGGACTTTTTTATCAGGTTTGCGAACTCCCTGGTGGGCGGCTTAAGGGGTGGATCGGCAAAAACATCCCTGATTGCCAGTTCCCTGATCGGTTCGGTTATGGGGAACTCAACTGCCAACGTTGTGGTCACCGGTTCCTTTACTATTCCATTAATGATCAAGTCGGGGTTTAAGAAAAAAGTAGCAGCCGCAATCGAATGCCTGGCTTCCGAGGGAGGGCAATACTTGCCTCCCATTATGGGAGCTTCAGCTTTTCTCATGGCCCAATTAATTCAAGTTCCCTATGGAGAGGTAGTAACAGCAGCTATTATTCCCGCGGTCTTATACTATTTATATTGTTTTGTCCTGGTGGATATTGAAGCAGCAAAAAATGGGTTGGCCGGCTTGTCAAAGGAAGAAAGGGGCTCATTTCTTCAGGTAATGAAGAAAGAAGGGCATAAATTGCTTCCTTTGCTGGTGGCCTTTTATACGATTATTGTAATCAGGATGACCCCCATGTATGCTGGGATGCTGGCAATTTTCACAACCCTCCTTGTGACACAACTCAGGTTACCCCTGCAGGATAAGGTGAAGAACACCCTGCGTTCATTTGATGAGGGGTCGCGGAATGTGGGCAATTTAATCGGGTTGGTGGCCGGAATCGGCCTGGTAACCCAAGCTTTTTTGATTACAGGACTGGGAGCAAGATTGACGGGTATCCTAATCGAAACTGCTGGAGGAAACATATTTGTACTGCTCCTGATGGGACTGATGATCTGTATTATTCTGGGGATGGGGATGCCAACCCCCATTGCCTACTTGTTGGTTGCCCTCTTTGTTGCACCGGCCCTGGTTGAGGTGGGTATCCCCCGTCTGGCGGCCCATTTATTCCTCTTATATGGTGCGGTAAAGGCAGGCTCTACGCCACCCATCGCTGTCGTGGCCATGGTTGCGGCAGGAGTGGCCAAAACAGATTTCTGGGAAACAGCATGGAAGGCATTTGCCTTTAGTATACCCACTTTTGTCTTGGCATTTGCCTTTATTTATTACCCGGAACTGCTGTTATTACAAGGTACCAGCCTTACCATTGCCTATCGAGTATTTTTAACTTTAATTAGCTTAATCGGATTTACCTGGGTTATTCAGGGATACATGTTTAAAAAGATGAGCCTGTTGGAGCGGGCACTTATAGCGGTGGCTTCAACGCTGATATTAATTAACAATTACTATGCCCTGGCGATTGGTCTGCTTATTTTTATTGTGATTGGTTTGCGGGAAGTCTTAACCAAGACACACTTTAATCAACAAACTACTGCATGATTATACATCTAAAAAGGGAAGGCTCAAATACGGCCTACGGCATTAATATGGATTAACACTCCAATAACTCTTTAAACTGCTGCACCGCATAAACAATGTCGTCTTTAGTTATGTCCTTATGGGTAACCAGGCGTAGCTTAACTTCTGAAACAGCGTGTGTAAATACCCCCCTGTCTTTCAGTTTTGCGACCAGGCCCGGTGCACAGCCGGGAAAACCCCCCTTTTCCACATCCACGAAAACCATATTGGTTCTGACGTCTGCGGGCTCAAGTGCCAGGCCGGAAATTTCCTCTAAACCCTGTGCCAACAACCTGGCATTTTCATGATCTGTAAGCAGGCGCCCAGTCATTTTATGCAGTGCGACCAGTCCGGCTGCAGCCATAATGCCGGCCTGCCTCAAGCCGCCCCCCAGCATTTTTCTGTTTTTCCTGGCCTGAACGATGAAGTGGTTACTGCCGGCGAGGATGGATCCCACAGGTGCTGCCAGACCTTTCGAGAGGCAGAACATAACACTGTCGCAGTATTGTGTTATCTCCCGGACCGCGCAGCCCAGAGCCAGGGCAGCGTTAAACAGCCTGGCCCCGTCCATGTGCAGGGGTATGTTGTATGAATTTGCTAATGCAAAAACTTCCCGCAGATAATCCAAGGGCAGGGGTATGCCCCCATGCATATTGTGGGTATTTTCAAGGCAAATGAGCCCTGTTTCAGGATGGTGAATATCGTCAGCCCGGATTGCTTTTTTTATGTCAC
>SLRC01000082.1 GCA_007131175.1 Syntrophomonadaceae bacterium
AACAATAATCATACTTTCGCCAATGTTTTAACTCATTTTCCGGGCGCATCAAAAAAATGGAGGGATTAAATTATGCTGTCCAAAAAGATCGCGGAAAATCTGAATCGTTCATCCTGGATTAGGGCCATGTTTGAAGAGGGAGAAAAACTAAGGGGTATCCACGGGGCTGATAAAGTATTTGATTTTACCCTGGGGAACCCGGATACCGAACCACCAGATTCTATCAGAGAAGCATATAAGAAAATGATAAACGGTACTAACCCGGGCATCCACCGCTATATGAATAATGCAGGATTTGTGGACGTGAGAGAAGCAGTGGCCAGCCAGCTGAGCAAGGAATTTGGCGTTGCCCTTGCAGCAGGGCATATTGTTATGACCTGTGGGGCGGCGGGGGGACTCAATGTTGTCCTGAAAGCCATACTTGATCCTGGCGATGAAGTAATTATCCTTGCCCCCTACTTTGTTGAATATATGTTTTACATAGACAATCATGGAGGAAAGCCCGTTGTAGTTAATACTTCGGCAGAGGATTTCCAGCCGGATGCAAATGAAATTGCAGCGGCTGTTACTGCCAAAACAAAGGCAGTAATTATTAATTCTCCCAACAACCCCACCGGGGTAGTCTATAGCAAACAAGCATTACAGAGCATGGCAGCTGCCCTTGCAGAAAAAGAAAAAGAATTTAACAGCACTATCTATGTTATTTCAGACGAACCCTATAACAAGATTTTTTATGAAGATACCCCCCCGCCCCAGATCCTGGATATATTCAAGAACTCCTTTATGATAACTTCTTTCAGCAAGTCCCTTTCCCTCCCCGGTGAAAGAATCGGCTACATCGCCGCTAATCCTTCCATGGACTCTTGCAAAGAGATTGTAGACGGGCTGGTTTTTTGCAATCGCACCCTGGGCTTTGTCAATGCCCCTGCCCTGGTTCAAAAAGTCATCGCCGGTTCACTGGATGAGGGGGCGGCAGTTGAACAGTATAAAGAAAAAAGGGATATCCTGTATGACCACCTTGTGAAGCTTGGCTTTTCATGCATAAAACCGGAAGGGGCTTTCTACTTTTTTCCACAAGCACTGATTCCCGATGATGTGGAGTTTGCCCGGGCAGCACTAAAATACAACTTGCTGCTGGTTCCCGGAAAAGGATTTGGCTGGCCGGGATGTTTTAGAATATCCTATTGCGTAAGCATGAAGACTATCAAAGATTCTTTTCCCGCTTTTGAAGCACTCGTCTCTGAAATACGGGGTTAATATAAGTATAGAAAGATGTGGTTAGTACGGCCCCGGTTCCCATAATGGGAAAACCGGGGCCGTATTAAGGTAGAACCTATCATTGGGTTAGGCGGGAAAGGAGAAAAAAATATGAAAAAAGTAATCTTAATACTATTGCTCATATCAATGTTTGTCCTGGTTGGATGTGGTGGTCCGGGAAACTCAGGCACTGACGGGGAGGAACAAACAAATGGTGAAACGTTACCTCCTGATAATAATGCAGGTGATACAGGTGAAAGCCCTGGTGAAGCAATAAATGATATTAATGATTTTTCTTTTTTAATTGGTGATAAAAAGGTTTCACTTTTTGATTGGGATTATGAGGTTGACCTGGAAAATTTGCTTGGTAAGCCAACACATGAAAAAACAACAAATTTAGGCCCCGCCAGTGACACATTTGCAGGATCCTATGTTAAAGAGCTAAAGTTTGACGGAATTGAACTGGAACTGTTTTCACCCAAGGATGATGGGAATGATTTTTATATATTGAGCATGTTAGTTACAGACAGTAAATATCAAACTTCCAGGGGCATCAAAGTGGGAGACAGCCTTGAGGAGTTAAAAAAGACTTACCCGGAAACAGAACCGGTTCTTGATGGCAGAACAGATGAAAATAACATGGGATACAGGATTTTGGAAGGGGCTTATAATTATATAACGTTTGAGGTAAATGATGGGGTTGTTGAACAAATTAAGATTTATCATGAATTCGCCTGAAGTTTCTGCTAAAAATAAGATCGTTTATATTAACCGGGTATTGCTTAAACAGGGAATGTTGCGCCTTGTTTCCTTTATTATTTCCAAATCTATTTCTGCCATTGCCCAGCCCGGCCTTTGGGAACACCGGGCAACAACAGTGCCCCAGGGGTCAACTATCATTGCATTCCCATAACAGATCCGTCCCGGAGGGTGCTCGCCAACTTGTGCCGCTGCCAGCACGTAGATCTGATTTTCAATTGCCCTTGCCCGCAATAAAACTTCCCAGTGATCCTTCCCCGTTTGCAGGGTGAAAGCTGCCGGAACCACTGCCAGTTCCATATTTCTTTTTGTTAAAAGGCGGTACAGTTCGGGAAAACGGAGATCATAGCATATGGAAAAACCAATTTTGCCGTATTCCGTTTCTGCCGTTACTAAATTTTCACCCGGACAGATAGTTGCTGACTCCATCATTTCCACCTGACCCGGTATTTTAATATCAAAGAGGTGAATTTTACGATACTCTGCGGTTATTTTCCCCTCTGGGTTTATGAGCACGCTGGTATTCCAGCACTTATTCTGCGGGGCCCCTTTTTCAATTATGCTGCCCCCATGGATCCATACCCCTTTTTGCTTGGCTTTTTCTTGCAAAGCTCCTATTGCAGGTCCTGGTATTTCCTCAGCGGCAGCCAGTTTTAGCTTATCCCTGCCCAAAAAATTAAATTGTTCCGGCAGACATATGATTTTTGCCCCCGCAAGACAGGCCTCGTCTATGAAAGAAAGGGCTGCTTTTAAATTCAATTCTTTGTTTTCCTGAGAATTAAGCTGTATAACTGCAGCTAAAAACCGGTTATGCATTTTTGTAATCTCCCTTTTGCTATTTTGCGCGGAAAATATTCACTAACCGTTCATTCTTCTCCCCCCGATTCCATTTGCTTTTTTATGAGCTCTTCCCTTTATAATTTATCACATTAAAGCGTTACAGGGTAGTTCCACTTATATTAATAAATAAAGCTACCACCCATTTTCTATCCCCAGCCGGGGATTAAAAAACACCTGCCAGTTTAGCCGGGCTGCACACACGGGCTGCAGCCCGGTTTGACTATCAGAAATATTTTTGATAGAGTACAGGAAAATATATTAGAATTTTCCAATAGGGAGGCAATAATATGGGCAGGTTGGATGGAAAAGTTGCGATCATTACTGGATCCGGCTCGGGGCAGGGCGCTGTGGAAGCAAAGCTTTTTGCCAAAGAAGGTGCCAAAGTCGTTGCCACAGGAAGGCGGATAGAACCCATACAAGCAGTAGTGGAGGAAATTAAAAATGACGGCGGGGAAGCAATTGCAATCAAACATGACGTAACATCGGAAGAAGACTGGGAAAATGTAATAAAGAAAACAATTGAAACTTATGGATTGTTAAATGTACTTGTTAACAATGCGGGAATTGTTATTATGAAAAATGCTGAAGAAACAACTTTAGCCGATTGGAACAAGGTAATTGATACTAATGCCACCGGTACTTTTTTAGGCATAAAGCATGCCATTCCCGAAATGCGTAAAGCTGGAGGGGGCTCTATTATCAATATTTCCTCAATTTCTGGTATATTGGGCCTGGGAGCGGCTGCATATAATGCCTCCAAAGGGGCGGTGCGACTTTTAACAAAGAATGTGGCTGCTGACTTTGCCAAAGATAATATTCGCGCCAATTCCGTACATCCAGGAGTTGTTAGCACCCCCATGACAAAAGGCCTGTTAGATGACGCAGAAACAAGGGCCAGTTTTGAGGCCATGACACCTTTGCCACGTCTTGGAAAATCGGAAGATATTGCTTACGGAGTCTTATACCTGGCGTCAGACGAATCTTCTTTCATGACAGGTGCAGAGCTCATTATTGATGGTGGTGTGGTTGCCTGCAAAGGCTGCTAATTTTTGGAAACCGCACGTGCCAGCTCTTCCCATACGGACATGGGGAGATCAGACAAATAACTTCATTTAAGAAACATTACGAAAGTGTGCTGTTTCTTAAATTTCTCCTTGACATGACACCCTTAAAGTGTATTATATTGTTTATATACCCCATATGGGTATCTTTTCTGCACATGAACCTTGGTTCCTGAGAAACCTGCCGAGAAGGGGTGAGAGAGCTTATGGAAAAAATAAGCATAAAGATTTCAGGCATGAGCTGTTCAAGCTGTGCCCAAAAGGTGGAAAAAGCGCTCAAACAAGTGGATGGTGTGCAAAGTGCCGCAGTTAATTTGCCCATGGAAAAGGCCTATATTGAATACGACCCGGATAAGGTCTCTGAAAAGCAATTGCTCGGTGAAGTTGAAAAAACAGGTTTTCAGAGCCAGTTACTGGAAAGTGAAGGGGCCATGGAGACACTTAGCCTGAACATTACGGGGATGACCTGTGCTGTCTGTGCCGGCCGCGTTGAGAAAGCCCTGAACTCCTTTTCCGGTGTGGAAAATGCCTCAGTTAATCTGCCTGCAGGCAAAGCAACTGTACGCTTTAATAGGGCGAAGGTTCGGAAACAAGACCTGGTGGAGGCAGTGGAGAAGACAGGTTACCAGGTGGTGTCCGGGAGCAGCAAAAGCCTGGGAGCGGATCCTGCCTCAGAGGTTGATGTGGATGCACAGAAAATGAAACATGCGGAAAATAAAATGAAACTGGCCGCCACCTTTGCCGGAATTATTATGGTGATGATGATGGTACACATGTTTGTCGTCACCATTCCCGGATATTTTATCATCACTGCAATCCTGGCCATCCCGGCCATATTTGTTGCCGGATGGGAAACGCACCAGGGAACCTGGCGCTCCCTGCGTCATGGCAGTGCAAACATGGATACCCTCGTAACCCTTGGTTCCCTTGTTCCCTACCTGCTAAGTATGCTGCGCTTCTGGGTTGAAACCACCACATTTGTGGAGATGGCCGCATCCATCATGGCCCTTCACCTGGTTGGCCGCTACCTGGAAGCCCGGGCCAAGGGAAGGGCTTCCCAGGCAATTAAAAAACTGCTGGCCATGGGTGCAAAAAAGGCCCGGGTAATCATAGACGGCACAGAAAGAGAAATTCCGGTGGAAGAGCTGCAACCTGGGCAAATCATGATTGTCCGTCCCGGAGAAAAGATTCCCACAGACGGGGTTGTCGTAGGAGGTACAAGCAGCGTGGACGAATCCATGGCCACGGGGGAATCCTTCCCCATAATCAAAAATGAAGGGGATGAAGTTATCGGCGCCACTGTAAACGGACAGGGAATGTTAAAGGTGGAGGCCAGTCGCGTGGGTAAGGACACGTTCCTTTCACAAGTGATCAAGATGGTTGAGGAATGCCAGGGTTCAAAAGTCCCCATCCAGGAGTTTGCTGACCGGGTAACGGGATATTTTGTTCCCGTTATCCTCCTTATCGCCCTGGGCGCCTTTGCTTCATGGATGCTTTTTCCCGAATTTCACCTAAGCATTGTGCAGTATTTTAATTTTCCCTGGACCAATCCTGCTGCGCCCGTAATAACCCTGGCCATTCTGGCAACTACGGCAGTGCTGGTTATCTCCTGCCCCTGCGCCCTGGGCCTGGCCACCCCCACCGCATTAATGGTGGGAAGCGGGCTCGGAGCTGAAAAAGGAGTGCTCATACGAAGCGGTGAAGCCATTCAAACGATGAAAGACATTAAAATTATCGCCTTCGATAAAACTGGAACCATTACAAAGGGTAAACCGGAGCTCACAGACCTCTTACCCTTGCATAATTTTAAAGAGGATGAACTGCTCTTTTACTCTTCAAGCATTGAAGCCGCATCTGAACATCCCCTGGCGTCGGCGTTTATGGAAAAGGCTGGTGAAAAAGGACTCCTTTCCGGTGAGGTGGAGCAGTTTGCAGCAATTACGGGAAAAGGAGTGGAAGGTCAGATCCAGGATAAAGAAATCCTGGTGGGCAACAGGCAGCTCATGTCTTTAAAAGAGGTTAATTATGAAAACCTGGAAGATACACTGGAAGGCCTTGAAAATGAAGGAAAGACTGCCATGCTGGTTGCAGTCGATGGTGTATTGGCCGGGATCGTTGCCGTTGCAGACACCCTCAAAGAAAACTCCCAAACTGCCATTGCAGCAATTGAGAAAATGGGTATACGCACAGCCATGATCACCGGAGATAACAGGCGCACGGCAGAAGCCATTGCCCGCAAAGTGGGAATTAGCAGGGTTCTGGCAGAGGTTCTCCCGGAGGGTAAGGTAGATGAAGTGCGTAAGTTGCAGGATGAATATATCATGGTAGCCATGGTGGGAGATGGTATTAACGATGCCCCTGCGCTAAAGCAGGCCAATGTGGGTATTGCCATCGGAACCGGAACAGATGTGGCCATTGAAGCATCGGATATTACATTGATCCGGGGAGATTTACAAGCGGTGGTTTCCGCAATTAAACTTTCCCACGCTACATTTCAAAAAATCCGGCAGAACTATTTCTGGGCCTGGATCTATAATACGGTGGCCATACCCATGGCATTTTTCGGTTTACTCCATCCCATTATTGGAGCAGCAGCCATGGCACTCAGTTCCTTAAATGTTGTTTTAAATTCCCTGCGTTTGAAAAGGGTAAATCTTGACCCTGCCCCTGCAGGACAGGATCAAGCAGCAGCAAGGAGCCAGCAGTAATTTACTGAAGGAAGGTGAAATGGTTGCAGGATGAATGTATAGATTGCCACGCACAGCATGGAAGTTACCAGGAGCATAAAAAAAAGATCCTGGATGGCTTACGAAGGGTTGAAGGTCAGGTCCGGGGAGTACAGCGTATGGTGGAGGAGGAACGCTACTGCGTGGATGTGCTTAACCAGATTACTGCAGCTCGTATGGCCCTGGCCCGCCTGGCCATGATTGTCCTTAAGGACCATGCCAAGGGGTGCGTAAGCAAGGCTATTGAGCAAAAAGACAGTGCCGAGGAAATATTGGATGAAATGATGGAAGCAATTAAAAAAATGCTCCAATAAATATAAACCGCTTATATATCACTTTTAAGCGGCATCCTGCGGGGGATGCCGCTTTTTTAGATTCGTTGCTCAGGGCAATAATCTTATATTAAGGCATATTCCAGCCCTAGATGAAATCTCAATGGTATTGAATATATTAAAGACAAACCCAGGTGGCACATAGAGCTTAAAAATCGTGCCCGACAACTTGGGACAAATGGATACACTGGGCTTGTTTTGCTTTGTCTGGGGGCCGTTTTTATTCACTTTTTCCACAGTTGGCTGTCTTCCTATAGTCATAAATATATATTCTCCCCTCTTCAAGTATTCGATATGGTATAGCATATGCAGCCATATCTTATTTGTGATCTTACTTACTTTTAATATTGCAGATGACCACAATATAATTTGCCGTACTTCCAGCCATACTGAATTGGTATAAGGTAGATGTACACGGGTTTCTCCGAAGGTGGCAACTGTGGTAGTGGATTACTGCGTATGTGCAGTGCCAGGGGAAAGAAGCAATGGGAATAATGGGGCCCGTATCCTCTTAAAGCTTTCCCTTTTCCAATATTTTCTCCAGGTAAACAACAGGGATAGCCAGCCCTCTAATCTTTTCATTATCATCCTGGCTGTCTCGCAACACCGCATACACCACGGCTACAACTTTATTGTCACTGTCAAAAACAGGACTGCCGCTGCTTCCTGCATGAATGGGGGCCTCAATTTCGATTAAAGGATAGGGTAGTTCAGAATGGGAATGAAACGCCGAGATGATTCCCCGGGAAATAACCTGTCTGAACCCCAGGGGATTTCCCATTATTATTACCTCTGCCCCAACTTCGGGGAAACTGTAGCTTTGGAGTTCAACATGGGGAAGCAGATTGCTGCCGGAAGTCCCATCGCCGGCAGTTTGTTTTAAATCAAGGAAAAGTAAAGCCAAATCGAGACGGTCACTTTTGGTCCAGTGGGATGCCACGTATGTGCCTCCCTCTTCAAAAGAAACGGTTACGGCATCGGCCCCTTCAATCACATGTTTGTTGGTAACGATCAGGCCCGATGGATGGATATTAAAACCGGTGCCTTTACGCCGGACCATTGGTAAGGCTGAACCTTCCCGGTTAACATAAAGGACCTGCACCACCGCCTGCTGCAATTCCTGCAGCACCGGGTCATCAGCCAGGTCACGTGATTCTTTTAAAAAATCAAGGGAAGGTAAGGTAACAATACGCAACACATTCGCCAGAATAATAAATAAAAATATGGAGGCAGTCACGGCAGCAATAATTTTTATCATTAATGCAGACCTTGCCTGTGAGGGCGTTAGCCCATCTTCATCCCCCATGTCATCAGATATTTCGTCTGGATGTTCTGGATGTATTCCCCCACCGTCATTATTAATAATACGTATTTCCTCATTCCGTTTTTTTTTATCCCGAGGCATTTTATCTCCCTGTTTGGCGTTTATTTTTTAGCAGGTGGCCCACTTCATAAATACTATAATTAAATCTTTCGCCTTACTTATCTGAAACCCTGCCATGGAGCCGGAAAAAAGAAGTCTTTGCCCGCCTTTTAGCCCCTTATCCTGCCCTGCACCGCTAAGCTTGCTGTTGTTTTTCCATCCATTTGATGGTGCCACTAACGCAGGGGGCGGCATGTCAGCCTGACTGCTTCATACTTATTGCTGAACTGCCCGGTTTTTTTAATAAAAGAGAACTGCCCATTCCGAGCAGGGAAACGGCTGTTGCCAGGAAAAAGGAGTAAATAAAAGTTCCCGTAAGGTCTGCAATATGCCCCCCCAACCAGGGACCCAGCGCCTGACCCAATCCAAAAAAGAGAGTGACAAACCCCACACCTGCCGGCGCCAGACGTGGCCCCACGTAGTCTCCGGCAGCGGCAGCCATAATTGTGGGAATGCTCCAGGCACTGAGGCCGAAAATAACCAGGGAAATATAAAAGGCAAATGTGGAATCAAAAAGTGCAAAAATCACATAGGATAGGGCAAGGGTCAGATAGGCCAGGGCAGCTCCGTATTTCCTGCCCAGACGATCTGAAATACCTCCCCAGATCATCCCGGAAAATATGCTCAGTGTACCGGCCACGGCCCACATAGAGCCTGCCTGGATCAAAGAAATCCCCATTTCACTGGAAAGATATGCCACAAAAAAAGTCATGTAGATAACATAGGAGAAACCATAGAGGGAATAGACAAGGCCGAGATGCCAAACCTCTTTCATACGATAAACCAAACCCCACTGCAGAGGCGCAACACGCTTCACCTGTGACCCTTGCCGATTATCTGATGTCTCTGATTCTGCAATATTGTTCCCGGCAGCTTCTTCCGGTGGCGTGTCACCTACGGCGCGCAGCCCAATGTCTTCGGGGCGGTTACGCAAGAAGGTGAAACACAATACAGCAATAAGCAAAACAAAACTGCCCAGGTAATACCAGGAGTAGCGCCACCCCTCTGTCATATAAGCTGCCATAATAGCAGGCACGATCAAACCGGAGAGGAGGATACCCACACCGCTGCCACCGGAAACAATCCCCGTGGCAAACCCACTGCGCCGCATGGCAAACCAGGCCGAGCCGAGAGCCAGCGCCGGCACATAAGCCCCCCCGTTACCCATACCTGTTAAAAGACGCATGATGAACGCAACCTCAAAAGACGGGGCTGCCCCGGTAAGAATCATGGTAACTCCCATGAGCAGCAATGAAATGGGGATCACAACCCGGGTCCCATAACGTGCTGCCAGAAATCCCCCTATCACTGCACAAGCAAGATAACCGATAAAATTTCCCGTGGATAACAAACCGGCCTGGGCATAAGTTAGCCCCAGCCCATCCCGCATTTCGGGAAGGACTATGGTGTAAGCCATCCGACCGAACCCATGTGCGCCGATGGTCGCCAGCATGCCGCTAAAGATTACAACCCAGCCATAATGAAAATGTTCTGCAATTCTTTTTGCCATTTTATCATGCAATTTTAAACAACCTCCTCTTCGGCTACCCTTGCCTTTCATTTGATTATTCGCTATATTCTTATTTTTCCCTGCTTAAAATAATACGTTTCTCGCTTAGGGATCTGTACGGCATACCCAACTTCTGATATAATTGGATAAACAGATATGGCAATTTACGGAGGAACATACAATGTTAAAATATGGGGATATCGGAACCTATCTGGAGAATTTTGTTTATGTGGAAAATGATAATATATGCCTGTTCCCCATAGAGGAAAAGAAAACCGTCCTTGAAGCAGTGCTCATAAATAACCGGAAAGTACCCCTTTTTATCAATGAGTTTTGGACAGCACGGCAAAGGCAGGCTTCATCTATCCAGGAGGTTTCTTACAGGGCGTGCTTCAAACCCCAGTTACCACGTTTTTTTATTAACCTGCTCACCAAGGAAGGGGATTTGGTTTACGACCCGTTTAGCGGCCGGGGCACAACCATTATTGAAGCTGCCCTGCTGGACAGGCGCGTTATTGCCAACGATGTTAACCCCCTGAGCAAAATGCTTACGGCACCACGCCTGGCCGTTCCTCCCCTTTCTTCCGTAATGGAACGCTTGTCACAAATCCCCCCTGACAGCAGCACTGATCTTGATTTATCCATGTTTTACCATCCTAAAACTGAGGCAGAAATTGCTGCCCTGCGCAATTATCTAATCGGGGTAAAGGCTGACAGCCGGGAAGATGACACAGACCGCTGGATTCGCATGGTGGCCACCAACAGGCTTACAGGGCACTCCAAAGGATTCTTTTCCGTCTATACACTCCCCCCCAACCAGGCAGTTTCCATGGAACGTCAGAAACGCATCAACAAAAAACGGAATCAACAACCCGAATATCGGGACACAAAAAAGCTCATAATGAAAAAATCCCGCAGCCTGACCAAAGGTTTAAGTGTCATTGAACGGGAAAACCTGCAAAGGGCATCCTGCAGCGCTTCCTTTTATAAAGAAGATGCCCGGCAGACATTTGACATACCTGATGGACATGTTCAGCTAACCGTAACATCCCCTCCTTTTTTGGATGTTGTGCAATATTCACAGGATAACTGGCTGCGCTGTTGGTTTAATAATCTGGACATGCCCGATATTGAAAAAAAAATAACCATGGCCAAGACGGTTGAACAATGGTCCCTGGTTATGGGTGAGGTGTTCGTGGAACTGTACCGTATTACCAGAAACGGAGGCTGGGTGGCCTTTGAAGTGGGAGAAGTAAAGCAGGGAAGGGTAAAATTGGAGGAGCACGTGGTTCCCCTCGGGCTGCAGGCGGGTTTCGAATGTGCTGGTATTATCATAAATCAGCAGGAGTTTACAAAAACGTCGAATATTTGGGGAGTGGGCAACAACCAGCGGGGAACCAACACCAATCGCATCGTTCTTTTTTATAAGAACTGAATCCTTGCCCCCTATTACTATGGAAAATTTTTATTATTGAATAAAGTTTGGGAAGGAATATGGAAAAATGTGCAGAATAATACATGTGGAGTCTCTCTCCGCAAACAGCTTAAAAACAAGCTGATTACATCCAGATGAGGTGGAGTTATGAAAACCAAGGAAAACTTAATGAGCGCATTTGCCGGCGAATCCCAGGCAAACCGTAAGTACCTGGCATTTGCTCAGAAAGCAGAAAAGGAAGGGTTTAAAAATGTGGCACGCGTGATCAGGGCTATTGCTGAAGCAGAAACGGTCCATGCCCTGAAGCACCTGGAGGTGGCAGGGAAAGTGGGTAGCACGCTGGAAAACCTGGCAACGGCGGCAGAGGGGGAGCACCACGAGTTTACGGAAATGTATCCCGAATTTATTGAAACTGCTACCGCAGAAAAGGAAGATAAAGCACTTAAGTCATTCCAGTTTGCCAATGAAGCGGAGAAAGTGCATGGGAAGACCTTCGGCGACTTGAAATCTTTGGTGGCTGATGGGAAAGATATGGATGATAAAGAAATATCTCTATGTCCCATCTGCGGCTGGGTGGGCACGGGCACGCCCCCCGATCGCTGTCCTATTTGTAATGCAGCTGCCAAAGTATTTAAAAACTATTAATTTTAAAACAAATACCCACAAAAAGGAACGCCTTGCTTTCAAGGCTGTTCCTTTTTTTACGTATACGTTGTAGTTGTATGAGCTCCGACCATTTACCCACCAGTGGTGTGAATCAAGGCTTATAAAGATGCTTTGACTACAGCAAACGCTTTGTCAGCGGCAGAAATAGTTTTGGCAATATCATCATCGCTGTGAGCAAGGGAGACAAAACCTGCTTCAAACTGGGAAGGTGCCATATAAATGCCCATTTCCAGCATGCTTCTAAAGTAGAGTTTAAAACATTTTAGGTCCGATTTGGTTGCAGTATCAAAATCATAGACTTCATCTGTCGTAAAATAAGTACAGAGCATGGAACCAATTCTTTTAAGGCAAACGGGCACACCCTGGTCGGCTGCAGCTTTTGCCATACCACGGGCAAGAGTGGCAGATTTTTCTTCCAGTTTTTCATAAGTTCCCGGTTCACGCAGTATTTTCAAGGTGGCCATACCTGCTGCCATTGCCACAGGGTTCCCCGAAAGTGTTCCGGCCTGGTAAATGGGACCTGTAGGTGCCACCTGCTTCATGATTTCCTTTTTGCCCCCGTAAGCACCGACAGGGAGTCCGCCCCCGATAATCTTGCCCAGGGTTGTGATATCAGGGTCCACATTAAAGTATTCCTGGGCACCGCCATAAGAAACGCGGAAACCGGTCATGACTTCATCAAATATAAGCAAAGCCCCATATTTTGTAGTAACCTCACGTAAACCTTCAAGAAAGCCGGGGCGCGGCAAAACAACTCCCATGTTGCCTGCTACAGGTTCAATAATAACGGCTGCAATATTTTCCCCTTCCCTTGAAAATATTTCCTGAACAAATTCCAGATCATTGTAAGGGGCAATAATGGTGTCTTTTGCAGCACCAGCAGTAACTCCGGGACTGTCTGGCAGGCCAAGCGTGGTAATACCCGAGCCGGCTTTAATAAGCAGACTGTCACCGTGGCCATGGTAGCAACCGGAAAATTTAACAATTTTTTCACGACCCGTATAGCCGCGGGCAAGTCGCAGCGCACTGATAACAGCCTCGGTACCCGAATTAACCATACGCACCATCTCCACGGAAGGGACGGCTTGAATTACCAGTTGAGCCATTTCCGTCTCCATGGCTGTAGGTGCGCCAAAGCTGGTCCCCCGGGCAGCTGTTTCCTGAATAACTTCTACAATACGTGGATCCGCATGTCCCAGAATCAGGGGCCCCCAAGAACCCACATAGTCTATATAAACGTTATCATCCACGTCATATAAACGACTGCCCTCCCCCCTGACAATAAAGGATGGTTCGCCCCCAACAGCCTTAAAAGCCCTGACCGGACTGTTAACCCCTCCCGGCATGTATTGCTTAGCTTCCGCAAAGAGTGATTTAGATTTATCAAACATATAATGCCTCCTTAAGCCCTAAATACTAACTACAATTCCCCCTTATTTTCCCTTAACCAGCGGGCCGCATCCTTCGCATGGTAGGAAACAATTATATCTGCACCAGCCCGCTTCATGGAAAGAAGTTTTTCCAAAACCACTTTTTTTCGTCCAGCCAGCCGTTTGCAGCAGCAGCTTTGACCATTGAGTACTCACCGCTCACATTATACGCTGCCACAGGACAGGCAGTAATTTCTTTAACAGCGCGGATAACATCAAGGTAGGAGAGGGCAGGCTTTACCATAACCATATCAGCTCCCTCAGCCATGTCCAGACGTGTTTCTTTAAGGGCTTCCCGTACGTTGGCCGGATCCATCTGGTAAGAACGGCGGTCACCAAATTGGGGCGCCGAGCCGGCCGCTTCCCGAAAAGGACCGTAAAATGCAGAGGCATACTTGACGGCGTAAGAGATAATCCCCACCTGGGAATAACCTGCATCATCGAGCCCGCGACGGAGCGCAGCCACTCTTCCGTCCATCATATCAGAGGGAGCTACCAGGTCAGCACCGGCGGCTGCATGGGAAACGGCAATTTTACTGAGGATCTCCAGCGTGGGATCGTTTAATATCTCTTCATCTTTGACAATACCGCAGTGTCCATGGTCCGTATACTCGCACAAGCACACATCCGTAATCACCACCATGCGGGGATAATGTTTCTTAATCAATGCCACAGCACGCTGCACCGCCTCCCGGGGATCATAACCGGAAGTGGCCACAGCATCCTTGACGGTCGGAATACCAAAAAGAATAACGGCCCGAATACCCAGGCCCTGCACTTCCCCCACTTCTTTGAGCGTATGATCAACAGACAACTGGAAGATACCGGGCATTGAGCTGATTGGGTTTTGCACATCCACTCCGCCGGTAACAAACAGGGGACAGATAAAATCTTCCACATCCAGCATGGTTTCCCGAACCATGCTGCGCAACTGTTCTGACCGGCGCAGGCGCCGCGGCCTTTCCTGAGGAAATGGCATTCTTTTACCTCCCTCCGTTTTGCGACAGGGGACGGTTCTCCCTGTCGCATTTATCCAACGTTTAAATCTATCCCTGCATCAGCAAGATAAAAGGCCGGGACCGACTCCCAGAAATCCCCTGCAGCCACCTCAGTCCCGTTTTTTCTCCTTATCTACCACAGTAATCCACAATAACCTGAAGCAGCCCTTCGATAGTATACTCACGGGCTTCCAGATCAATCTTTAACCCCAGTTTTTCCCCAGTACTTGTGGTAATGGGACCGATACTTGCTAGGGTTACGCCTGCAAGTAATGCCTTGGCGTCTTCCCCCAGCAATTCCACAAAGTTTCGCACCGTGGAAGAACTTGTAAATGTTACAATATGGATTAACTTATCCCTGAGCATTTCCCTTAAATGTGCCACATCCGCCGTTCCCCGCAGGGTGCGGTACGCCTCCACGCTGTCCACTGCAGCCCCCATGGCGGTGAGTGTTTCGGAAAGTATTTTTCGTGCAATATCAGCCCGCGGCAGCAGCACTTTTTCACCGGGCTTAAGCACACCCTTAAGATTCTCTATAATCGCCTCGGCCCGGTATTCGGAAGGCATATGATCCACAATAAGGCCTTTTTGTTCCAGGGCTTCTTTAGTTTTGGGGCCAATGGCACAAAGGCGCAGTCCCTTTAAATCCCGAATATCTTTTTGTTGATACCGGAGGCGGTCAAAGAAGCTCTCAACCCCGTTAACACTGGTGAATAT
>SLRC01000086.1 GCA_007131175.1 Syntrophomonadaceae bacterium
AAGAGTTATTTAAAAATATAATCACAGAAACACTAAAAGCAGTAAATAATGGTTATTATGAATATATGGGAAACAAGATAAAAATTCTTTTAACACCTTATACTTATTATGGGCCTAATAGTCGTATTTCTTATTCTTCGGGTTCTAGAACGACAACGCGTACTCGTTTTAAAATTATGAAAAAAACCACTATTCAAGCTTGTAAAGATATATATTTTTCTAAGCTTACTTCACCATGTGTTTTGGTATTCGCTAGTGCTAAAAATCCAGCCGGTAGTTGGTTCAGAAGTTCAAATACTCAGGAAGAAAGTATCTCTCGATGTAGCGCATTATATAATTCTGTTTATGATCTTCGGAAGCTTTTTGAGGGTAGTGGGAATTGGGGAATATTTTACCGAATTAGCATCTAGCCTGGCGGGTAGGACAACGGGTGGGCCGGCAAAAATTGCTGTAATATCCAGCGCATTCATAGGCTCCTTGATCGGAGGTGCCACTTCCAATGTAACCATAACAGGAATATTTACAATACCAATGATGAAGCAATACGGTTTTCGGACAAATTTTGCTGCTGCAGTTGAAGCCGCTTCATCAACGGGTGGCTCAATACTTCCCCCGATTATGGGTTCAGCAGCATTTTTAATAGCAGAAATACTCGGTGTAACCTATTTTGAGGTTGTTAAAGCATCTTTAATCCCTGCAGTTTTGTATTACCTGGCAATAATGTTCATGGTGCATATTCAAGCAGTTAAGAGTAATTTAGAAACATCACCAAATTTTAAATGTCCCGAGCTATCAACCACACTAAAAGGTGCTTATAAATTGCTACCCCTGGTTATTATTATTACTTTCTTATTTAGGGGCTATTCCCCATCTTTCGCAGGGCTTGCCGGAATATCTTCATGCATTATCCTGGGCTTTATCAATGGTGCGAACAGGCTTACCTTAACTAAAATCTTTGATGCGCTGGAGTGGGCTTCGGTAACCGTTATACAAATAGTCCTTGCTTGTGCCGCATCCGGTATCATTATGGGAGCTGTGGTACTCACCGGTCTGAGTGGAAAGTTTACCAGCATTCTTTTACAAGTAAGCGCAGGTGTGGAAGTGCTGGTTCTAGTCTTTATCATGCTTTCAACTATTATTTTAGGAATGGGAATGGCTATTACCCCTGCCTATATTATGGCCGCAGTGCTGGGTGCACCGGCATTGATTTCTTTAGGCTTTACCCCCATCGCATCACATCTTTTTATAATGTATTTTGCCGTACTGGCTCCTTTGACCCCCCCGGTAGCCATAACTGCTTACGTGGCAGCCGGTATTGCCCAGGGGAATATGGCCAAAACAGCGGTACAGGCCTTGAAACTGGCCTCCGTAGGCTTTCTAATACCTTATTTATTTCTTTATCACAACGAACTCTTATTGATAGGAGGAACAGCAGATATCATTATCTCAATAATAACAGCGATTATTGGTATTATTTGTTTTGCAAGCGGTGTACAAGGTTTTTTGGTCAAAAGATTAAATATTTACGAAAGGATTGCTGCAATAGGGGGAGGGATATTTGTTATAATTCCCAGTCTAATTAGTGATCTCGCAGGGTTACTTGTTCTAAGCATCCTCTTTTTTACATCCCGTGATGTCATGATGAAATCGAAACCTAAAACACACACCATTAAGCTTATACGAGAGGGAGGGCAAAAAGGTGATAAGTAAAATGTTTAAGCTTTTTGTTCTGATCATGGTTTTTACAGTATTGTCGTCTGGTTGCAGTCAGCCAAATAGTAAGCAGTCAAATGAAGGCAGTGAATTTTCCACAGCCCCCTTAACAATCACACTAGCCCACGGGACAGGTGTAGGAGGAACATGGCACGCTGTTGCCGAAGGACTTGCTGAGATCCTTCGAGAATCATACCCGGGTTCCAGGATCTCAGTAATACCGGGAAGCAGCGACGGAAACCTGGCAAGGCTTCAAAAGGATGAAATCGAACTGGCCATTAGTACAACGGACAGTGCCAATACGGCCATAAATGGATGGGAATCTTTTGATGCAGCCATTCCATTAGATGATGTTAAAGCTATTGCCTGCTTGTATTATTCAAGAGTGCAGTTTTTCGTGTTAAGTAGTACGGGGATTAATTCCATAGAAGATATTAAAGCAAAAGAATACCCCTTAAAAATTTCTATGGGACCCAGAGGTTCAGGGATGGAATTAGGGGCCAGGAGAGTTTTAGGAGAATACGGCATAACCTATGCGGATATTGAGAATTGGGGTGGAAGCGTTATTTTTGTGGGAAGCAGTGATTCTGCAAGAATGATGGGAGATGGACAGCTAAACGCTTATTTTGGTTTAGGCGCGGTACCATTATCCCCTTTTACTGAATTAAGCTTAAAAAGGGATTTTACTGTGTTGCCCATTAGCGATGACGTGATTGAAAAAATGATTAGCACGTTTGACTATTCACCAGGTATTATCCCCAAAAATGCCTATGAAGGATTGGATAAAGATATACCCACAATAAGTGTTGCAAGCGGCCTTTACGCTGCCAACAACCTTGATGAAGAGACTGCTTATTTGGTTACCAGGGCGTTGCTTAACAATATGGATAAATTAGAGCTCATACACTCACAGTTGAAGAATTTAACTCCCCAGTTTATGAACCAGAACTTAATCTTCCCCTTCCACCCTGGTGCGCAAAGAGCATTCCAGGAATAAGACAGAACTGGGCTGAGGCTATCAAACAAGATACGCATAAATACCAGCTGCCCTGTAGATGCTCAGCTCTTTGAGCAGGGGAGGGGTGGAGCTACCCTTTCTTCTGCTAATACCCGTTGTTTTATTGGCATCCAGCAGAGTAACCTTTCCCCCGTGGACAACATAGTCAAATTTGCCGTAATCAAACTTTAGTTTTTTACGTATCTCCATAATCTCAGGATCGGGTTCAATGATCTCCATACTAACACGGGTGCCGAAATTGACGATAGGGTATTTTGAAGCCAGGCGGATCCATGTCATCCGGTCGCCCAGGAAACTGCAATTTCGCACATGATAGAGGCCATTGTTTTTTTCGGGCAGGAACTTTTCCACAATCATGTTTGGGGAACTAAAGCAGGATGCTGGTACGGATTTTACATCGTCATAAATGCGATAATCCAGGGGTGTCTCAATCAGCGGCGGAAGATCAGGGAGTATCCGTGATCCAAGGCGATGCATTTTCCGCAGGAGAAAGCGGTTAACTTTCCGTGCCAGAAGGAAAGAGCGATTCAGGCTTAGCTCAGGCCGGCCGGCATGGTTGAGGTCAGATTTAACAATGACTTTCCCCGCATAAGGATCATCAGGAGTAACCAAATGATGGCTGAATGTTGATTTTCGAATATCCTTGACTTGTCCGTTCACTGCAATGGGGTATCTTCTTGCAAAATCCAGGTAATCATCCGGAACTACTGAAAGGTCGACATGAACTATCACCAGATCGGCAGGAACAAATTCCTTAACCCCAAAAAGGAAAACAACATCAAGCCCGTCCTGGCGCCAATTCTCAGCTAGTGTAGAAATAACATACTTATGGACGTTGTGCCGATCTTTTTCATGGAACAAAATTGCGATTTTTTTTCGCTTATGCGACACCTCTTTAGCAGCTCCCTTCTTATCCTTTTGCTATATGGCTCCTTAAAAACATGGGTATTTCAACAAGAAAAAGAATCCTTGTCTTTCGGTGGATTGCAGGAGATAGGATCTTCTCGTACCTGTTTATATAGGCCACTTCTAGATGCAACAACACTTAAGGTCTTCCAGATTATTCTCAGATCCAGCCACAAAGACCAGTTTTCCACATACCATAGATCAAGTTCAATTCGTTCCGGCCAGGTTAGATCGTTCCTTCCATTAACCTGGGCCCAGCCGGTCAGACCGGGCTTTACGGCGAGGCGCCTTCTCTGCCGAATATCATACCGTTCCACCTGGTATGGGAGCGTGGGTCTGGGTCCCACCAGACTCATCTCGCCACTTAAGATGTTTAGCAGTTGGGGAATCTCATCCAGGCTGGTGTTTCGCAGAATTCTTCCCACCCAAGTAATGCGCTCATCGTTTTCATCCACAAAGGCCCCTGC
>SLRC01000206.1 GCA_007131175.1 Syntrophomonadaceae bacterium
ACTCCTGAATCCTGACTTCTGGTTCTTATCTCCTGACTCCTTGACTCTTGGTTCTTGCTCTTTTGGCTCCTATTCTTATTCTACCTGCCTCTTCCCACCACTTCAATGCGTACTTTGCCCACACCGTGGGGTCTCAGACCAATTTCCTCAGCGGCAGCACGGGAAAGGTCAATAATACGGCCTCTCACATGGGGGCCGCGGTCATTGATTCGAACGACCACATCTTTCCCCGTGCGTAGAAAAGTAACCCTTACAAGTGTATTAAAAGGGAGGGTGAGATGGGCAGCCGTATATTGATTTTTATCGTAAATTTCCCCGCTGGTGGTGCGATTACCCTGAAACTTGGCTCCATACCATGAAGCGATTCCTTCTTCTGTATAAGCCATAGCCGTTTTTTCACGGGAAGCGATTGTCAGGGTTGAACGGGGGTTAGTCCCCAACGCAACTACAGCATCTGCCGGTTCAACTGCAACCGTCTCTTTTGCCAGTTCACGGTAGATTTCCTTATCTTCAGCATAATAGACACGGTAGGTGAGCTCCCTTATTCCCTCCTGTCCTTCCTGCAAGACAACGCGTCGCCCTTCATCCAGGCTGTTATCTTCTTTAAATTCCACTTCATAAGGAATTTGTTCCTGGAATATTTCCATGGCCACCGTATATGGAACAAGTATAATTTCCATACCACTATATACGGGGGCATTCAGTGAAGGACTGACCAGGAGGCAATTCTCAGGGGACAGGGATAATTCAGTCATTAATTGGCCTACCGTTTTCTGCTGCGTATAGTGGGTTTTCTGTCCCTCTGGTTTAACAAGTTTCACTGCAGCTGCCCTGTTTATTTCCACCACCATACCCTCTTCCAGTAGTGGGTTGTTTGGAGGAAGCAACCTATCACCGGGTGCAAGGGTTATTTCTTGTTCCTGCAGCAAGTCGGCAACGTGGGATACAGAAGATTCCGTTGTAAAAATTTCACCATTGTCGTTGATCGTAATTTCTTTGAGGGCATAAGATTGGTAAAAAAACAATGCGGCACTGATCAAAAGAATACTGATCAATGTGCAATGCAGGTAACTATTTTCTTTCATAATAACACATCCTTGTCCTTTTCCCTGTTTGTCCCTATTAGTAGTTTATGCTTCAGGAGCAGGAAAATAACCGTTTTGTGTTGGCAACACATGCCAAACCCACTTCTGACACAGGAAGGCCACGCAGGGCGGCCACCGTTTCGGCAGTTAGGGCAACATAAGCAGGTTCATTTCTCCGTCCCCTGTGGGGAACAGGCGTGAGGAAGGGGGCGTCTGTTTCCAGGAGTAATTTTTCCAGCGGTATTGCAGCAGCTACCTCCTGCAGATCTTTGTTGCGGGGGAATGTTACGGGTCCTGCAATGGAAATGTATAACCCCAGGGCCATGGCCTCCCGTGCCAGGGCCAGATCCCCGGAAAAACAATGCATCACCCCTCCGGCTTCAGGCAAACCATCATCCTTAAGGATATTCATTAACTCTGCATGGGCATCCCGGTCGTGAAGAATTACGGGCATATTGAGGTGACGCGCCAGGGCCAGTTGTTCACGAAATACCTTACGCTGAAACGAACGGGGTGAACGGTCCCGATAAAAATCAAGACCCATCTCACCCATGGCCACTACCCCTGGTGCAGCTGCAAGTGTTTCCAGTTGGACCAGGTAATCCCCGGGGACAGCGGCCGCATCGTGGGGGTGAATTCCCACTGCAGCAAAGATGCTGGAATAAGATACGGCAAGTTCCCCTGCTTTTCGAGAGGAGGTCAGGTCGAACCCCACATTGATGATTATTTCCACCCCCGCTGCCAAAGCCCGCTTTACTACCGCATCCCGGTCCTTGTTAAAGTCACGGAAGTCCAGGTGAGCATGGCTGTCCACCAGGGGGGCAGGAACGGGATCTTTCATGATATTTTACTCCCAGCCTGAGGATCCCCCTCCACCGTGGTAAGAACAACTTTTCCATTAGAATCTGTGGCTGCCAGAACCATCCCTTCCGAGAGCAGGCCCCGGATCTTTGCCGGTTTTAAGTTTGCCAGGAAAAGAACCTTTTTACCCGGTAATTGCTCCGGGGTATAATATTTTGCCAGACCGGCCACTACGTGCCGCTGCTCTGATCCTAAACTGACCACCAGTTTCAGCAGTTTATCCGCCTTGGGAACAGGCTCGGCGGAGACAATCTCACCCACGCGTAAATCCATGCGGGCAAAATCATCAATGGATACCATTTCTTTTGTTATTTCCCCGTTCTTCACCTTTTCGTGGTCAGCATCCTTTTGCTGCGGTGACTGTTCGTTAGATAAACCTTTGTTTGTTTTGTCTTCACTTTTTTCCCCTTCCCCTTCCCCTTCCCCTTCCCCCAGGAGCGACCTCAATTCAGCTTCAATATTGAGGCGCGGGAAAAGATCCTCGGTGCGCTGCACCTTCAAACCGGCCTGGAAAAGTCCCCATTCCTGCAGGCTATCCCAACTTTGTAACTGGGGCATTTCCAAGATGCCGAGTTGGGTCCAGATGCGCCGTGGGGTACGGGGCATATAAGGAGAAAGGAGTACACTGATAAAGCGGAGCGACTCACAGAGGCTATAGAGCACTGTTCCCAGGCGTTCCCTTTTGGCTTCATCTTTTGCCAGAGACCAGGGGGTATTTTCATCAATATACTTGTTTGAACGCTTTACCAGGTTCCAAAGGGCTTCCAACGCTCCGTTAAATTGAAGTTTATCCATCAACTCGGACATACGACCCGGTGTTTCCAGGGCCAATTGTCTTAGTTCCCCATCACTGGGGTGGGCTTCGGAGCCCGGAACGGGAACAATTCCTTCAAAGTAGCGTTCCAACATGGTCATGGTGCGGCTAAGTAAGTTGCCCAGGTCGTTTGCCAGATCCGTATTAATGCGCAATAGCATGGCCTCATTGCTAAATACGCCATCTGCGCCAAAGGGAATCTCCCGCAAAAGGAAGTAGCGCACGCTATCAGAGCCATAGCGTTCCACAAGGACCATGGGATCCACCACGTTTCCGCGTGACTTGGACATTTTACCTTCCTTCAGGATCAGCCAGCCATGTCCAAAAATCTGCCGGGGCAGTGGCAATCCGAGGGCCATGAGAAAAATGGGCCAGTAAATGGTATGAAACCGTACAATATCCTTACCCACAAGGTGCACATCGGCGGGCCAGTATTTGTTAAAAAGGGTTTCATCACGCAAATATCCCAGCGCCGTGATATAGTTGCTCAATGCATCCAACCATACGTAGATAACATGCCCCCGGTCAAAGGGAACAGGAATTCCCCAGTTAAAAGTGGTACGGGAAACACAGAGGTCTTCCAGGCCGGGACGCAGGAAATTGTTAATCATCTCGTTTTTACGGGAGACAGGCTGGATGAAATCGGGATTGCTTTCAATATGTTGAAGGAGGCGACCCGCATATTTGGACATACGGAAAAAATAACCTTCCTCTGAGACCAACTCTACCTCCCGCTCGCAGTCTGGGCAGTTCCCATCCTCAACCTGCCTGGATGTCCAAAATGCTTCGCAGGGAGTGCAGTACCAACCCTCATAGCGGCCACGATAGATATCCCCCTGCTCGTAAAGTTTGTTAAACATTTGCTGCACCGTTTCACGGTGGCGCTTTTCTGTTGTACGGATAAAATCATCATAAGAGATATCAAGAACAGACCAGAGTTCCTTGATCCAGGCTACTATCTCATCCACAAAGGGCTGAGGATCTTTATCCGCTTTTTCTGCACTGCGCTGTATCTTTTGACCATGCTCGTCCGTTCCTGTTAGAAACCAGACATCATGACCGGTTAGCCTTTTAAAACGAGCCATGGCATCGGCAGCAACTGTGGTATACGAATTGCCAATATGTAATTTGTCGCTGGGGTAATAGATGGGTGTTGTAATATAAAACGTCTTTTTTGCCGGCATGCTCCCCGGTGGCCTCCTTCGCTATTACATTTACGGTGGAAACAGCCAGGATAAAAACCCCGGCTTTGCCTAAAAATGGACACCCCCCGTACGGGAGCTAATTATATCATAAAAAGATAAACGGAGCAAATGGAAGGA
>SLRC01000006.1 GCA_007131175.1 Syntrophomonadaceae bacterium
AGTTTTCCTGCATCACCCGCACACGCTGGGGCCAGCCTTCCAGGAGTTTAAGGTCATCAAGTAAGCGCTGGGCATAATCGGTGATCTTTAAAAACCACTGTTCCAATTCCCGGGGTGAAACTGTGCTGTTGCAGCGCCAGCATTCCCCGTTTACAACCTGTTCGTTTGCCAGCACCGTATGGCATGAGGGACACCAGTTAACAGGAGCTTTCTGTTTATAGGCAAGCCCATTTTTAAAAAATAACAGAAAAAGCCACTGGTTCCAGTGATAATAATCGGGATGGCAGGTAGTAACCTCCCGTTCCCAGTCGTAACTGAGAGCCAGCGCTTCCTGCTGTTCCTTCATGGCTTCGATATTGGAATAAGTCCATTCGCCAGGATCCACACCCCGTTCAATGGCTGCATTTTCTGCAGGGAGGCCAAAAGCATCCCATCCCATGGGATGCAGCACGTTGAAGCCTCGCATGCGCAAAAAACGAGCCAGTACATCACCGATGGAATAGACACGCATATGTCCCATGTGCAGTTTACCGGAAGGATAGGGAAACATTTCCAAAACATAATATTTCTTTTTATCCTTATCCTCGCCTGTGCGGTGGAAGTTCTTTTCACGCCAGTAATTTTGCCATTTTGGTTCAATTTCTTTCGGGCTGTATTCCTTCATTTCCCTCAGACCCCCTGCTTTACCATTTATTTATTCCCATTATTATCCTGCCCGTCACGCAGGCAGAATAATCGTTTGTTCCCCCAAAAACCCGCTTTCTGCCATATTATATACCACCATAAAAAAAAAGCAAAGGGGCCTTGGCCCTAACCAGCCATCAATCGGGGCAAAAAAAATCTGCAATCATAATTATTTCCATTAATTTTAAGGAGATATTATGTAATAGAACCACTACATGAAACAAATAATATGTTTGTACTATAATTGAGTGTGTTCAGAAAGTCTCCAGGTGAAGTGATAGGCAAGCCATAAGCAAAATTACAGACTATACCATTATTGTAATTAAACAACATTCATGCTCTTTGAAAACACCCATAATCGGCAGGCTGAAGCAGCCCCCCTTGGGGGTGAAAAATAACTATCCATCTCGCGTAATGCCACTTGGATAGTAGGTTTTAGACTTTCTGAATAAACTCCTAATTAACAGGAGGTGTTTTTTACAGCATGCATCTGGATGATCGTGTTTCACTGGAGCCAGGTAAGCCCAAAAAAGGTCAGTCAGTCAGAATTGAATACCGGGGTCTCTTAGCCCAATGCGGAGCAGATGCCATATGGAGTCACATTGGAAAAGACGGGTGGACTAACATCCAGGATGTACCTATGCACCGTACCCCCGAGGGTAATTTCTCATGCACAATTGACGCTAATGCAAACCGGGAAATTAATTTGTGTTTCAAGGACAGCGCAGATCATTTTGATAACAATAACGGCCAAAACTGGTGCATTAACATTTCATAGCCCGTTTAAATAATTTTTTTAACTTGCTCTTTGGTTTATTCCATGGTAAGCAGGCTTAAGATTTCGTACTGACACAAAATCCCGCAAGCATGATGCTTGCGGGGTTTCTCCTGTGTGCCTAAAACCTGTAACACAATTTTAAGTAATGGTTAAGTCTCCCTTGAGAATCTTCGGTGTTCTCTTTTCGTCACATGGTTTCATTTAATTGATAAAGTAGCTAATCAAGGCATACACACCTAATACTGCCCCCAGCAGTATATACATTATCATTCAGGGTGAAATTCTCTTATACCATGGTCTCTTGATCTCTTTCATTTAAAACCTCTCCCTAGTCTGTAAAAATAACTATCTTATCACTTAAACAGCTTTCTCATCGCTCTTCCTGCTTTGCCAGCTGTTCTTCTGCCTACCCTCTTCGCCATTTTTTTCTAGCTGCCGCTGGTAATAGCAGAAACATCCCCCAACAGCTTTGCAATCTGATACAGGATCCCCCGCGTCTTGTTGATGGACAATATTCTCACCTCGGCATCTATTATTTATCTGGAAAGATTGTTCCTCAAATTCACATTCTCTGTTTTTGGAGGAATTATTACTCGCAACCTTCATTTTTAAAAAGGCTAGCATAAACCATTAGGGAAGTTAAGACAAAAATAGGAAATCAGATAAGTGTTTTCAACTGCTTGAGCGAAGCGAGTTTTAAAAACACCTGATTTCCTTTGAGCTTCTTTATGCCTCGGTTATGAGCAGGTTTTACGTCCTTTACAAATTAAGGAGGTTAATATACGACCTGACCGGGGAAATTATTCCTGTGTTATTTTAAATATTTCCCCATTAATACGGCTTTTTTTCTTACTTAAACTCTTTCGATGCTGCGTTCATAGAAGATGAGCGATAAGTAATTTTTTTAATCGGCATCTTGTCTTTAAGAAGCTCGTAGAATAGTTCGCAAAGATTCTCACAAGTAGAAACTTTTTTGGTCACAACTATTCTGTATTCCGGGTATGACCAAGCAAGTGCGTGGTCTATCTTTTTAAGAGGAACACAATGCTCTGGGTCGTTAGTAATGCCTTCCTTTTCGTATACAGCAAGAACCGCGTCAAGAAGCGGGTCGCCTTCTTGAAACAATGTTGCGTGGTGGAAATGGTCACAAACTTCCCAAGCTTTTTTAAATCCATCTTTACAAGCGTGTGCAAATCCAGTTGCCGGGTCTACGGTATCTTCAAGTTCAATGGTTAAAAGACCTGAGTGCCCGTGAAGGTGCTTTGCTTCTCTCGGCCAGTTCATAAACCTATGTGCGTATTGGAAATCAAGGTTTACGATTGATGTGTACTTATCGTTTGACATGATAATTTCCCCCTTAAGGTTTGATTTTGAATTAGCCTGTGAGCGTACAGGCGGCGCTTGAGCCAAATTGTTTAATCAATGCTGAAACTACACGTAATTATTATAGTATCATGAAGGAACAGAAATCAATAGAAAATGGGGAGCCACGGGGACATTTCGTCTGCCACAGAGCCCATGATTTCCCCTGCCACCCGTGAGGCAGCGGTTTCACTTTGACTATTGTCACCCCGAATCCTGCAGCGATCTCTCCGGTCCGGTCAGTCGACTGATCATCCACAACGATGATCTCTTTAACCCTGACCCCTGCTCCCCGATCGTTTCTAATAATCCCGGCAGCCTTTTATCTTCATCCCTGGCTGGTATGATGATCGACACATCTTTTAATCCGTCTTCAAACCCGTCCCTGCCGGAAACAAAATCCGGTATTCTGAACAGCAGCCACAGGCCGCACAACCACAGATGAGCCAGGATGACGTCCCCTTAGTTCTCCCGTGTGGCAAACGAAACCTCCCCCTGGCTTACCGGATCCTTGCCGGCCGGCACGGGGACCCTGCCACCGTTTCATCCAGTGAGTCTCCCCGCATCATCTCTTCCTCTATCGATCTATGATCTTTTGCAGCCTCGGTCTATTATAGCGCTGGGCTATGATACAGGGCATATTGACCGCCAGGGCGTAAAAGATCATGATCACCCCTACCCACCAAAAAAAAAAAAAAAAAAAGATAAACACCGGCATGATCTGTAACCAGTGGACCAGTTCCGCCCTTCTGGTCTCCACCAGGAACGTGGCTAAATAATCCGTCTCCCTGCTCTTTAATCTCTTTTTCCCAAAACTATCGGAAAAGATGTCTTCCCCATCCGGCAGATGCTTCTTCCACCTTTTTATTTTAAAAACCCTCTCATAAACCCTTCCTTCATCTTCCCAGAAAAACCATTTGCACTAATAAAATACATTCCAACTAAATGTCCCGATGAACCATAAAATGACTAACCTACCAAAAATAAAAAACAAGAAAGCAGACCTCTCAGTAATTGTGTTCGTGTTACTAACACTCTCCTTGTTTACCCTCGCTCTTTTTGCAATTGGCTCCAACAAAAGAACTGTAAATGAAAAGATAACCGGATATGAACTCCCTGAAGAACTTTTATTACAAAAAAAAGAACTAGAATACAGAATCACAAAACTTGGAGAAGAATGTCTTTTCGAAAATTTCATAGAAAAGAATAACTACGAATCA
>SLRC01000141.1 GCA_007131175.1 Syntrophomonadaceae bacterium
AACATGATGATAGAGTTGATTACGCCCATCGCCACGGAAGAAGGCTTGCGCTTTGCTATCCGGGAAGGTGGCCGCACTGTGGGTGCGGGAGTTGTTACCTCCATTATTGAATAGATTTGATTGTATATATTTGCAAGGTAGCCCACAAGCCAGGGCAATAAGTCCTGGCTTGTTGCCATGTGTGACAACGGTAGCAAGATCCAGGAACAACCTGTTAATGGGCAAACAGTATAATATTAACAGCTGGCGGAAAGAATAAAATTTATACCCTTGTCCTCTTCGCCTGCCGTCCCTTTTTATATTGACACAAACAATAAACTGTGGTAAATTGAATTTCGTGGCAATTCAGAAGGAAAAGGAAGTGTACAAGGCATGCGTGTAAAGGTGATCCTGGCCTGTCCCGAATGTAAAGAAAGAAATTATACCAGCAAAAAAAATAAAAAAAACGATCCCGACCGCGTGGAATTAAAAAAATATTGTCCTCGCTGTGATACGCACACCCTTCATAAAGAAACAAAATAATTTAAACTAATTGTGTGGCAGAACAGAGACAGTTATTTGGAAGGGAAGTTAATGATGATCCCGTATGCAAGGAAAATGCAACGCTACTTTCACGATATAAAAATAGAAATGAAAAAGGTGCACTGGCCTACGAAGCGTGAACTTACTGTTTTTACCGGTGTAGTCCTTATTGCCATTTTGGTTATTGGTGTTTTTTTCTGGATACTGGACAGCGGATTTACTTCGTTACTACGCTTAATTTTAAACTGATACTGGGGTGAATAAAAGGAGGAGAAGCGGGGAGCGTTTTAAGCTTCTTTCTGCCCATTATGGCCGAAAAAAACTGGTACGTCATACACACATATGCCGGTTACGAAAACAAGGTTAAGACCAACCTGGATAAGCGGGTTGAGTCCATGGAGATGAAGGATAAGATCTTTCGTGTCCTTGTCCCTATGGAAAAAGAAATAGAAACAAAGAATGGTCAGCGGCGCACGATCATGCGTAAGGTTTTTCCCGGGTATGTTCTTGTTGAGATGATCATGGAAGATGATTCCTGGTTCGTTGTCCGTAATACTCCCGGTGTCACCGGTTTCGTTGGATCCGGCTCACGGCCGGTTCCTCTGAGTGAGGCAGAGATTAATCATATTTTACGCCAGATGGGACTGACGGATGCCAAGCCAAAGATAAACCTGCTTGTGCATGAACAGGTAAGGGTTGTCAGTGGCCCATTCAACAATTTTATTGGTTCAATAGAAGAAATTAACCCTGAACGGGGCAAATTAAAGCTGAGCGTTTCCCTTTTTGGACGAGAGACCCCGGTGGAACTTAATTTTGATCAAGTGGAAAAACTATAGTGCGCTCTGGAGAGGAGGTGCGGTAAATTGGCTAAAAAGAAGAAGGTTATCGGATTGGTAAAACTGCAGATTCCTGCTGGTAAAGCAACGCCTGCCCCGCCTGTTGGTCCGGCATTGGGACAGCATGGTGTCAATATAATGGCATTTTGTAAAGAGTTTAACGAAAAGACGGCTGCGGAAGGTGGCTTGATTATCCCGGTAGAATTAACCGTATACGAGGATCGCTCCTTTACCTTTGTTACAAAAACACCACCTGCGGCTGTGTTGCTCAAAAAAGAACTTGCTATTGAAAAAGGGTCGGGCGAACCTAATAAAAATAAGGTTGCCTCGATTTCGCGGGATAAGGTGCGGGAGATAGCAAAACTTAAAATGGAAGATCTTAACACCACTGACATTGAGGCAGCAGCAAAGATTATTGAGGGAACGGCCCGCAGCATGGGTGTAGTTGTGGAAGGCTAAGTAAAATTGTGGGAGAAATTTATTTTCGCTTGCACCACGAGGAGGGTAAAATTAGAAATGGCAAACCATGGAAAAAAATATCTTGAAGCACGGAAAAAGATAGACCGTAATAATCAATATGAACCGGCAGAGGCTTTTCGTATGTTAAAAGAAATTGCCTCCGCTTCTTTTGAAGAAACAGTGGAATTAGCCATTAAATTAGGCGTGAATCCCAAGCATGCCGACCAGCAGGTTCGTGGCGCCACAGTGCTGCCCCATGGTACCGGCAAAAGCATGCGCGTTATTGTCTTTGCAAAGGGTGAGAAGATGAAGGAAGCGGAAGAGGCGGGTGCCGATTTTGTGGGAGCGGAGGATCTGGCCGACAAAATCCAGGGAGGCTGGCTTGACTTTGATGTTGCGGTGGCCGCGCCGGACGTAATGGGTATTGTGGGAAAACTGGGTCGCGTCCTTGGTCCCCGTGGACTTATGCCAAACCCCAAAACGGGGACTGTAACATTTGACCTCGCACGGGCCATCTCTGAAATTAAGGCAGGCAAGGTGGAATATCGTACCGATAAGGCAGGTAATATCCATGTTCCCCTCGGTAAAATATCCTTTAGCGAAGAACAGCTGCTGGGCAACTTTTATACGGTAATTGAAGTCCTGCTTAAAGCCAAACCGGCAGCAGCAAAAGGGCAGTACTTAAGGACCATTGTTGTTAGCACAACAATGGGCCCGGGAATTAAAGTTAACCCCCAGAAAGCGGCAACTTTAGGTAAAATCGCCTAACAAACGGTTAGATGTTTTGCCTTTAGGAGCATTGAGAATTTGATTGACTTTTCTTGGTACCGCAGACAGCAGGTGCGATGAGCATAATGGCTTTAGCCGCCTGCCGAGGTAACAAGGAGGCTTGCTGATTCGTTTGAGTTCTGTTATTCCAGACAGGATAATAATGGGCTAAAAGCCTCCCCACCTTAATGCGGGGAGGCTTATTATTTTGATACTTGATAAAGGGGGTGAGATATTGAATAATCGCCGACAAAAAGAAAAGAAAGTGGAGTTGTTAAAAGAAGAGCTGAGCCAGGCCAAAATAATTATTATGACAGATTTTCGCGGTTTGACAGTGGCACAGATGAACAAACTGAGGCGCAGCCTTCAGAGTGAAGGAATTAAATACAAGGTAGTCAAAAATACCCTTACGCGCATAGCGGCAACGGAGCTGGGACTGGAAGCAATAAATGACTATATGGAGGGGCCGGTTGCCGTTGCCTATGGTTATGATGACCCCGTTACACCGGTCAAGCTCCTGGTGAATTTTGCCAAGGAAAATGAGCAACTTTCCTTAAAGGGAGGCCTTTTGGAAAAACAGGTTTTGGATGAGCAGGGCTTGCGACAGCTTTCCCAGCTGCCTACCCGTGAAGTATTGCTTGCAAAAACGCTTGGTTGCTTCCAGGCTCCACTCAGTGGGATGCTAAGTGTATTGCAGGGCAATCTGCGCGGCCTGGTTTATACGCTGCAGGCGATTAAGAATAAACAGGATAATGCAGAGTAGTCCCGTGCAGGTATTAACATAAAAACTAAAATGGAGGAATGGAAATGTCTAAAGTACAGGAAGTGCTGGAGATCGTTAAAGGCATGACTGTTTTGGAACTGGCTGAACTGATTAAGACTTTTGAAGAGGAGTTTGGTGTTACTGCGGCTGCCCCTGTAGCCGCCGCCGCTGCCCCGGCAGCCGCTGAGGAAGCAGTGGCTGAAGAGCAGACAGAATTTGACGTAATACTAACGGCGGCCGGTGATAAGAAGATCCAGGTAATTAAAGTTGTACGTGAGCTTACAGGTTTGGGCCTGAAAGAAGCGAAAGCGCTGGTTGATGAGGCTCCGAAGCCCGTTAAGGAAAAAGTTAGCCAGGAAGAGGCAGATGCAGTAAAAGAAAAATTGGTTGAAGCGGGAGCAGGCGTTGAAATAAAGTAGGAAAACGGAAAATTTTAATAAAAGGGGACATCCCTCTTATATACAGAGGTTTGTCCCCTTTTCCTGTTTGGCTGCTTGACAAAAATATTATTATTTATATTGACTGTCATAAACGATTGTGGTATTATTATAAAATGCGTAAAGTTAACCACCCCATTTTTAAAACACTTCGAATTACGTGTTGAGCTTTTATTAAAATGTCGCAAATGTGGAGTATAGTTGGCTTATTTAATGGAAAAGATAACAGAATGCGGCATTATTTCTTCTATGGTAT
>SLRC01000153.1 GCA_007131175.1 Syntrophomonadaceae bacterium
CTGAAATAAACGCTGCACTTCATTCTACTCTTTCACATCTTTTCCGTCAAGGCAGAGGAGAAAATTTAACCGGGAAGTATCATAAAGAATTTTTTACTATAGTCATAACCGGCTTCTAAGCAATATATAACAGTAGTAATGAGACCATTGTGTAATCAAACACCACATTGCCGTGGCCAAAATGTATGCAGGTTTGGGCGAAATCAGCTGGCACCATGGTTTATTTTAATTTATTTAGCTAATTTGATAGGAGAATAATTGGGTTATAATATGCCATAGTAGAATATTTTTAAAGAGGTGATAACAATGCAATTCTGGCATGCTTTCGTGGCAACGTTTTCCCTGGTTTTTCTGGCAGAATTGGGAGACAAAACCCAACTGGCCGTTTTTTTAATGGCTGCCCAGGATCGTCCCCTATGGGGAGTTTTTTTCGGTTCCGCTGTCGCTCTTGTTCTATCCACAGTTATTGCAGTACTATTGGGAGCAACACTTTCCCGTTACATAGCTCCGGAATTAATACAAAAAGGAGCAGGGATAGCCTTTGTATTAATTGGCTTTCTGCTCCTGTCGGGAAAGATTTAGTTTTGATGCAACCAAAAGGTAAATGGGAATGATCAGGCTGACTCTATGAATTAATCCCGAGAATACCACCAACACACCCAAAAGAAAACCCAAGGAATAGCTTGCTTAATAAGCTTGGTCCAAGATCCGGTTGGAGTTGCAGGATATAGCTTAAAAGGAGAACAACAATGATGTAAAGAAGACCTGTGTAACCGCCGCGCAACCAACCTTTTGTGTCCACTCTGCGGCCAACGTACATGGAGCCGTAGATAATACTGGCCAGCATTCCTGCCATTACAAGGTATGACACAATCCACTCCGGTGCAGGTGATAAGTACATAATCAGGGTAATCAGTAAAATAAAGGCCAGCGATAGCAGTAAAGAACGGTACAAACCCCTGAGCAACAGCAGATTTATGGAAGTATTAAGGGATTTATGCTGGACGGAGGGGTGTCCTCTGGCAAGCATATTCACACCTCCTGCAAGTTTATAAAAAGGCCGGCATCAAAAAGGCCAGCCTTTTTATAAACTTATATGTATCTGCTACTGCAAATATGCCGGGACACATTTCCCCACATGTTTTACTCTATTCCTCATCACTGACCACACGGTCAATACCAACCCGCGCCACTTTCACGTTTACGTTATCGGCAATACGAACCACAACAGTATCATCTTTGATCTCCTTAATCATACCGTAAATACCCCCGATGGTAACAACCCTGTCCCCTTTTTGAATACTACTGAGCATCTCCTTACGTTTTTTCTGGTTTTGTTGCTGTGGCCGGATCAGCAAAAAATAAAATATTACAAAAAGGAGAATAATTGGTAAGAACCCAAAAATGGGATTAGTAGCGTCTCCTGCCTGTGCAAAAAATAGTTGCTCCATAGTCATTTCACCCCTTTCAAAGTTTTTTCAGTCTTACTGTTAATTCTGACCATCCATCTCATTAACTCCCGCATCCCCTTCTTCATCCATTCCAAACTTGGACCAAAAATCACTGGCAAATTCATCAAACCTCTTTTCCTTGATGGACAGGCGAATCATAGCCATAAAGGCATTTAAGTAATGGAGATTATGGTAGGTTGTAAGTCTAAGGCCGAGTATTTCCCCTGCTTTAAGCAGATGCTTCACATAGGCCCTGCTGTAATGGCGGCAAACATAACAACTGCACCCGGGGTCAATTGGTCGCATGTCCTTTGCATACCGGGCATTGCGCAGGTTAAGATAACCCTGTGTCACCATCACCCTGCCATTGCGGGCAATACGTGTCGGCAGCACGCAATCAAACAAATCCACACCCCGCCGCACACCTTCCAACAGAGCATCAGCCGAACCCACACCCATGAGATAGCGCGGCTTTTCCTGTGGCAAAAGGGGTGTTACAACCTCCAGTATTTCATACATTAATTCTTTTGGTTCACCAACACTCAAGCCGCCAATGGCATAGCCTGGAAAATCCATATCCACCATTTGCCGGCAACATTGTTCCCGCAACTCCCCATATACGCCTCCCTGCACAATGGCAAAGAGGGCCTGCTTTTCTCTTTTGCCATGTCGCTTTTGGCTACGTCGTGCCCAACGAACAGACCGCTCCATTGCCTTTTTTGTTTCTCCATATGGGGAAGGATAGGGTACAACATGATCCAGAGGCATAATAATATCCGAACCCAGTGCCTCTTGCACCGCAACTGCTTTTTCCGGTGAGAAGAAGTGAGTCGAACCATCAATATGGGAGCGGAATGTCACTCCTTCCTCAACCACCTCACGCAGGGGACTAAGACTGAAGACTTGAAAACCGCCACTATCTGTTAGGATGGGATGGGGCCAGTGCATAAATTTGTGTAGCCCCCCGGCCTGGGAAACTATATCTATTCCCGGTCGCAGATAAAGGTGATAAGTATTGCTCAGGATCATATTAACCCCTATTTCCTGTAATTCCTCCGGGGTCATGGCCTTAACCGTAGCCTGTGTCCCCACAGGCATAAAAACAGGTGTTTCCACCGCTCCCCTTGCCATTATCAACATCCCGGTGCGAGCTTCCCCTTGCCGGGCAGTTGCTTCCCACTTTATGGCCATTTAAACACCACTTTGCCAGCGTATCCTGGTTTATAATAGAATGCTTTATGCTACTCCTTATATTGCCGGAAATTGTTGCCTTTTATAATTTATAACATTTGCCATACCTTGTCAAATTAGACCTGCGTTAGTAAATATAACCAACATGGTGTTTTTACTCTTTTATATAATCAACATGGCATCGCCAAAACTATAAAAACGGTAACGTTTCTGAACAGCTTCTTCGTAGGCTCTCAAAGTTTCTTCCAATCCGGCGAAGGCACTGACCAGCATCAATAAAGTGGAACGGGGCAGATGAAAGTTGGTAACAAGGCCGTCCACAATGTTAAAGCGATAACCGGGAGTTATGTAGAGGCCTGTCTCCCCTTCGCCACTACAAACATGCCCATCTGCTCCTCCGAGAGTTTCCAGTACACGGCAGCAGGTTGTTCCCACAGCCACTACCCTGGATCCTTTTTCCTTTGTTCTGTTTATTTGTGCCGCAGTATTTTCGGTCATGCAATAACGTTCCCTGTGCATACGGTGCTGGGCCACATATTCCGCCTTAACTGGCCGGAAAGTACCCGGACCCACATGTAAGGTAAGAAAAGTCCATGCAATACTCCGTCGCTCCAGTTTTTCAAAAAGTTGCTCCGTAAAATGAAGCCCGGCAGTGGGAGCAGCAATAGAACCACTGCAGCTGCCATAAACAGTCTGATAACGTTCTTCATCATGCAGTACTTTTTTTATATAAGGAGGCAGGGGCAACTGTCCCACAGAAGGCAAATAACTTTCCAGCGGTTTGTCTCCACGAAAACGCACGATTCGCTCTCCCGATTCTGCAATATGTAACACCTCCGCCTCCAGTTCCCCTTTACCAAAACTGAGCAAAGCTCCTTTCCGGGCCCTTTTTCCCGGCTTACAAAGGACTTCCCACTGCCCTTTTTCCCGGCGTTGTAACAGCAATAGTTCAACGGGGCCACCTCCTGTGGTATTCCTCCCCAGCAGGCGGGCATGAAAAACACGGGTATCATTTAGTACCAGCAGATCCCCGGCCTCAAGATAAAGAGGAATTTGACGAAAGGTACTATGTTCAATCTTACCACCACAACGCTGCAGAACAAGCAGGCGGGAATCATCCCGGCGGGGTAATGGTTCCTGGGCAATTAATTGATCCGGTAATTCATAATTAAAAGCTTCTGTTTTTAATTCTGAATTTATTGTTTTGTTCATAATAGAAACTTCCGTGACAAATTTGGCTCCGGGCTTAATACGCATTAACAAGCTCTGTTCCCGGGTAGTAAAAGGAAAGTATTTCTGCGTACGTTTGCCCTGCCCTTGATCGGTTATATGCACCGTATTGGCTCATTCCGATCCCATGTCCCCAGCCTCTCCCTTCAATTATATAAGCCAG
>SLRC01000004.1 GCA_007131175.1 Syntrophomonadaceae bacterium
CCCACGGTTTACCATCAGGCCATATTGGATTATTGATCTGAAAATGAAATAAAACTGCAATAATAAGACTCCCTCTGGATGAATTGAACAAAGCTGTCATGATAACGGAAAGAGAGATAACACCAACAAAAAATGCAACAAACGTCCACTCCGCGTGAGGTGTTCCCCCAATAAAGAAAGAAGGAAGATGCCAGATTCCCCAGATAGCGCCAAGTATTAAACCTGACCATAAAGGAACAAAGCGCCGTTGCAATAATGGAAGGGCTACCCCACGCCAACCAAACTCCTCTACAGGCCCCAAAACAAGCATGAATAATAATGCTGGAAAAACCGAGTACCATGGTTCAAATGGGAAAGGGTCATTAAATGAGCCGGTAATTAACGCTCCAAGGTAGTAAACAGCAGGGATCCCAAGTAAAAGGAACAACCACCAGCCAAGACTTGCCCTTAACAGTGTGAGCCTTTTTAAAAAACTACTCAACCCCCTCAAACCGTAGTAGCGTAAAACCAGGAAAAGGCCTGCAAAACCCGGTGCGTAAACTGCCAATATGTATAAAGGATTGGTATAACTTACTTCACCAAAGATTGAAGTAATAAGTTCCGGAATTAAAATCATTAATAAAGCCAGTCCCCATGTCAATCCAAAAGATATAGCTAAAAAAGGACCCAATGCTCTCACTGTCATCAACTGTGATTTATTATTATTTGTTGTTATAATTTTTTACTCCTCCATTTTTAGTAAAATAGTTTACTCACCGGCCCAAACCGAAAGGAACCTGTGTAAAGTTTCTATGAATTATGATCATACCTTAACTAATCCCCCTTTCCAAGTGTGTTTCTTTTTGATCATAGTTGAAGTTGGCTGGCTTGTAACCTGCCAAAAGTAAGGTTTGTCTAAAAATATTTCATCTTAAAATTTTTTAACCTTAGATCTATCCCATAAAGCTCACAGCACCCATAGCCAGGAAGTTTGACAACATATGAGAGAGTGCAGCGAGCCTTATAGAGCCAGTTTTCCATGCTACCCAGCTCCAGCATAAACCAAATAATCCACCCCCGACAACAAGATTCTCTGGCGGGATACCGCGGCAATAGCAGGTGCCGACGCACTGGGCTACCGGCTGGAGCTGGCCAAGGCCACGACAGCCTACCTGGAGGCGCTCCGGATCGTCAACCGGGGTGACAATATCTCTCAGCACAATTAAATGGTACACCGGCATTATCTACGGCAAGCTGGGTGTCTCCAAGCGCACCGAGGCCGTATCCCGTGCCTGCAACCTGGGCATGCTCAATGATGAGTAAAAAGCTCCATTATAGAAGACATATCGAGCGAAGGATGTGCTCTCGCATTGCACCGGCAGCCTGCTGGCCGGTAAAATGCCCCTTGTCTATAATCTTAAGTTCCATACCCTCGTAAGCCTGGGCCTGGGTTTTCAACTCAATGAGGCGGTCATAGCGGAAGAGCAAAGGATAGCAATCTTTAGTTTTGTTTGCACTAAATTCCTTATGGAAATCCAGGAGTTCTTCCAGCAGTTCAGAGTGCTGCAGGGCTTTTGCTGCAGTGAGTTTACGGTAATGGGACGATACAAACACCGCTGACGGCTTTGTGCCCGCACACATAGGTACATAAAGGTTAATTCCGGTTCCGTAAAAGGCTCGGTGCAGGTTGAGCACCCAACCGCCCAAACTAAAACCGGCAGCGTAGACGGCAGGACAGCCTTCTTTCTGAAGGCGGTTGGCCAAAGCATCCAAAAGGGCAGTGGTCGTAGCCAGCATCCCTACGTAATTATTGAGATATCCCAGCTTTTTAATATATTCACCCTGTGAACCTTCATGGAATGGTGCCATCAGTAAAATCAAGTTCATTTCGTGTTTATCATCCCGGGCAAATATTTTTTGAAACGAGTTATCGCTGAACCGGCTAAACTTATGTGGTTGTTCGCCGCTGCCGTGAATATAAAGTAATGAGGGAACATTGAATCCCTGCCAGCGATAGACAAGATAGGCGGCATCAAGACTGCCGGCCGGACCCTTTGCCGTAACCTGCTGCCATACACCCGTATCAAAAGCAGCAGCCCGGGTATGTGTTTCGGGGACAGCTTCACGCAGCGGAGGGCTTTCCAGGGACTTGCCGAAAAGGCGGTCCTTGCGGTAAACAATTCCGCCCAACGTTGCGCCCAGCCTGTCGATGAGGTCATGTGGATTTAGTTTGGGCTCCCGCCTTTTTTCATAAACTTTCATTAATCAATCCCCCTTCCCTTTCATTCTTTTCACCTGCAGGAATATTAATACTATACCTGAATCCCTGAGTTGCAAGATCAAACCGTACACAGCCGGCAGATCGGGCAAATCTCCCGTCAGTGTAGTGGTACCGTCCCCATTGTGCCTGAGCGTCAGCCCGTTGAAGTAATCATTTAACCAATAATCCAGATGAGCCCCGGCGATCACTTCAATCTGCCAGCTATAAGCTCCCCTGAGTGTCCCGGAACCCTGGTTATTTTTCATCTTCTACTCCCCGCCTCCTGTCAGCATAAACTTTGAAAGTTTACTCTTTATTTCCCAATAACCGTTCACTAACAAGGGATGGTTTAGGTTGGGGTATGCCGCAGCGCAGTTCGTCCAAGACGGGAGTTTCCACGCCTGCTTGTTGCACCAGCACCAGAAATTCTGCACTCAGTTTTTCCATCTCATCCCTGGCATTGCGCAGATGGCGTGCCATCCCGATATCGGCAATTTTGCTCCTTAATACCAGTTGGAAGAGTGGGACCATAAGCAAGTCCGGGATGGAAAAGATCCAACGGAATTTGGACGGTTCCACGGGAAATTCAAGTGCGCGCAGCACCTGGAATGCTTCACGTATGCCCTGCAGGCACCTTTTTACGTCTTCACGGCTCCGGGACAAACTGAAGTTACAGGCGCCGTGCCCATACATGGCATAGGCAAAGGGAACAGCAAGGGCCACGTGATAACGCTTCCATGCATCGATGTTCCTGCTCAGCTCCACCGGGAAACCGGCAGCCTTAAAAGTCCGGGCAATCTGCAAAAGCCGTTCGCTCCTTTTGCCGTCCAGTTCACCCATGGTCATTTTTTCAGCCACCATGTAACGCACCACGTGCCCATCCCGTTCACCTCCGGCATTAACATGGCCCATCAGGACCCGCTCCCTTCCCAGGGCGTCTATCATGGCCCCTGGTCCTTCAGCGGTATTATTCATAAAAAGGAAGGCGGGGATGCGTGTGTTGGCTGCCAGCGCAGCAAGGGCAGAATCCAACTGTGTCTTTTGCACCAGGACAACGCACAAGTCAAAATACTCCCCTTCCGGCATCCGGTCCAGCACCCTTACCCTGGTGGTGGTGCGCTCGCCGCTGTCAAAGCGCTCCAGCACGATACCATGCTCTTTTAATTCCTCATAGCGGGACCCGCGGGCCACCAGCGCCACCTCCGTACCTGCTTCATGCAACTTGGCCGCATAAAGACTTCCCAGGACACCTGCACCAAAAAACAATACTTTTTTCATACTTTGCTCAGCTCCTTTGCTTAACTGGTGTTATATAGATCATAACCTGCGTCAGATGGTTTGTAACCTGACAAAGGTTGGTTTGGAGCCTTACACGGCAGAACCCTGACCTTTTCCTGATATTACCATGCATGGTTTGGAGTTTACGCCATGAAGGAATACCACCCGTCTATAACGAAGTATATAAACGTTAAGGAGGTGCAGCTAATGGCAGACAGCATTTTAAAGATAAAAATAAAAATTCCGCCTCCGGGTACAAACATTCTGGCACGATCCTCCATCCTGGAGCGCCTGGGAAAAAACCTTACCACCGCAGGGCACTTTGCCCGGCAGCTGACTCTCGTATCGGCTCCGGCCGGTTTTGGCAAAACAACCCTGCTTCGAAGCTGGCTCGCCGGCCGGGAGAACTGCACAGCCTGGTACTCCCTCGACACAGGGGACAATGAGCCGGAACGCTTCTGGACCTACCTTGTCACTGCCCTGCAGACGGTTCGGGAAAACCTTGGCCGGGGCACCCTGGAAATGCTGCGCTCTGCATCATCCGAATCTTTAAGGGTGGGTGATGCTTTCCTCACACCCCTTTTAAACGATCTCCTGGCCTTGGAAGAACCTCTCTTCCTTGTCCTTGATGACTACCACTTGCTCGATAACCCCAAAATCCACCAGGATATGGTTTTTTTTGTAGAGAATATACCACCACTGCTGCACTTATGCGTGACCACCCGTTCAGAGCCCCCATGGCCTTTGGCCCGCTGGCGGGCCAGGGGGAAAATGGCGGAAGTGCGCCAGCAGGATTTACAGTTTTCCAGGGAGGAAACAGGTCATCTTTTTAACAGGATTGACGACATCTCTCTGACCGAAACCCAGTTGAACACTGTGCATGAGAAAACCGAAGGCTGGATTACAGGGCTCCAGCTCGCCGCTTTTTCCCTCTCCAGCGGCCTTAACACCGATAATTTTATCCAAACCTTTGCGGGCAGCCACCGGCATGTTTTCCATTTTTTGAGCGACGAGGTTTTTAACCGGCAACCGGAAGTGACCAGGACATTCCTGCTGGAAACTGCGGTTCTAAGGCGTTTTTGCCCCCCGCTGTGCGAAGCTGTAACCGGCAGGGATGATAGTGCGGGGATCCTTGCCGGACTGGACCGCAACAACATATTTGTAATACCCCTGGATGAACAGGGCAACTGGTACCGTTATCACCCCCTCTTTGCTGATCTGCTTGCGGTACATCTCCATAAGAAGTGCCCGGACAGAGTTACTTCACTTCATTTAAAGGCCGCCTCCTGGTTCTTGGATAATGACGAACCGGCCGAAGCACTCCGACATGCCCTTGAGGGTAATGACCATGACCTGGCAGCTCAAATACTCCATGAAAATTTTGAAGAAATCATTTTTACGGAAGGGCCCGGACTACCCGGTCGCTGCATAGACCGGCTCCCTGGCCCAGTATTAAAAAAATATCCAGGGCTGATTGTGCACAGGGCCTGGCTTAAACTGGTGCGCGAGGGGAAGGAAGAAGCGGGGCACTACCTGAAACTGGCCGGGGAAGCCAGCTATGAAGATGAATCTGACCGGGGAAAATATGCACCCATGCTGGCAGCAGTGAAAGCATATTATCATATTTTTGCCCACAATTTCCAAGAAGCCCTGGAAAATGCACAAAAGGCTTTAAAACTACTCCCTCCCCAAAGCATTTACTGGCGCTCAAACGTGGGTATCATCTCCGGTGATGCCAGGCTTTTTTCCGGCAACCCAAAAGGCGCTTATCCCTTCTACCTGGAAGCCCACCGTAACAACCTGAAACACCACAACCTTTATTTATCCCTGGCCACCGGCTTCAAAACAGCCACCACCCTCTATTTCCTGGGCAGGCTGGCGGAGTCAGAGCAACTGACCGGGGAAACGTTTCAGCTTGCCGAAAAAGCAGGATTCACCCGGGTACCCCGGGTGGGGCTGCTCCACACCTTGCAGGGAGAGCTACTACGGGAAAAAGGTAAACTTGATGAGGCAAACCACTGCATCAACGAAGGTCTGGCCATCAGCAAACCGGAAAAACCTTCGCTGGCCTGGAACTATCTTTTTAAAACAGCCCTTGCCTTTTCCCGACAGGAACTCCAGGACGCTTTAGCGGCGGTCGGGGAGATAGAAAAGCTTCACATAGAAGTGGGGATGCCCGGTTTTATCACCCTTCCTGCCGCCACCTGGAAAGCCCGTATCCTTTTGGAGTTGGAGGACACGTCCCAGGCCCTGGAAGCACTACTGCAAGCAGGGATCAGTGAAAACACGGAAATGCAGGGCGGGCAGGAAAGGGGTTACCTGATGCTCACGCGTCTGATGCCGGCAGCAGACGGAACCGCTCCCAAGGGGTCAGGCAGTTTGCTGAAACACATTGAAGAAAGGGCCCGCCGGGGCGGGCACAGGAAATTGCTGCTGGAAACTCTTCTGCTCAAAGCTGTCTTGGCAGAAAAAGAAGGCCGCCCAGGCGCAGCGGAAGATTGTCTCATAACAGCGTTGCAGGAAGGGAGTGTAGCGGGCTACTTCCAGGTATTTGTGGACGAAGGCAGAGAAACGGCACCCGTTTATGCAAGGTTAATTGCCGGCCTGCATGATACAAACACAGCTTTGGATGATTATCTGCGAAGTATCTTTCGCAAAATAGCCCCGCCCGCAGACCGGGAGGGCCGTATTTGCACAGATGGGCAAAAGGAAAAAACACTTAACGGGGACCATCCCCGGGGACCGGTCGAAGAGCTGAGTGCCCGGGAGCTTGAAATACTGAGCATGCTCTGCCGGGGCCTCTCCAACAAGGAAATCTCACAAAAATTATTCCTCTCCGTGGGAACAGTGAAGTGGCATACCAGCAATATTTATGGAAAGCTGGGAGTCCGCAGCAGAACCGAGGCCGTAATGCTGGCCCGCCAGTTAAATTATAAAAAATAATAGTTTTGACTTTGAGATTATTAAAAGGCTATTCACTTGTTTCATTGAATAACCTGCTCCATTATCATATAAGCCTCACGAAATGCTGCCGCAGCAAGTATTAATAATGCAATAACCACCGCGATCCACTGGTCCTTTTTCATGCCTCGCTCAGCCCTGGGAACTTTTTTGGACGGAGTACGGAAAGTCTCGGATTTGTTGATTGAAATTGTATTGGTAGCTACAGCGAAAAGTACTGCAGCCATCATTTCATAAAGCCCTGCGCGGCCGAATACAGCGAGTGAAGGAGCCATATTCTCCTCCATGGGAATAAGAAATGAATTTGTTCCCAACGTCAATCCGTATTTGATCATCCATGCTAAGGGGACCAGGTATCCAAACGAAAAGTTTTTAACCCGTAGGATATAATTACCCCCAAGAATAAATGTAAAGCCCAGAGTATTTATTAAAAATATCTGAATAAATTCCCGGAACAGTGTGTCTGCAGCCGTATCACCCGCCAGCCTGGGAAGGAGACCAGAGCCCCTCAATAAGCCTTCAGGCAGTAAATAATATGCGAGAGTCCAGCTAATAAAAAAAAGTATTAATCCCAGGGTATACAGACTGATAAAACGAATAATTACTTTCTCGTTTCCAAAAAGATTGTTCATATACTAGCCCCTCCAATATTAACCTGCCGTTACCGGGCGGGTTTAAAAACTTTGGTGTTTAAGACTACAGTTCCCCCTTTGTCAAAACCACGAGCAAACCTGCAAAGCCCAGCGCCAGTATTACTGTTATTAAATATGGTTGCAGTGAACCGGCCTGTTCAGGGAGGATGGGCAAAAACACGCCTGTCGTGTTGAGGGCGGCATGGAATAATAGGGCAACCAACAGACTTCCTCTTGTTCTTCTATATACCCAGGTAAAGATAACGGACAGGGCCATAATCTGCAAGAGCACCCAGGATACGGGGATCCCTTCCTGTGATGCTCCTGCTATCCAGAACAGGGGAAGATGCCAAAGTGCCCAGATCACGCCGAGGATCATACTTGCAGCAAAAGGTTTTTTTGCAGCAAGCAACCGGGGAAGCATAAATCCCCGCCAGCCCAGCTCTTCATTAAAGGGGCCACCCAAAAACAGCACCAGCAAAAAGGTGGGAATAATCAAGGGCAGGCTTTCCCTCAAATTAAGTGTGGGAATACTGCCGCCTAAGATGTAGTGTACAAAAAATGACAACATGATCATAGCCGTCGGAAAAAGAAGGATAAAGCCATACCATTTAACAGGCAACTTCCAATCACGCAATCTGTTCCACAGTTCTTTGAGCCCACCGCTTCCGGATAAAAGATAGAGAAAAATTATCCCGGCAATGGTCGGTCCAAAACTGCCAAGTCCCCAGAGTGGAATCTGCGTATTGGTATAGCCCTGTGAATACAATGCCTGCGGCAGCCATAAGCTCCAGGAAATGGCAAATGTTAACAGGGTAAATGATGTTATTGGATATTTAACAGCAAATCTCAAGATAATCATCCCCGTTATCTTAGTATAGGAATTTTTTTAATGTCACTTTCTCGTTTTCAGCATGATTAATTCTTTTACATCTTCAAAGATATCATCATCCGTAACTTCAACCATGAGCCATTTTGTTCCGTTAAAAAGTGCACATTTGTCATATAATTCATTAATATACGGGCAAAAACCATCCCTGGTTTCTTCAAAAACATCCCTGTCCTTCCTGCTAAGAACAATAAGGACGGTGAAACGGTCCTTATCAGGATACAGCGTGCAAAGAGCTTTTCCGCTCTTTTTGTACTTTACATTCCAACCCGGTTTGCCTGAGCACATACTATAATCAATTTGTTGCTTTGTTTTATAATTGTTTTCAATGAAATTTGTCATCTCAAGCCATCTTTTTCTCGACTGCCCATCAAAGTACAGGCTTATTTCATCCATTGTCGGTACATGCTTGTTGTCCAGAATAAGATCTTCAGGCAATTATAAACACCCCTTCATCCTAAGTTAACACTTTGGGCCTATAAAACCATGAACTTCATCTCATTAACAACTTTTCTCAAATATCCCCATGCTTACCTTTTACCGGCTGCCAGGGTGTCAAACAGGTAATCTTGCATTGGTTTTGTCAATAATGAGACTGTCAGAAGCAGCAGGAAAGAGACGGGCAGGCCGATTAATACGGGATGCAGCCCGAGGGGGTGCCCCATCAACTGCCAAACCACTGCGGCGAGCAGCCCTCCCCATATTGCCGTTACACCTCCCGGCCCGGTGGCCCGTTTCCAGTAAAGTGCTGCCAGCACCGGGAACAACAGCCCTGAAGTAAGCATGGCGGTTCCCGTTACCCACAACTCGATAAGCCGTGGGATGTAAAGGGCTAAAACCAGGGCAACAAGGGAGGTCATTAAGACAGCATAGCGGCTGTAGCTGACAAGTTTCCTTTCTTCAGTTGCCCCCAGTAAAGGCCTTAAAATATCATTGGCCAGTGATGATGCCCCGGCCACAAGGTTGGAATCGCCACAGGATATTATAGTGGCCATCAGTGCCGTGATCACGATAATAAAAATTGCCGCAGGCAAAACGGCAGCGCTGATTGAGTAGAAAGCCAGGGCCGGTTCGTCCATGGCGATTCCCGCCAACCTGCCGAAAGATCCGAGGGCAAAAACAGCAATAGTAATCAGGAAGCTGAAAACAGTTGAAACCCAGAACCCGGTAAAGGCCACCCGAGCATTTTTTGCCGCCCACACCCTTTGCCAGACATCCTGGCGGACCACCTGGTAGGCGCCAAGGGTGAAAAAGAACACGACAAAATCACCTAACGGCATGCGCAGAGGATTAAGGAAATCGGGATCACCCATGGCTTCAGCTTTTTCCATAGCCCCGCCGAAACCCCCGATGGAAGCCAGCAAAACGACAAACAAGATCAAGATACCGAGGTTCTGCACGGTGCCCTGGATTGAATCGGCCATGATTACAGCCTTTAATCCGCCCAGAAATGTTTTAGCGGTTAGGATTAACCACCCCAAAAAAATACCGGCCTTCATATCCAGGCCGGTGGCAATGTAGAAAAAGCTGGCAATCGCAGTGTACTGCATACCGGTTATGGCACAATATGCAAATAAGAGGGCCAGGGCCGAGGGCAGCCTTGCCTTTTCGCCATAACGCAGGGCTGTGAAATCGGGAATGGTAATCAGATTGTAGCTGGTTCCCAGGCTGCGGATGGCCCTGAGTAAAAAAACCAGCATTAATATGAAAATAAGATAGGCGGGAAGGATTTCCCATGACCTGCCCAAACCCAGCAGGTAACCGCTGGTGGTAAAACCCAGCACGGTTGAACCGCCTATTGCTGTGCCCATCATGGTAAGGACAAGGGCGGGCAGGGATACATTTCTGCCAGCGACGTTGTAGTCCTCATAGGTCTTGATGCGCAGGGAAACGTAGATGCTAAAGCCAATGATGAAGATGATAAAAACACTGACTGATGCTATTAAGTAAAAGTTCGTTTGCGGATCGAACATGGTAAACCCAACCTCCCGGTCCCGGCATTCAGGCTTGGGTGCAGTGAACCCTTTTTTACCGTAGAGCATTGTCAAATAGACTTGATGCATACAATAGATTGTTTATTCGCCAAAATAAGCGTTCAACCCTCCTGCATTTAATAATATTTTTTATTAATATAAAACGGCTCCAAAAGGAGCCACTTAAATAATTATTCTGTTTTCGCTTTGCAGCTTGGCATGAGGCCTTTTACTACCTTTTTTTGGTCTTGAAAGCGCTTACCCGTATTAGCGTAAATATGCTTAATCCGGATATTTTCATCCTTCTGATGTTGACAACGTCGCAGGGGCTGTCATGGGGGTCTGTCCCCTTTTCCCTTAGTCGTCAATTAATTCATCCCAGTATTTGTTACCACCCGCCATGTATTCCTCATCACTGATTATTTCTAAATGCACATCCCGGACCGTTTCTTCACTCACCCGTCCGTTTGTGGCCATCTCCCGTCCGGCTTTTTTGAGAGCATCGCTAAATTCACGGATTTTTTTAATTAACCGGGGATCATCGTCATCTGTAACTTGCAGCGCCTCTCCACAGTTTCGGTAAATCTCCAGAACAAAGTCCTGATAACTTATAATAGCCTTAATCAAGTCAAAATTGTGAGCACCGGGAAAGCCTGAGTTAGCGATAAAGAACTGCCGGGGGAACCGCTTTACTCTGCCCTCGTGATAAAAACTGCCATCATCATTTTTTTTGATATGGGGCATGGACAAGGGTAAAAACCGGTCAGTAAAATTTTTCAGCAACCCCGTCATATACATGTTATACACCGGGGTAGCCATGCCGGCATAATCCGATTCTAAAAAAAGATCCAGCAACTCCGCCATATCGTCATTAAGGGCACATTTACCGGGAGTCTTGCCCCAACAAACAAAACAACCGAGGCATTGCCTGATGTCCCGCTCGATCAAAAACACCTCCTCTGTTTGGGCGCCTGCCTCCTTCGCCCCTTCCAGCAGGGGGCTAACAATTCTATGGCTGTTGCTTTTTCGTCCCCGGGGACTTCCATTAAAAACTGTTACTTTCATTATTAATCATCCTCTCTCTTTAAAACCAAGGTATAGGTCTCAGACTGCATTACTCAGCCAGAAGCTCTGTTATCATCTAAAAAAAACCGTTCCGCCACCGCCAAACAGGATGGAAGCGATAATAAGCAGTCGCAGAGCCTGCCAATAGGTTAAGCTTTTCAGGCCAAACAATTCGGGAATGGTTATGTTCCACAACCACTGTAACAAGGCAACAATTAAGAAGAATATACCAACAATTAACAGCAGAAACGATTTTGGAGGAAAAAACCCAATCAGGGATTGAACCATAGTTAGAGACTGTTCTCGGTTTTGCATGATCAGAGCAAGGGAGCCCCTTTAAATCGTAAAGAGAAGTTATCTATAAGCTGGCGCTTTAGACACTCAATTAAGAAAAAGCGTAATAAAAAACCCCAACTCAGGGGCAATCATCATATTACAATAACCGTGCAAAATCTTCTAAAGAAAGACCTGTATCGTTTAATATTTTTCTTAACAATCCTGGACGAATCTCTTTGTGATCTGGCACTGTTACCGGAGGCAATTTTCCGTTCTTATCCTTTAGTCTGATATGGCTACCCTTTTGTCTGACTACTACATACCCAACTTTTTCAAGGGCGCTAATGCAATCCATACCGGAAACTACAGGTAGCTTAGGTGTCATCTTTCTAACACCACATTGCCAACAATAATACTGCTAACAGGATTTTCTTCATCATCAATACACAATTCTATTGCTTCTTTTATATTTTTCAAAGCTTCATCTATTGTTTCCCCTTGAGAATAACATCCTTTAAAAACAGGACATGATACAATGAATCCGGACTCATCCTGTTCAATAATTACGGGATAGCTTCTCATATCAATCACCTCCAATCTTGATTATACCCCATTTCTTACTATCTTTACAATTTCGCACTTTTAATCTACTGTGACACATCAAGAAGGGCTATGATCATAGCAACCATTAAAGACACAGTTATTCATTACCAGGTTTTGTAACTTTCTTACATGTACATAATAAAGACCTTCATCTCATCAGCAATGGTATTTGCTTTTTCATAATAAACATAATGACAGCTTATCTAAATACCAATTATATCCCTCATTGCGATCGGAGAGCTAGCCAACTTGCATTGAACTATCCTGTTGTGTCTGTGTAATTACGAGTATTAGACGCAGCAATTTTGAACCTGTATATTGCATATGGCTCAAGCCTGTGCTTGGATTGTTCTGGATATTGACTCCTGAATTCTGAATACCTGAGTTGTTACGTCATGCTTAACGCCATGGTTTCGTCGGCGGCAGATATACTAAACCTTTTGCTCAAGCAGGTCCCCTCAAATGCAACTCTGACAAACAACGGACCAAAAAAAATGGCGAAAAGCAAACAGCCGTTGGCTAAGGGCACAGTCAGCCGTCCCCTTGTCCCTTAGCCGACAATTAATTCATCCCAGTAATTGTTACCACCTGCCATATATTCGTCATCACTGATTATTTCTAAATGCAGATCCTGGACCGTTTCTTCACTCACCAGTCCGTTTGTGACCATTTCCCAACCTCCCGGGCCTGGTTTAATATTTCCCTTTCTGCAAACTTATGTGGTTGCTGATTCATCTTTATCTGCTCCTTGTTAACTGTTTATTTGTTTTAATCCGCCTGCTAGTTGGTACCGGTCCGCTCGAGGAGCCGCTGTACCACCTGCAGCAAGCTCTCAGCAGCACCGGCCAGTTCCTGCCTATCTGTATCCGGCAACTCTTGTAAATAGACCTGAAATTTTTCCACCAGGTACTCCTATGCCTTGTTAAATTGGGCCTCTCCCTCGGGACCAAGGTGCAGTAAAACCCGGCGGCGGTCTGTGGGATCGGGTAGGCGGGTTACAAGACCCTGCTCCACCATGGATTGGATCATTACAGAAAGACTGGAGGATGAGATCATAATACTCGCCGCCAGGTCTTTCAGGCTGGTGTCCGGCTGCAGGCTCAGTTCAAACATTACCATAAAACGTTCGCTGGTGATACCCGTTTTAGATATGAGTTGGGGCAGCCAAGCCACCATAGTTCTCCGGGAAAAAAGAGACAGGACATCTAAGAGCACCATCAGACGTCGCGCTTCCTCTTTAGATGGTTCGTGAGCAGCATTTTTCTCGTTCACGGAAGGACTCCTTTCCTTTTTATATTATTAAATAGTTTTGTTCAAAAACTATTTGAGTATAAAACTATTATTATGTCAATGCTTTTTCCATATTTTTTCGGGATATTAAAATAATAAACGCCGGCATCCGTTTAATCTGACGCGGCGCTTCAATGATCTCTTTTAAATCTTTTTCTTTCCCGAAAATAACTAACTGAGCAATTTCGCTTCGCATGCACGGTGCCCAATCTAGGCTGTCAGGCAAAAAGCAGAGGTCAGAAGTCAGGAATCAATGAGCCAGAAAATAACATGATTACTGATAGCTCGATTTATCCGGCTCACTCGAACTCTGACTTCTCACTTCTAAATTCACAGGCAACCTTGCACCCCTCTTGAGCATTTTCATTCTTCTGATGGGTTTCCAGTAAAGGGCTGCCAGCACCGGTAACATAGTCCTGAAGTACGTATGGCGGTTCCCGTTACCCACAACTCGATAAGCCGTGGGATGTAAAGGGCTCAAACAAGGGCGACAACGTACGTCATTAATCCACCAGGCCCAGGCGATTCAGGAATTACAAAAGCGGATAATTAAAATCTATACAGGGTTGCGTGCCATTTCCCACATGGGTTGATTGATTTTTTCAAACACGATTTTCTGAAGCACTATGAGTCCATGTTTTTTGTAGAATGGCAGATTATCTTCCTTTTCTGTTTCCAGGTAGAGATGCACTCCTTCTTTGTCGCATTCTTCTTTTATGTTATTCATTATTTTGCTGCCAAGACCCTTTCCCTGTTCCCAGGACAGTATGCCGATAATTGTCAGATATATGTATGGTTTGTTCTTCATCAGCTTTTTCCGGTCAGGTCCCAGTTGCCTGGATAATATGGAAAGATTGCGGATGGAATCCTTTCCCATTTTCATCCCGTGCTGCAGGGCACCGCAACGCAACATGCCCCAAGAGGTCATATTTGCATATTTGCCCGGAACCCAGACAGCCACTCCCTCGATTTGAGGGGACGTGGCATAGACCTTGCCAAACTTCATCCCATATAACAAGGGGATCGTAAAAAAAGCTGACAGCGATTTATCTTTGTGGGGATCGGCCCTGAATACTTCTGCCCAGAGAGGGTCGTCTTTAAATGCATCCTTCAGACAGGTAACTGCTTGTGGTATATCTGCTTTTGTAAGGCGATAAAGGGATGGTGCAGGCATTGCAATCACTCCTCGAAATTTCTTTGCGATTATGTTACTTTGGCCATGTGTGCTTCAGATAACTTTTCATCGTTTCTACCTTATTTTCAGTCCCCGGGATCGAATATATTATTTTATGCCTTTTCATCACCCGGCATAAGCACTTCAGTTATACCGTTCTTACGAGTCATCATTTTCCCCCGGTTCAGGACAACAATTATAACAGCTAATATTGAAAACAAAAGAAAATCCCACGGTTTACCATCAGGCCATATTGGATTATTGATCTGAAAATGAAATAAAACTGCAATAATAAGACTCCCTCTGGATGAATTGAACAAAGCTGTCATGATAACGGAAAGAGAGATAAC
>SLRC01000124.1 GCA_007131175.1 Syntrophomonadaceae bacterium
GGGGTTGCAGGCGCTGGGCGGCTATTTCACTCTTTTGCTGAACAGTTCCATTGCATGATTGATAAAACCAGGGAGCGCCAATACGCAAATAAGGACTTAATTTTTTTGCCAGCAAGATCATATCGTTCCATTCATGCCAGTTGTCCTTCATCGGAACCAATAAAACCACGAAACTTACTCCAGCTTCCTTTAGATAGCTTATACCTTGCATGGCCTTTTCAAAAGCACCGGGATTACGGGTGACATGATCATATACTTCTGCTGTAGCCCCATAAAGTGAAACCAGCCTGGTGCCCTTACGAGCCAGTAAATTTGCAATAACGGGTGTGATCAGGGTACCGTTGGTGGCGATATTATAGGTGACAGACTTGCGGGTAATGTAGTCGAAGATTTCCGGAAAATCTTCCCGGAGCAGAGGTTCACCGCCGGAGATACCCCAGCTCCGGCAGCCCATGGTTCGTGCCTCATCAACAATGCGCCTGATCTCTGCAAGCGTAAGTTCCGATCTTTGCTCTTCCCCTGTATCCGGCATCCACAACCAACAATGACGGCAATGGTTGTTGCAGCGATACGTCAAGTCAATGCGCCCTTCCAAAGGAAGGCGGAAAAAACCATATGCATCTTTATTTCTAACGCTGGTTTTCAGTGGTGTCTGCATTTCGTTATTTTTCCTCCGGCTCGTTGTGCATTTTTCAAAGACATCTCTCTTATTGCCCTTCCTTTAACTGTAGCAAGCCTCGCTGCACCGAATCCTGCCAGCCGTATTCATTCTCTCCTAACCAGCCAAGGCGACGCGCATGGGCATGGGCAACCTCACAGAAATAATCAACCGGAGTATCCAGGGTGCCGTTTTCTGCCCATGACTTTGCCGGACACTGCTCGCAAAGCCCTTTAAGACCGCAAACGGCACAGCGCTTAAGGTAGTAAGGATTGGTCGCCTGTATCTTACAAAGGTCGCCAAAATAACCTGGCACCGCTGCTAGCCCCCCATTCAGAACATCAACCGTTAGCTCCGGCGCTTTTATGCCTACACAAGGTTGTGCTCGGCCATAAGCATCGATATAAAGTCCCTCACCTGCCCCACAGGTAAAAAGTTTATTCCCCGTTGGACCCATATATTTTGCAGCAAACATTTCCTTATCTTTATGATACCGATCCCAGTCTCTGCTCAATATATTTATACCATCTTCAGGTGCAAGGCGAACCATTTTTATCCGCTGGTTCCTTTCCTCGTTATCCCGCCGATAACGCAGAGCAAAAAAGAGAACATAGCCAGGCTTTTTCTTCATCCAGGGGATAGTAGCGGCCCAGGCTTCAAACTCATCGACCTCATGAAGGTTGGGAGGCATGAGGGCTCCTTTGACAATAAAGGGAACTTTGCTTTCAAGCAGGTGATCCACGCCCCGTCGAAACTGGGCAAATGAACCGGGGACCATGGAAACGGCCTCATAAGATTCGGGGTGCATTCCGTAGACTGTAATTTCAATCGGCCTGAATGGTGGAATACTCGCAAACAACCCAGCCAGTTGTGATGTGATCAAACAGCCATTTGTTAAAAGTGACACTCTAAAACCCAACTGGCGGGCAAAGAGGTACAATTCCTCAAAATCAGGACGCAGCAGTGGTTCCCCACCGGTAAAGCGTACGTTAAGACAACCAAGCGCTGCCGCTTCTTTAAGAATGGCTTGAACCTGCTCTGTAGTCATCTCCCGATTTTCAGCCTTCCGGTCATTGGCCGGCAGATTTACACAGCAGTGGTTACAATCATTATTGCAGCGTTCGGTAAGCTCCATAACTATAATGTTAAACTGTGATGCAAGCCGCTTGGCGGGCTGCTTAACATAGCGAACATATTTATTCATAACATTCACCGTGCCTTGCTACATAAAAGCGGGCGGTAGTTCTCCGTTAAGAGTTCCCGCCCAGGCATCATAGGAAAAAATGAATTGTATTATACAGCGCACATATTGAATATAAACATAACTACTTTTTGTTAAGATGGATTGGTATCATAACACGGAGTTGCCCCATCCCACGCAGAATTGTCACACTGATAATACACCTCGTCACCATCATAACCGGCGGTCGGGCCCAATTCATCCATTACTTTGCAGACACTTAAAACCGCTTCCTCGGGCTTACTACGCGTCAAAACGATTAACTCGGGCCTTATCCATACCTTTTTTTCGTATTCTTTTTCCATTTTATTTTCCCTCCCTTTATAATTCTCTTGGCTCCCGTTAAAGCTTAATCATAACTAAAAATAAACTACCTGTTGCCATCCTAGTTCCATATTGACTCAGTTATTCTTCATTAAACTTAAAAAATCCTGCAAACCATCCAAAAAAAATTTCACTTTACACAAAATTTAAATCTAATATCTCCATATCCATTCTTAGTGATGAAATAGGTTCTTTTGACCGGTGACAAAGCTCTGAAAGCCCCCTAACTATCCCTACCCGCTACCCGCTAAACGGGGGCCAATATTTAGAGTGCCAATTCCGGTGAAGGCCACCAGATCCGTCCCCAACAACGGCTCCAGCTCCCTCAGTTCTTTCAGGAATACTTCATTCCCATCAAGCCTCTGAGGTGCAATAAAGATACGCTCGTGCTCCGTCTTTGCAAAACTTTCCTTTTCACTGAAGAGCTCCTCATGCAGCCTCTCACCAGGTCGGATCCCCGTAAATTTTATTTCAATATCCCGTCCGGGTTGCAAACCCGAGAGCAATATCATATCCCGTGCCAAATCTACTATCTTCACCGGTTCAGCCATGTCCAGCACAAATATTTCCCCGCCCCGGCCCAGTGCACCTGCCTGGATCACCAGCTGTACTGCCTCCGGAATAATCATGAAATAACGGGTCATCTCCGGATGGGTTACCGTTACCGGCCCCCCTGCAGCAATCTGCTCCCGGAAAAGGGTTACTACGCTGCCCCGGCTTCCCAGCACATTGCCAAATCGTACTGCACAAAAAACACATTTCCCATTTTGCCGGGCTTTGTATTGCATGTATACTTCCGCCGCACGCTTGCTTGCCCCCATTACACTTGTGGGCTTTACCGCCTTATCCGTGGAAACAAACACAAACCGCTCCGTTCCATATTCTTCAGCCAGATCCACCAGGTTTTTGCTCCCCATCACGTTATTACGAACCGCCTCCACAGCATTAATCTCCATGAGGGGGACGTGCTTGTAAGCAGCAGCATGAAAAACAACCTGGGGCTTAAACTCCCTGAAAACCTTCTCCAATGAAGCCCTGTCCTGAATATCCCGCACCAGGGGATAAACCTGGAGCCGGGAATTAAGTTTCCCCATCTCCAGGTCTATGTAAAAAATGCCATTTTCATTGCGGTCCAGCAGCAGCAGCTTTTTCGGCCCCAAAAGGGCCAGCTGCCGGCACAACTCTGAACCGATGGATCCACCCGCACCCGTAACAAGAACCACCTTACCGGCCAGGTAGCCCGAAATTTCGTTTATATCAACCTTAACCGGCGTCCTGCGCAGCAAATCCTCGATTTCCACTTCCTTGAGGTGGGTGACGTTTACCTGTCCGTCCAGAATTTCAAACAAACCGGGCACCGTTTTTAGCTTCACTGGCAGCCCCTTACATAGATTAACAAACTCCCGCAATTCCCTGTAAGATGCCGAAGGGATGGCAACAACTATTTCCTCTACATGCTTTGTCTCCACAATTTCCACAAGTTTTTCCCGCGTCCCCAGTACCGGAAGCCCCTGAATAACCTGTTTTTGCTTGTCTGGGTCATCATCAATAAAGCCAACCAGTCTTGTTCCCAGTTTGGCCTGATACTTTTTAAACTCCCGGGCTACAATCACACCCGCGTCTCCCGCACCCACAATTAGGATATTTTTACTCCCGGACTGATTACTGAAGCTTCGCAACAGATTGTATAAGATGCGCAGGGATATGCGGGACCCTCCCAGCAGCAGCAGCAGCAAAAACCAATAAATAATGTAAACACTACGCGGCAGCA
>SLRC01000193.1 GCA_007131175.1 Syntrophomonadaceae bacterium
TACCTAATAAAATTCCTTCTTTTTAATAAAAAATTTTTTGATCTTATCTTTCCCCTGAACAATTAGAACAAGCAGGTAAATTGTTCCACAAAGCTTGACGCCTGTATCCCGCTGTAATAACATGAATACAAGAAGCAAGAAGCAGGAAGCAGGAAGCAGGAAGCAGGAAGCAGGAAGCAAGAGGCAAGAAAAGGAAAGGCAAAATGTAGGGATGAATTATATTTCATCCCGGGAGTTAAGACTAAGCCGTGGAAAAATGTTTAATCAAGGATCCCTGATTTAATTGACTTAGACTTTTGACATCAGACTTTCAATTGTCATTTTAAAGGCTTGTTGGGGGAATACTTGATCATAAAACGGGAGGTTATGATGAACAGCAACGATATTGTTTTTGACACTCATGCTATCAGTGATTTTGTGGGGGAACATGAAGTAAAAGCGCTGGAGGCCCAGGTTTTGGCCGCCCACGAAAAATTGCATCGCTATGAAGGACCGGGACGGGAATATTTGGGTTGGTTGGGCTGGCCTCTGCATTGCGGGAGGGAAGAAGTAGAGCAAATTATACGTGTGGCCAGGCAGGTTCGGGAAAAGGCGGAGGTTTTTGTCGTAATCGGGATCGGTGGTTCCTATCTGGGAGCCCGCTCCGCTCTGGATCTGCTCGGTCACAGTCTATACAACCAACTACCTAAGGAAAAACGGGGCGGTCCGCAAATTTACTTTGCCGGATGCAATCTCAGCGCCACATACCTGACCCACCTCTGGGAGCTCATTGGCGAAAAAGAGTTGGTAATTAACGTTATTTCCAAGTCGGGAACCACCCTGGAGCCGGCCCTGGCATTCCGTTTTTTCCGCACCATGCTGGAGCAACGTTACGGTAAAATAGGCGCACGGGAGCGTATTATTGCCACCACCGGGGAAACAGGGGCCCTGCGCCAGCTTGCACGGCAGGAAGGCTATGAAACCTTTACCGTGCCTGGCGACATCGGAGGCCGCTATTCTGTACTTACAGCGGTTGGCCTGCTACCAGTAGCCGTTGCTGGCATTGATATCAATGCAATTATGGCAGGTGCACGGCATGGCTGCAAACTGTACGATGAGGACAGGCCACCGAATAACCCAGCTTACCGTTATGCTGCACTACGTCAACTTTTATACCGTAAAGGAAAAATCATCGAACTGCTGGCCACTTACGAACCCTCTTTCCTCTATTTTACAGAATGGTGGAAACAGCTCTTCGGCGAAAGCGAGGGTAAGGATCAAAAGGGAATCTACCCGGCAGGAGTCAATTTTACCACCGACCTGCACTCTTTAGGTCAATTCATTCAGGACGGTTACCGAAACCTCTTCGTTACCACCCTCTGGCTGGATAAGCCGCCCGTTGATCGGGATATTCCCCTGCTTACAGAAGATATGGATGGTCTGAACTTCCTTGCCCATAAGACCATGCATTATGTAAACGGGAAGGCCTGCGCAGGCACCATCATGGCACACAGCGCGGGAGGCGTCCCCAACCTGAAAATAATCATCCCGGAGATGACACCCCGTTACTACGGCCAACTCGTTTATTTTTTTGAAAAAGCCTGTGCTATCAGCGGTTATCTCTTAGGCGTTAATCCTTTCGACCAGCCCGGCGTGGAAGCATACAAAAATAATATGTTCGCCCTGCTTCGCGAATAACAGGAACAGGAGCCAGGAAGCATGAAGCAGGAATAGGCAAAAACACATATTGATAGGGTTGGACAGGTTCGTCCGCCGGGGAACACACCTGCATGTCTTTGCCTACCCGCTACCTGCTAGCCAACCGTTTTTATATTGCAAAGTCCCTTTTCAAATCATTGTGTTTAAAAGTTTTAGAGCGATTGGCATAGTCATCAACCACATGGCCATTTCCGATCAACTTATACTTGTAAATAACCAGCCCCTCAAGGCCTACTGGCCCTCTGGAGTGGATCTTGCTGGTGCTGATTCCCACCTCTGCACCGAAACCATAGCGGAAACCGTCACTAAAGCGGGTGGAGCAGTTCCACAAAACATTGCCCGCATCCACATAGTCCATAAAGTGGGCCGCTTTTTCTCTGCTTTCGCTTATAATGGTATCTGTATGACCCGACCCGAACTCATTGATGTGATCAACAGCTTCATTAAGCCCTGAAACTACCTTGACAGACACTTTATAATCCAGATATTCAGTTTTCCAGTCCTCTTCTGTGGCAGCTTCAACTGGAATCAATGCCCTGGTTTTGGGGCACCCCACCAATTCCACCTGCTTCTTTTCCAGTAACTCCTTTAAAGGTGGCAAAAATTCTGGTGCAACTTTTTCATGCACCAACAGTGTTTCTGCAGCGTTGCATACGGCCACATACTGGGTTTTTGAATCCAAAACAACCTTTGCGGCCATATTAAGATCTGCATTTTCGTCAACATAACAGTGGCAAATTCCATCGGCATGACCCATTACCGGGATACGTGAGTTGTCCATGATATGACGCACAAATTCATTGGAACCCCTGGGAATAATCAGGTCCATGTAGCGGTCCATTTTGAGCATATCACTCACATCATCCCTTGTCTCCAAAAGGGCAAGCCATTTTGCGGGCATACCAGCTGCCACGGTGGCCTCAGTTATAATTTCAGACAGGATACGATTGGTCTCCCTTGCCTCTGAGCCTCCTTTAAGGAGAACCCCATTTCCGCTTTTCAGACAAAGGGTGGAGATCTGTACAAGGGCATCGGGCCTTGATTCAAAGATAACACCGATCACCCCGATGGGGCAGGTGACCTTATACAATTCAAGCCCCTCATCCAGCTCCGTGGAGAGGAGCGTTTTGCCCACAGGGTCTTCAAGTTTAATCAAACTGTATATTCCGTCAACCACATCGGCAATCTTTGCTTCATCAAATTTTAACCTCTTTAATAAGGGTGGGGCCAGATTTTCCAGTTCGCTTCGGTCCAAGTCAGCTTGGTTGGCTTTGATAATTTCATCCTGCCGCTCCATTAAAGATTCGGCCAGCCGGGCCAATGCTTTGTTTTTAATTTCAGTCTCGCAAGCAGCCAGCCTGAGTGAGGCCTCCTTAACCTGGCGTGCCAGTTCACCCATCATCATCATAATCTCTCCCCTTCAAATTATGTTATATACAACAGTGACACATGGATAGGGTCTCTTTTGCAACATTTCGTCCTGTTTCGATCAGGTTTTCTCAACAACCTTTATTTCTCCTGTTTTTACTACCTTATTATCTTTCAAAACACCCAGGTTAGCGAGGGTGAAGATAATCAAAGCAACCCAAATAAAACAAAAACTCAGTAAATGGGACACTGAAAAATATTCTTTGAAAACTAAAATACCCAATAGCAAGCTGATTGTAGGAGCAATATATTGCAAAAAACCCATCATGGAAAGGTTGTTTTTTTCGAGCCCCTTGGCAAATCCTAAAAGAGGCATGACTGTTGCAATACCCGAACCTGCCAGGATTAACTGCATGAAGAAGGGGACGCTACCCAGTGAGCCTATTCCAGTCATCTCCATGTTTAGAATATAGATCAAAGCAACGGGCATTACAATAAAGGTTTCCAGCGTTAAGCCAGTAACTGGATCTACCCCAACCATTTTTTTGGTCAATCCATAAAGGCCAAAGGTGGCGGCCAAGATCAGGGCTATCCAGGGAACTTTGCCATACTGCAAAGTAATGATCAACACTCCAACAGTTGCTAACACAATGGAAATACCCTGCCAATGGGTTAGTCTCTCTTTCAAGACCAAAATCGCCAAAATAACGGTAACCAAGGGGTTGATATAGTAACCCATACTTGCTTCTATGACCTGGTTTGAATTCACTGCAAAGATAAATAGTAACCAGTTAAAGCTAATTAAAACTCCGCACAAAAATATGATCATCAGTTTTTTTCTATTGGTCAAAACAGCAACCATTTTTTGCCATCCCCTGGAAACAAGCAAGATTATCCCCAAAAATATAAAGGACCACAGGA
>SLRC01000036.1 GCA_007131175.1 Syntrophomonadaceae bacterium
CCAGGACATCCAGGATATTTGGCGTAATAAAAGCAGGCAGACTCGGCCCAAGGCGAATGTCTTTAATGCCGAGATGAAAGAGAGTGAGCAGGATCGCACATGCTTTTTGTTCGTACCAGGAAAGGACCATGCTCAGGGGCAGGTCGTTTACCCCGCAGTCAAAAGCATTGGCCAGGGCAACCGCTACCTGAATGGCCGAGTAGGCATCATTGCACTGCCCCATATCCAACAAACGGGGGATCCCGCCGATATCGCCCAGGTCCTTGTCGAAGAAACGGAACTTACCGCAGGCAAGGGTTAGGATCACCGTATCTGCAGGCGCTTTTTCCACGAACTCTGTATAATAACTGCGTCCCGGCTTGGCCCCATCACAGCCACCTACCAGGAAGAAGTGTTTGATCGCCCCCGACTTCACAGCATCAATAACCTTATCCGCAACACCCAAAACAGCATTACGGGCAAATCCTACCATTACGCTTCCCTGATCAGTATCCGCATCAAATCCGTCCATAGCCAGTGACTTTTCAATGGCCGGTCCGAAGTCATTGCCCTTTAGATGGGTTGCTCCCGGCCAGCCAACCATGGCTATGGTAAAGATATTTCCAAGATATGAATCCCGGGGTTCCTGGATACAATTGGTGGTCATCACTATGGCACCGGGGAACTCGGCAAACTCTCTTTTCTGATTCTGCCAGGCTGTGCCATAGTGACCATAAAAGTGCTCGTATTTTTTCAGTTCGGGGTAGCCGTGGGCTGGCAGCATCTCTCCATGGGTATACACATTTATCCCTTTGCCGGCAGTCTGCTCCAGGATGGCTTGCAGATCTTTGAGATCGTGACCGGATACGAGAAGACATTTGCCTTTCTTGTGCCCAAGGGGAACTTCCGTGGGAACGGGATGGCCAAACTTGCCCGTATTACCTGCATCCAGCAACTCCATGGCCCGCAAATTGACCTCGCCGCACTTTAGAACAAGTTTAACCCACTCATCCACGGAAATCTGCTGATTCGTCAGCGACACCAATGCTTCATGGATAAAAGCGTAAACATAATCATCTTCCTGATCAAGGATAGCAGCGTGGTGTGCATAAGCTGCCAGGCCTTTTAGCCCGAAAAGGAGGGTCTGCTGCAGGGACTGGATATCTTTATCTGCACTTTGATCCCAGGGCTGCCCAATTTCTTCAGCCTGTTTGATCAAAGCTTCCAAACCGGAGGCAGGAGTATAATTAGCTGCAGGATCGTCAAACGCAACATTGCCACCTGCTGCCTTTACTTTCTCTTTTAACTCGCCCGTGCATGAAGCGGCCTCATCAATAAACTCCACAAAGCGCTGGGGGTCAAAATTAACATTTGTCAGCGTGGAAAACAGTGCTTCAGTTGCAAACCGATCAACGCCTTTATCTACCACACCGATACGTCTTCCTTCATGTGCCACCAGGGACAGTCCTTTGAGAGCGTGCACAAGCAAATCTTGAAGGGCCGCCACTTCCGGCTGTTTACCACACACCCCCCTTACTGTACAACCGGTTCCTTTTGCTGTCTGTTCACATTGATGACAAAACATGAAATTTCCTCTCCCTTCTTAATTTTATTTTTTACAAAGTTTGCTAATTTTGATTTTACATTCTAATGCTTATATTGATCACCCCCAAAATAAGACTTAAAAGATAAAATTTATCTCCAATAAGGAAACAAAAAACCACACTTACAAGTATTAGTTGCCCCGGATAAAGGTTCCTTCAAGCTGCCCCACAAGATCAGCGATACTTTCCCTGCTTAATTCAGCTACCAGCGCATCCTGGGCACGCTGTAAAACCCCACTCACACGGCATTCCGGCTTGTTGGGACAGGGGTATATCTCGTTGAGGCACACATTGATGGCCAAACGTCCCTCCACTGCCGTAAAAACGTCTGCAATAGTTATTTCTGAAGCGGGAATAGCAAGCCTCACACCACCCTGGGTTCCGCGCTGTGTAACTATTAAACCAGCATTAGCCAAAATTTGGATCGTTTTTTTTAAAAAGACCTCGGGAATCGACTGGTTTAAAGATATAGTTTTCGTAGGGATCAGCTTACCCTGCTCAGCCTTGGCCAGTTCCATCAGGGTACGAACAGCGTATTCAGTCTGGCGTGTGATCTGCATTTAAGTTACCTCTTCCCAATTTAATTTGGATTAAATTCATCTTATTTATCTTATTCTACAACCCTTTAAAAATATCCTTCTTTTATAATAAAAAAAATATTTTTTTGCATATTTTTTTGGCACTGCTTGACGCCAACATTTCTCTATAATACCATAATCTTTAAAGGAACCCCTTTACAAGGGGTTAAACTGTATTTTTGGGGAATAATTAATCATAAACGGGAGGGTATAATGAACCGTGAAATTGTTTTAGATATCCATGGAACCAGTGATTTTGTGAGGGAGCACGAATTGGACGCTTTAGAAACACAGGTGCTGTCAGCTCATGAAAAATTACACCGTTACGAAGGACCGGGGAGGGAATATTTAGGATGGCTGGGATGGCCCATGCACTGTGGGCAGGAAGAAATGAAGCAAATTGTTCGTGTTGCCGATTGGGTTAGAAAAAAAGCGGAAGTTTTTGTGGTAATTGGAATTGGTGGTTCGTACCTGGGTTCCCGCTCCGCCCTGGAACTTCTGGGGCACTCCTATTACAATGAAATGCCCCGGGAAAAACGGGGCGGGCCGCAGATATACTTTGCCGGATGCAACCTCAGTGCCACAAATCTAGGGCACCTCTTCGATCTTATTAAGGATAAAGAAGTAGTTATTAACGTTATCTCCAAGTCCGGGACCACCCTGGAACCAGCACTGGCTTTCCGTTTTTTCCGCAATATGCTGGAAAACCGTTTTGGCAAAAAATATGCACGGGAACGTATTATTGCTACTACCGGAGAAAAAGGAGCCCTGCGTGAGCTTGCCCGTCAGGAGGGGTACGAAACATTTACGGTTCCCGGTGACATTGGAGGCCGTTATTCTGTGCTTACAGCAGTTGGACTGCTGCCTGTGGCCGTGGCCGGCATTGACATCACAGCAATCATTGCTGGAGCACGCCATGGCTGCAAGCTGTATGATGAGGACAGACCAGCCCACAACCCTGCTTATCGTTATGCAGCTCTACGCCAGCTTTTATATCGCAAGGGTAAAGTCGTTGAAATATTAGCCGCTTACGAACCCTCATTCAATTTGTTTACAGAGTGGTGGAAGCAACTCTTTGGTGAAAGCGAGGGTAAGGATCTTAAAGGTATTTTCCCGGCTGGCGTAAATTTTACAACAGACCTGCACTCTTTGGGCCAATTTATACAAGACGGTTACCGCAACCTCTTCCTCACTACCCTCTGGCTGGATAAACCGCCATTGGATCAGGATATTCCTTTGTTGGAGGAAGATGTGGACGGTTTGAACTTCCTGGCTGGTAAAACCATGCATCATGTAAATGATAAAGCTTGTGCAGGAACCATTATGGCACACAGTGCAGGAGGCGTTCCCAACATGAAAATAATCATACCGGAGATGACACCAAGGTACTATGGCCAGCTAGTCTATTTTTTTGAAAAAGCCTGTGCCATTAGCGGATATCTTTTAGGTGTTAATCCTTTTGACCAGCCGGGTGTGGAAGCATATAAAAACAATATGTTCTCCCTGCTGCAGAATTCTGATTAACCGTGGCATTATGCATGCCTACTCCTGCTTTTTCCTGGATTTAAATCATTTTTGCCCCTTTAACCAAGCACTCCTTGCCCTGTATTATCTCCACACTGCCGCCGCACTCAGGACAGCAAAATGAAGGGAAGGGATCGTAACATCCCTGGGGCGGAAGCTTAAGAGAGTTAATCCGCTGGCATTTCATACAACGTACCGCGCCTTCTATCTCTTCGATAATCAACGTAGATCCCTCCAGGATCGTTCCCCGGGCGAGGAGCTCATAGGAGTACTGAACCTGTGCCGGATTGAGGAACGTCAGCCTGCCAATTAAAAGCTCCACCTCAAGCACCTGGGTGCTTTTATGTTCCGCAGCTGCCTGCAACACTGTATTGACGATTCGGGAGGTAATGCCAAATTCATGCATTAAATATCCTCCAGCAGAGCAGTTGCAAGATCCCCCAGGCCTCCTTGCTGCCGGCAACTTATGGGATAAACCCTGGCATTGACCCGGATCCCTTTAATATCTCTAATCAGCTCACCAACATCAACATTCATAACTGCAGCCAGGTCAGTTTTGTTTATAGCCACATATTCCATCTCCATAAAAACAGCTGGGTGTTTCCGGGCCACATAGGGACCTTCTGTTACGCTAATTACCATAAGGCGCCGGTGTGCCCCCAGGGGGAAATCAACGGGACAGATCAAGTTGCCCACATTTTCCACCAGGATCAGATCTGTTTGTTCCAGGTTAATCTGTTTAAGCATTCCCCTCACTGTGACAGCATCCAGGTGACACTCTTTCCCCGTATTGATCTGGTAAGCATCCACGCCACATGATCCGATTCTTTCCTGATCAATTGTAGTGTCCAAGTCCCCATTAATTACAACGATACGATAATTACTTTTTAATTGTTTCACCACCTGCTGGATAAGAGACGTTTTGCCTGTACCCACCGAGCCCATAATATCGATCATCTTTACATTAAAACGATCAAGTATCCTGCGGTTTTCCGCAGCCAGCATTTGTTGATCCAGTAATAGATCTTTCTCTATCTTAATTTTGTCAACACCATTATTCCCGGGAAATTTCCTCAAACATATCACCTCCCAAAAAGGGGATGTTGCCAGCGTTTGTTATTTGTTCAAACGTTTCTTTCTTTCATGGCTAAGGCGGGTGTAAAGCTCTGCTAAATTTTTTGTCTGGACCGGTATTTCGCTTTTGTGCAAAATTTTAATTGCATTGCCGGGACAGTGTGGCATACAAACCCCGCACCCAATACACCAATTAAGGTCAGTTCTTGCCACATCATTTTCCATTATTACAGAGGAAACGGGGCAGATCTCTACACAATTTCCACAGCCGCTACACTTGTCCTGCTCCGTTTCCCGGAGAAAGTAAGTGGCCATCAGCATGTCACGGGGAACGATACGTTTACGAATAGCCCCCACATTCCAACAAGCACAGCCGCAACAGTTACAAATATGCTTTATTCCTGCTTCAGTATTGTCTGTAAAATGGACAAGCCCTTCCCTGGCCGCCTTTCTAAGGGCTGCCAGAGCTTCATCCCTGCTGATTTCCCGGCCAAGGCCGCCTCTAATCACACTCGATGCCAGTTCGTCCAGCTTTATGCAAACATCGGTTGAATGACCGCAGTTCTTTCCTTTTTTAAGTTCATAAACAATGCGGCATGTACAATGGACAAGGGCATATTTATTAGCCTGTTGGATGACCCTTTCAATTGTCTCCGTTGGATAGACATTCTGCCACTTAGGATCAATAGAAGCGCTAAGGGGTATGTACCGCCAGGGTTTAATTTTATCCGCATCGCTTACGTAAAGGCTCATCCTTGCCTCCCTAAAGAGGCGATCACTTTCCATCTCAGCAAGGCGGCGCGTCGGCTCATTCTTTAGTCCTTTCCAATAAAAAACCTGGCTAAACCCGTAACCGTTAATGAGGAGCGCATAACCCTTTTCCCCGGCAGGAGTTTTCCCGGCGAAGAGAAGTCCCCGGTCCACTATTCCATCAAGGATTTCTTCCAGCCTTTCCGGTGGCAGGTTACTTGCAACAGCGATCTGCTCCAGTGAGTAAAAATGTAGCGGCACGGGATTGACGGGAATAGCTTTAAGGGCTTCAGCTTCATCAACCTTAAACAGTTCCCGCAGCAGTTTCTGCAAAGAACCGTTTTGTGGCACGTAATCCAACCACATATAGGTTTCACCGCACCACCGACCCGCCAGCTCAGTATAGATATCAGAAGTCCTCCCCTTATTACTCTCCCGGGATTTTGACATAATGGGCCTCCTTATCCTGATTAACCCTGGAAATGACCGTCTACCAACAATCCGTCTGGCAGTGTATTATAATTCCCGTCTGTCAAGGCATTTTCCTCCCGTTTTATTTATGCTATTTTCAGCACCGCCTGGCATAAATCCGAGCTCCCGCTGGGATACTTCCACATAACCAAACAACGAGAAAGATAACATAGACCACGGCTCCAATTATGAAGAGAGCGGATACCCCCGTAAAATGCATAGCCAGGGCAGGCACAATGGGGCCAAGCACGCTGCCCAATCCATAGCAAAATGTGGTCATGGCATTGCCCCGGGGTAACTCGGGATTGGTTAGTACATTTGCCAGCAAGCCGATGGAAAGGGGATATAATGAGCCTACGGATGCTCCGCAAACCATCAAGAGCAGTCCCAGTAAAAATATCTGCGGCACAAAGGGCACTAAAATAAATGCAGGGGTACCTGCAGCAAGCACTGCGAAAAGCGTCCGGGAAAAGCCCCAGCGGTCGCTGGATATCCCTGTTACAAGTGGCATACAGCCATGTCCAAGTAAAAAACAAAAAAGGAGTACCCCCGTCTCTCCTGTGGAAAATCCCTGGCGCAGGGTGTAGAGAGGAATGAGCACAAGCAGTGCCCCTTCCATGAAGCCGGTCATCAACATGGTGGACAGGGAAAGGAATATGCGCCTTATCAGTACCGTTCCCTTTCGTTCCGCGCCCGGGGGTTCAAGTATAGGGGACAGGGAGCGTAAAATGAAAAGAGCCGGTATCAGACAGACCAGGGCGCCGGCTATGAAAGGAAGCCAGGCACCAAACTTAAGCACGATTAAGCCCAGGGGACCGAGCATCAGGCTGAGGGAAAAGGCCATGCCATAAAGACCGAGCGTTCTTCCCCTGTTTTTTACAGTGCTGCTTCTGTTAATCATCGTTTCACTTGCTGTAAAAATGGCTGCCAGGCCCGCACCCATAATAAAGCGAAGCAGCAGCCAGTACGGAATATAATACCACAGAGAAAGGGCACCCACGGAAAGAGCGGTTAAAAAAAGGCCGGCGCCGAGAACTGCTTTGACACCATAGTCACGGATAGCCCGGCCAACAAAGAGTGAGCCTGTCATGGTTCCCATGAACATCATGGTTGCTGTTAAACCGATAAGGGGAGCGCTCACCGAGAGTTCTTCCAGAAAAACCGTGGTAACTGGCAACACAAGTCCCAACGTGAAACCGGCAGCACCAATTCCCATAAATACAGGCATCACTGAACGAAATTGGTTGAGCATAAAAAAACTCCTTTTACAACCGGGGATAGGGTCTCTTTAAGTCCCGATGCTTAAACGTTCTTGTCCGATTGGCATAGTCATCTACAAGATGGCCTTTCCCAATCAATTTATATTTATAAATTACCAATCCATCAAGTCCTACCGGGCCCCTGGAATGAATCTTGCTGGTACTGATTCCAACCTCGGCACCAAAGCCGTAGCGGAAACCATCACTAAAGCGGGTTGAACAGTTCCATAAAACATTACCTGAATCCACCAAGCTCATAAAACGATCCGCATTATTTGCATTTTCCGTTATTATGGTGTCGGTGTGACCGGATCCATACTCATTGATATGTTCAATGGCCTCATCAAGGTCTGAAACAACCTTAACAGAAATTTTATAATCCAGGTATTCTGTTTTCCAGTCTTCTTCTGTAGCTGCCCCAACAGAGATTAAGGTCCTGGTTTTAGGGCACCCCACCAGTTTAACGTCCTTGCTTTCCAACAACTTTTTTATTTGAGGCAAATATTCTGCAGCCACCTTTTCATGCACCAACAGTGTTTCTGCAGCGTTACATACAGCAACATACTGAGTTTTTGAATCTAAAACAACCCTTGCAGCCATATCTACATCTGCGTTTTCGTCAACATAACAATGGCATATGCCATCGGCATGTCCCATTACAGGGATGCGCGAGTTATCCATGATATGACGCACAAATTCATTGGAGCCCCTGGGAATAATCAGATCAATGTAGCTGTCCATTTTAAGCATATCACTTACGTCGGCCCGTGTCTCCAAAAGAGCGGCCCAGTTTACGGGAATGCCAGCCAATGTAGTTGCCTCAGCAATGATCTCTGCTAAAATACGGTTGGTTTCCCTTGCTTCCGATCCCCCTTTAAGCAGAACACCATTTCCACTTTTCAGGCAGAGAGTAGAGATCTGGACAAGGGCATCAGGCCTGGACTCAAATATTACACCAATTACCCCGATTGGACATGTAACTTTGAATAATTCCAGCCCTTCATCAAGTTCTGTTGCTAGCAATGTCTTACCCACAGGATCATCAAGCTTAATGAGGCTGTGGATTCCGTCCACTGCATCCGCAATCTTTGCTTCATCGAACTTAAGCCTTTTCAGAAGCGGTGCAGCCAGATCTTCCTGTTCACTGCGCTTTAGATCTTCCATGTTGGCCCTGAGGATATCACCTTTTCGCTTATCAAGAGAGCCGGCAATGAGGGACAATGCCTTATTTTTCGCCTCTGCTCCTGTAGCGGCCAGTTGAATCGAGGCCTCTTTAACCTTCCGTGCCAGTTCATCCATAATCATAATCATTTCCCCCTTACTTATCTTAAAAATTTAATTGCTCCCTGTCTAAACCTGTGGCAGCACCAGGGGTGCAAGGTGCCTGTTTGCAACCGCAGTCTCAAAATAAACTGTTAGAATTCACAAGTTCATTCATTTTGAGGCACCTGTAATTTTTCAGCTGCTTCTTTTTTAAAGTCTTTCAAAACCCCTAAATTTGCGAGGGTAAATATGATCAATGCAACCCAGATGAAACAGAAACTAACAAAGTGGGAAGCTGAAAAATACTCTTTAAATACTAAAATACCCAGCAGCAGGCTGATGGTGGGAGCAATATATTGTAAGAACCCCATCATGGAAAGGTTGGTTTTCTCAAGCCCTTTGGCAAACCCCAACAGCGGCATTACTGTTGCAATACCTGCACCCGCCAGGATCACCTTCGTTAAAATGGATACGCTGCCCATAGTTCCCACACCTGTAGATTCCAAACTTAGAATATAAAACAATGCTACAGGCATTACAATAAAAGTCTCCAATGAAAGCCCAGTTACCGGATCTACCCCCACCATTTTTTTTGTAAGGCCGTAAAGGGCAAAAGTGCCGGCAAGAATCAGGGCTATCCATGGTATTTTGCCATACTGAAAGGCAATGATCAAAACGCCAGCGGTTGCCAGCCCTATGGATATACTCTGCCACTGTGTTAGTTTCTCCTTTAAAACTATAACTGCCAGGAGAACAGTAACAAGAGGGTTGATATAGTAACCCATACTTGCCTCGATAACCTGGTTTGTATTCACAGCAAAGATAAAAGTTAACCAGTTAAAGCTTATTAATACGCCGCACAAAAAAATGACGATAAGTTTTTTCCTGTTAGCCAGGGCAGAAATCATTTTTTGCCAACCACCAGAAATAAGGAGAACAGACCCTAAAAAAACAAAAGACCAAAGAATACGGTGAGCAAGTATCTCCAGGGAAGGAACTGCCTGGAGAAGTTTCCAATAAAGGGGAAGAACCCCCCAGGCCGTATATGATAAAATACCATACCAAATGCCGATAGTATCATTCCTGTTTTTTTCTTTTATATCCATTTCAGCACATCCCTGACACGAACAGCTTAGATTATTATTACCATACCCTTTGCTGGCTCTTTAGTCAATAACGGTGAAGCTGAACCTGCAAATGAAATCAAGCCCCCGGCATCAGCCGGGGGCTTGATTTCATTTGCTCGCTGTATATGCTTTTTAGAGCCAACTGTTAACCACATCTTCATTTTCGCTGATCCACTGACGGGCTGCGTCAAGGGGATCCTGTCCATCGGCACAAGCCCCAATAATGGCACCTAATTGATCATCTGTTAAATAGAAGTTTTTAAGGAAGTTAGCAACATCGGGAGCATCTGTATCCAGCCCCTGACGGGCAATCACATGGATGTTTTCCGCGCCGCCATAGATCTCTTTCGGATCTTCAAGGTATTTAAGATCAAAATCAGCAAACTTCCAGTGGGGTGACCAGCCGGTGACAGCAACCCATTCTTCATTCAAATAGGCATCTGAAAGGGCAGCAGTCATAGCTGCATCGCTGCTCTCCAATAGTTCGATATTATTCAGGTCATATTCTTCAATGGCCGTCTCCGTAGCCCGCATTATGCCGGCTCCCGCATCAATACCCACGATGCGCCCGTCAAACTGATCTGCATAATCATTCATTTCTTCAATGGAATCAATGGTCACATAAGCAGGAACCACCAGGCCAATGCGTGCACCTTCAAACATAATGCCATAATCATCAACCTGGGCACCATACTGGTCCATATAATCGCCATGCGTTACAGGCAGCCAAGCCGTTGTCTGGGCATCCAGGTCTCCTTCCGCAATACCGGAATACATCCCGGCTACTTCCAGTGCCGTTACAGATACATCATACCCCAGTTTATCCATGATTACAGCCTGGGCAAGATGGGTTGAAGCTTCTGCACATGCCCACTGCACAAAGCCAAGGCTGATTTCATCTACTCCCGGAGCAGGTGAAGGTTCGCCTGGAGTATCAGGAGCCGGTGTTTCCGGTGCACCCGGGGCACATCCGCCAATCATAAATCCGATACTGCCTAACATTAGCACCAGCATTAACGCAATTATTTTTGAACTTGTTTTCATTGGAAAAACCCTCCTCTTTGTAACTTTAAAATGTATTTCTCACTAATTAACTTTCCGTGCCGTTCCCTTTCCCACAGACTGGGTAATACGGTCCAGGATAATCGCAATTATTACAACCGCTAACCCCCCTTCAAATCCGGAACCAATCTCCAGTCTGGTAATGGCACGATATACGACACCACCAAGGCCTCCAGCACCAATCATGGCCGCGATCACAGCCATGGAGAGAGAAAGCATGATGCACTGGTTTACTCCCGCCATGATGGACGGCAATGCCAGGGGCAACTGCACCTTTGTAAGCATCTGCATTGGGGTGGAACCGAAAGCAACAGAAGCTTCTACCATCTCCGCAGGAACCTGGCGAATACCAAGGTTAGTAAGTCGGATCGCCGGCGGCATGGCAAAAACAACCGTTGCAATCACCGCTGGCACAACACCAATACCAAAAAAGAACACTGCAGGAAGCAGATAAACAAATATGGGCATTGTCTGCATGAAGTCCAAAATAGGACGGATAATCCGCTCCGCCGGATCACTGCGTGCCGCCAGGATACCCAAAGGAATCCCAAGAATCAGGGCGATAATTGTGGAAGTAAGCACCAGCGCCAGTGTGCGTGCTGTCTGATCCCAGAGGTTCATACTAAGCAACAATAAAATGCCAATCAGAGAAAAAAGCGCCACACCACGCCCCGCCATCCGCCAGGCAACAGCAACGACAATTATTATCACTAGTATAATGGGAATTAAGAGCAGCAGACTTTCAAACCCGTTAACAAAGTTTTCGATTACACCGCCGATAGAACGAAAAAAGTCACGGTAATTAATACGTAAAAAATTGATAATATGATCAGCCCATTGATCAATCGGTATGCGGAATTCCATTATCGTCCACCTCCATTCCGCTCAAACCGGCAAGCACAGAGACGCGCACGATAATGCCTTTGAGCCTTTTGTTTTCATCAACCACGGCGATGGGAACTTTTGCCGTCACTGCCATAGGCATGAGGTCCTGTACCAGCACATCCGGTGAGGTGATGGGAATATCCGTATCCAATATTTGATGTAAATCTTTCACGTTGTTTTTTACCGCCTCCAGGGCCTTTTCCACCGTAACAATCCCCAAGAGGACCCGATCCGGCCCTACAACAAAAATATTAGAAAATCCTTCTTTCTGCATTTTACGCACGGCCACCCGCGGTCCGTCATCATCCCGCACAACTGCAAAGGGGCGAAACATGATATTCTCTGCAGTAAGCACCTTGGAGCGATCCACATCGGTAACAAAACTTGCCACATACTCGTCAGCAGGGTTGGTTAAAATTTCTTCCGGTGTGCCGAGCTGCACAATAATCCCATCTTTCATAATTGCAATACGGTCACCAAGCTTTAATGCTTCGTCCAGGTCATGGGTAATAAATAAAATGGTCTTATGCATCCGATCCTGCAGTTCCACCAGTTCCTCCTGCATCTCTTTGCGGATCAATGGATCCAGGGCACTGAATGGCTCGTCCATGAGCAAAATATCCGGATCAGCTGCAAGGGCACGGGCCAAACCCACACGCTGCTGCATACCTCCGCTTAACTGCTCGGGGTAAACATGGGCCCAGTCCTTCAGGCCCACCGTTTCCAGAACTTTCATTGCCTTTTCTTCACGGGTTAATTTATCCATGCCCTGTATCTCCAGACCAAATGCTACATTTTGTAAAATAGTGCGATGGGGGAACAGGGCAAAACGCTGGAATACCATCCCGATTTTTTTCTGCCGCATTACCCGCAGTTTCTCAGCAGACAGCCGGGTAATATCTTCACCATCAATAGTGATGCTTCCGGAAGTAGGTTCAATCAGGCGGTTAATACAGCGCACCAGGGTCGATTTTCCGCTCCCTGACAAGCCCATGATCACAAATATTTCACCTTCATCCACGGCAAAGGTAGCATCATTGATCCCCACAGTATGCCCCGTCTTCTGCAACAGTTCATCCTTGGACTGGCCCCTTTTGATTTTCTCCAAGGCCTGACGGGGATGGGCTCCGAAGATCTTGTAAAGCCCTTTTACCTCAATTTTTACCACGCATCTTCTCCCCCCTTATATTTGCACAAATTAAACTTTTAATTTAGTATGTCCTATTAAAATATTAAAATGGGATCATAATTTCAGATAACAAAAAGGCACCCTTTCCTCTATTAAGAGGTTAGAGTGCCTGGATTTCGCCTAATTTGTTAGACTCATCCTAAGCCACAAAATATTCTTGTAGCCTATTGCCGGCCCACCTGAACCAGCAAAAACCCCAGTTCTCTTTTACGATTTTTCACTTTGTGGTTTCCACACATGAACGGAGGCTTACTACCATCCACCACATGCTTCCTGCTCAGTGACGTATCATAGCTCACTCCCGAGTGTACTGCCACAAGTTACTTCACCGAAAATTTTAATCCTTTATTTGCTCATTAATAGTAACATAAGGTCTTAACCCTGTCAAAGCATATTCCATTTATATCCATTATTATTTTATAAATAACGGCGGAACGTTATGGCAATTCCATACGTCTTTATTAGTAGATGCAAAAGATTGCTAAAGAGTCAGGAAAAAGAAAGGAGCAATTAATAATGATGGATAAGCAAAAGAGACTATTAAAACTGGGAACAGGAATAATGGTGCTTGCTTTGCTTGCAGGCGTTATGCTTGCAGGGTGCAGTACACCTGAACAGGAACAGGAAAACGGAATTGCACCAGATTATGATGAGACTAAAACAAACGGGATTGAAGTGAATTATACGGTAATCGAAGACGAATACACACTGCCACAAGCAATACATGAAGATCTAAATTTAATTCGTGATCAGAAAGGATATTTCGTTTTTTCACCGCCTGATTATGATACGGGAGAAGATATTTATCTTGTTGTCAATGCGGGTGAAAAACAAACGGGCGGTTATAAAATAATGCTGGAAACAATTAAAAACCATGATGACACACTAATGATTTCAGTAGAGGTGGAAGAACCGTCCCCGGAGGATGTGGTTATTCAGGTCCTGACTTACCCCAGACTTATTATAAAGCTTGATCGTGCTTATAATGAATACAACATCACAGGAACAGCTAATGAATCTTATACAAAAATCTCCCCGGATAGCATTCCTGAAAAGCAGGAAGCCCGGGGTATTTACACCGGACAGGTGGATAACAACTTTATTGAGATCAGCGTCGACGGTATTGCAGGAACTTATTTGCTACCGCAGGATCTCTCATGGGTCCTTGCTGAACTGCTCAACAGCGGTGATGAGGTGGTTTTTACCTTCTATAAAAACGAGCATGAACAATTGGTTATAAGGGATCTTAACACAACAGAACGTGCAGCAATGATACGTAATGTAAAAGGGACCTACACCGGCAGGATCGACAGCAATAGCGTAGAGATCGAGGTGGAAGGGAAACCTGAAGCATATGTGCCGGCAGAGCAAATATTAATCGGAAACTTTAATGAAGGAGACAAGGTAGTGTTTGATTATTATGAAGACCGTTACGGCCGAAGGATTATCAGCCGCATGGAAAAGGAATAACCAAAATAAGGATCAGAATTAAAATTGGATTAAAAATAACGGGAGGAAACGGTTATTTGTTTTCTCCCGTTATTTAGTTTTAAATACTTTTTCCGGCGAGGGGAATACTGAAAATAATAGTAACAACTCAGGTATTCAGAATTCAGGAGTCAGTATCCAGAATCAATTCAAGCGCAGGCTTGATAGGTGCAATATACAGGCTCAAGATTGCGCGTCTAAGAGTCACAATAACACAGACAC
>SLRC01000024.1 GCA_007131175.1 Syntrophomonadaceae bacterium
TGAAAATGCAGAGGTCAGAGGTCAGAAACCAGTGAGCCGGAAAAGAGATAAAACCTGTTAAACCCTCTATGCCAGCATAATCCGGGCATTTTCATCCTTCTGATGGTGCCGGCACCACAGGGGTCGGCATGTGGGTCTGTCCCGAAAATGTACATTTCTTAAGGCAAATATTGTTTTACAAGTGTTGCCCGCTCCTGATCACGCTCGTAAGGGCTTAAGTTCCGCCCCTTTAAATACTGTAAACAGCCGGGCCGTGTCAGCACCAGCAGTTCGTTTAGAACGCCCACCGGCACATCCTTAAGCAACCCCAGATCAACTCCCAACCTTATATCGGAAATAAATTGCAGGGTTTCCTCAGCGCTAAGCAGGCGGGCATGTTTAAGGATACCGTAAGCGCGGCCGGCCCGATCCGCCAGTTTGTCTCTTTGCTTATTCAGCAAATGCTGACGCGCCTTTCTTTCCTGGTTAATTAAATGCCTGATTACACTGTACAGGTTTTGCCAGATTTCTTCTTCCGACTGCCCCAGGGTAATCTGGTTTGAAACCTGGCACAGCCCGCCTGTCATCTCCGTCCCTTCACCATAGATACCTCGAACCGCCAGCCCTACCTGGCTGACAGCCGAGAGTATTTGGTTGATCTGACCTGTTATAACAAGGGCTGGCAGATAAAGCATCACTGATGCCCGCAGCCCTGTGCCCACATTGGTGGGGCAAGCTGTTAGATACCCCAGATCCTGGTGGAAAGCATAATCAACAATATGCTCTAAATAATCATCATACCTTGAAGCTTCCTGCCAACCCTTCTCCAGCTGCAACCCGGGAAGTAAACACTGTATACGAAAATGATCTTCTTCATTCACCATAATACTAACTACTTCATCATTCCTCAAAATAAGTGCTCCGGCAAGAGTTTCACGCGCTTGCAAAGGGCTGATCAGGTGTTTTTCCACCAGGACCTGGCGATAAACAGGTGAAAGGCTGCTCATGTCCAGCAGCTGCATATCAGAAAATTGTTCTTTTTGCTCTTCCAAAACCCTTTTACCAACGGACAGGATCTTTTCACGCTGCTCATCCGATGCAAGGGGCGGAAAAGGGAACCCACTGATATTGCGGGCCAAACGGATACGGCTACTGATTACAATCTCCGCTTCATCTCCGCTCCCTTCCATCCATTTGCTGATAATGCTGGCAATTTTATCTTCATCTTTCATGTTTTCATTTTTGCCGGCAGGGGGATTGTTTGGCCCTTTTCCATCCGAAGCTAAACTTTTTATTTCTTCATCCCCACTACTATTACTATTGACACGGTCATTAATTTTTTCATCGTCACCCTGCTCACGCCGTTTCTTTTTTTCAGACATCCCGTTCATGCCCCCCCCGCAAGCATGCCCCCCCCGCAAGCTGCTTCTCAAGGTCTCGAATTTGATCCCGGAGCATGGCTGCCTCTTCAAAGTCTTCATCCATAACCTTTTTTTGCAGTTCCGACTTAAAATGATCAAGCTTTTTCCTCAATTTTAAATGATTGCCCGCCCGTGTTGGAATCTTACCCATATGTTTCTGGTTTCCATGCAAACGGCGAAACAGGGGTAAGATATTCCTGCCAAAAGAGTCATAACAGCGATCACAGCCGAAGCGGCCTATTTGACCAAACTGAGCATATGTCAAACCACACTCAGAACACTGCATCCCGGCCTCTCCGACGGGCATTACTGCTTCTGCATTTTCCGGCGTGGTAAACCCCATCATTCCGGAAAAGAACTGGTAAAGGGGAAATTTGCCTTCCATGGGAGAATCCAGCTCACCATTTTCACGGGCACAATCCTCACAAATATATATTTCCGATTTACTACCACTAATAATCTTGGTCAGATGCACGGAGGCATTTTTCTTACCGCATTTCTGACAGAGCACGTTTTCAGGGACTGTTAAGGAGAAGGCAGCAATACCTTCTAAAATTAACAGTCCTTTCACCTCCCATTATATTCGCTTAAACCTGCGCTTGAATTCCTGGATAACGACTCCTGAATTCTGTCCAAAATGTGCTTAATCATTTTATTCTGGGTGCAAGGTGCCTGTTTACAACCGCAGTCTCAATTAAGATTATATTGGCGGGCTTTTCCGTCCCGGCAACGCAGGGGCCAGCGTGAGGGTCTAAATACCTGAGTTGTTACTCAAAACTAATAAAACAATGCCTCAATCATGCGACGCATTAGCAAGACCCGCAAGTCATCCTTCAATTGTTCATTTTTCAGACCGGAGATACATTGGAGGGCTGCTTCCATTAAGCGTGATTCCCGTACGGAAATGTACTTGCCCTCACGCAGTCTCTCGATTATTCCAACAGCCTTCCCATTATTGGCCAACCCTTGCTGTAGCTCCTCCAATATTCCGCCAGGTAACTCCCAACCATCCGTATTCACTTTTCTAATTCGCAGGTATCCTTTGCCTCCCCTGCGACTCTCTACCAAATAACCCTTATCCAGGGTAAAACGGGTTGCCATAACATAGTTAACCTGCGAGGGAACGCAATTGAATTTTCCCGCCAACTCTTTACGCTTAATTTCCAGAAAACCGGATGCGCTAAGGGCCAGGAGTTTTTTCAAATAGTATTCCATGCTGTCTGCCAGGTTGCCCATCATCTGCTTCCCCTAACTATTTGACCATCTTTGACCTTTATTATAATCCTTTTTACCCCCCTCCTGGCAAGTGCGCTAATGAGCCAATTAACTTAAACAGGATGGATGTAGGATGTTTTCATTAGTATTCCTTCATTTATATTCCTTTTACACCGTATTTCTATCTGAAGTAATATGAATAAAAAAAGGGCCCTTCAGCGCCGCCCGCTCCGGCAACTACCCGGGTCCTACAATGTGTTGCATAACTTTACTCCTGGATTTTCTCATGCTGAAAATACCATTCTTCCAACTCGCGAAAAGTGGGGTTTTTCTCGCCTCGTCGGCAGACGGTTTTGAGGGCACGGACATAGAGCACCTGATAATAATAGTAGTAAGAACAGCAAACTCCACAAAGGCCGGTCCATAGCTGCTCCTGCCCCCAGCATGATTGTAGCAGACGGGTACACTGGGGACAAGGTCGCCAACGATAGGCAAAAACCCATTCCCAGAAATTTACTTGAAAAAGGCTGAGGTTTTCTTCGATCTTACGCTTTTTTTTGTCTAGAAAGCTAATGACGTTCACTTATATTCATCCCCCGGCAGTCAGGAGCCTTTTACTACATGTATCTTTACCATTTAATAATCTTTCATACATTGTAAAGACAAGGCGTGGGGTATTTGGGAAATTAATGACCGGGTAAATATTTTTTTGTATCGTAACAGGAGTCAGCCCACAGTAGTCAGACCCACACGCCGGCCCCTGCGTTGCCGGCACCAACAGAAGGATGAAAACATTAAGAATTCAGTATTCAGAAGACAGAAGTCAGACAACCATGCCGGCCCCTGCAGCTCCGGCACCAGCAGGTGGTGAACATTTAAGAATTCAGAATTCAGGAGTCAGTATCCAGAATAAAAGATAACATGCACAAAAGTGGAGCAGGGTTGCGAGTGAGAACGGATCTTGCTTTTCCTGCTTCCTGCTTCCCGCTTCCTGCTTCTTGAAGCGTGGTTGCCACATTTTACTGTCTGAGCGCCAGTGAGTTTAAAATGTGTGCCGGGACGGAAAAGCCCGCCAATATAATCTTAATTGAGACTGCGGTTGTAAACAGGTACCTTGCGCACCGGTGCCACATGTGTATACATTTATTTTCAGAACAGACCCACATGCCGGCCCTTGCGGCGCCGGCACCATCAGATGAATGAAAATGGCTGAACAGCCGGGCAGCAGACCCTACAGCAGGCAATGTTTTCAGGTTTTAATCTTTTCCTATCTGCTATCTGCTACCTGCTATCTAA
>SLRC01000120.1 GCA_007131175.1 Syntrophomonadaceae bacterium
CTGTGCCATATGCTACGTTGATATCTGTTAGTGTTTCTACCAATTCAATCTCTTTGTCTGCTGGCGCTGCATCTGCCAGTGTTACTTCTAATACTCCTGCAACTGTTCCGTCTGTAACTGAAGTGGCAACGACCGTAAAGGTTCCTGCCCAAGTAATATCATCATTTTCTACTGTTACTTCGCCATTATCAATAGTGACTCCTATTACTGGTGCCTGCAGACTCCAGGTTACAGTTTCTGCTCCCATTACAGCATCGAACTGGTCTTTGACCTCTGCTGTATACTGCTCAGCTGCTGAAGGCTCACCACTAGCCGGGATGGTGATGGTTGTCGCTCCTGTGACTTCCACTGTTGTTACTTCTGGTGTAACTGCCTGAATCGGCGTTAATCCAAACACCCGAATCTCATTTTTGTATTCGTCCAAAATATAGGTAGACGTAGGCCCTAAGATATTAAAAGTAATAACGTCTGTAATTAAGCCGGCATCCAGTCCATCTACTGCATCGGAGATATCCTGGCTGTCGGTCATGACCGTAATCCACAGTAAATCCTGATTGGTCCCTCCCACTTCAAATTCTAGGATGTCTGGGAGATGATTCAGTGTATAGCTTTGCCAGGGGCTGCTGATTCCTATACCAAGAGTATAATTCTCAACCTCGTTTGCATTAAGAGAAGCATTGAACTCCAACAGTAATGATTGCCCGGATTCATCTCCAAAGTTATTTGTTGCTCCAGCACCTGGAATAAAGCTGGCAGATGTCACTCTGGGCAGTTCTTCATCTTCTACGATCACAATCACTTTTTCAGCTGTTTGACACTGGGTTTCTGCCCGAATGGTAAAACTTCCGCCTATAGGCATCCAACCGTCATAAACAAACGGTGGTTTCAGATCAGTTTCTTCCCCTGGCTCCAAGGAAAGATTTGCATATGGGAAAGGATTATAATTATTTACTTCTTCCTCAGCGTCCAAAATGATATATGAAATATATACATCCTGGGTATCGCCTTCATCTCCGATGTTTTGAAAATAGAATGTAAAGGTCATTTCGGTATAGTCAGTACGTCCGGCTACCAGACCATCTCCTGTTCTGGTGACACCGCTCAATTCAATTCTTGGTTCGAAGCAGGCTCCGGTCACAGGGTCCGGGGCCGGTTCAGTAACTATGCCCATCATGAATTCAACGGTCTTGTCTGCACTTTGCACCGTGAAGTCCCCATCATAGGTTTCGTAACCTGCAAGGCTTGCCGTGAACCAGTAGTTGTTATCTGACAGATCCTTGGTGGCTTGACCACCGCTGCCTGTGGCTACGGCGCTGCCCACTGTTGTAGTGCGGGAAACATTGGAGAATACCTGGATAGATACGTCTTCCAGCGGAATACTAGACTCCGCTTCATACACTGCAAAGGTCACCGTATAGGTGTCCGGATCAGGTTCCGGATCAGGTTCCGGCCTGGGGGTAGGGCTGCCTCCTCCACCTCCTCCGGAGGTTTGCCTTACAGGGGCAGTTGCTGCTTGATAAAGGATAACTTCCTCCAGTACCGGCTCCATCAGTTCCAATCCCCGATCAAGAATGGTCAGGGTTTCAGCCCGGGTGATGTTATTATTGGGGCGAAAGGTACGGTCCGGATACCCTTTGATGATTCCGGCGGCAGTCATCCTATAAACAGCTCTTTCTGCCCAGGAAGCAATTTCCTCATGATCAACAAAGGGGTCCGGTACCTCCGTAAGATCCGCACCCACCATAAGCTGGTCTTCAGCAGGCTTGTAACCTGCAAGGCTCACCCGGTAATCATAAACACCGGTATTTTTTTCTGGTACTTTCCAAAAACCATTAAAATCCGTTTTGCCGGATAGTTCACCAAGGACCACCTCGGCCCCTGCCAAGGCTTCTTTCTGTTCATCCATTACCTGGAATGTCACGTCATGCATACCCGGAAGATCCAGGAGGCGGTTTAAAATAACTGCTGCTTCCTGTCGAGTAATGGCCCGGTCGGGGCGAAAGGTGCCATCATCATAACCCAAAATCAGCTGCGCGGCCGTGGCATCGGCAACCCGCTCGGAGTACCAGGCCGCTTCATGCACATCGGGAAAACCCGAGTCTTCATCGCTTGCGGCTACCAGGTATGCCCTGTTCATAAAGGCCACAAACTCGGCCCGGGTCACTTCGTTATCAGGTTGAAAAGTGCCGTCCGGGTAACCTAAAGCCAGAGCCTGATCCAGCCACTTCTGAATGCGATTTTCTGCCCAGTGATTTCTTATGTCACTGACTTCAGCAGCAAAAAATGATGAGGGGAGTAGGGCCATAACCATGAAGATCACCAGAAGGACGGCTATCCATTGTTTCTTTAAAATATGTTTGCTCATTTTTACCTCCTTTATCTGCTTCGTGCCGAATAAATCAAAGATACAACCTATCAAAATGTTACGTTAGGTCATGCTTTATCAACTCCCGCGTTCCATATTTTGTTGGTTATGAAGCTTCAAGCAATAATATTCTATATTTTTCCATATTTACTAACCACCCCCTTTATTACGTCAATTAATACTGCGTCCAGTTTTTCTCAATCTTATCACCCACACAAATAATTTGCTGTCCTCTACTTGCTGTTCTTTGTGCAGTTATTGCTATATCTCAGATTATTACTTGTTAAATGTACATAACTAAGGGACATGCCTTATCTGAACAAGGCTGTCCCTGTAAAAAATGGAAACATAAATCTGAAATGTGTCTATTTGCAGAGCGACTCAAATTGGGTTGGCGGCATGCCCGTTTTTTTAAAAAACAGTCTGGTGAAGTGGCTGTGATTTTTAAAACCGCACATAAAGCAAATTTCTGTAATGGAGTATTTATGCGTTTTAATGAGTTCTTTCGCTTTTTCTATCTTAATATCGAGAAAGAATTGATAAGGCGTTTTACCCGTTTCTTTTTTAAACACACGAATAAAATGGAACTTACTTAAGCCAGCAACTTCTGCAACATCCATTAAAGAAAAGTCATTATTGTAATTGGTGTGCAAATAATCCATGGTCCTGATAATATCCTTTTTACTTGGATTTTTGGGATGTTTTTCCTGCACTTGCAGATTGCTTTTTAATGTCCTCAAAATATTTGCACTAAGCAAACCGCTAAGATGTTCCAAAATAAATTCATAACCGGCCTGCTTATTTTGGTTCTCATAGATAAACATGTCAACTAATTGTTCAAGATGAAGGTTATAAGCAGAGGGTGTGTTTTGAAATTCTACATTTTTGTTCCCAAATAATGAGGACGCAGCCTCTTGTAATTCATGGGGGGCGAATTGTAATACAGCGATCCGGTGTTGATTGCAATCCTCAGCGGGGCCATGATACTGACCCGGGTTACACGGAAAAATATTTCTTCGGGGCAGAGAAAATTTTCTTTTTTCTATGAATAATTGGGGACTATGAGATAATGGCACGGTAAATTCAAAAGTATCATGAGCATGCTGGTGGCTTTCGTCCTGATAGGGTAATGGAACTTTGGATTTAATAATCGTGAGTTCCTTGTTCATAACGATATAAAACAGTTGACTAAATAAACTTTCATTAATAGAAGGCGAAGCCTGTTCTTCTCCTAAAAATTTTTTTGCGGTATTCATAACGACCCCCCAGTAAAAAATTTGATAATATGGAAAGCGTTCATTATGCTTGAAATAATCTAAAGTAAAGTGAGTTGATAAATATTTTATATTATATTTAACAGCTTTTTTCCTTTTTTCCTCACCTTCCTCTTTAATGATATATATTAGTATTGTATAATATTGGTGTTAAGCTTTTTACATAAAAACCGCTCATCGTTTTGCTCATCTTTTTATATAGATAGTGATTCCGGGTATCAGATTAACATACGGCACGTTAACGAAGCGTTAAATATCGGCAGCAGCGCAAAACTTTTTAGATATTTTTCTATAACAGGAGAATCTATGCCGACTATCCCGTGTTTAAAAACCAAGTTAGTGATTCCAGAACTTCCTGAAAATGTTTTACACTCAAGTCGAATCAAAAGCTTGCCCATCTCCAAAAAAAGAGCGGTTTTCTTAACCGCTCCCGGGGGCTATGGCAAAACAACGGCCGTTCTTTTATCTCTAAAGGAAGAACGGGAACAGACACGCTGGTACAGGCTGGAAAAAGAGGACCGTTTTTTGCCGGTCTTTTATACCCATTTAATTGAAACGCTTTTTCCTGACATCAATAAAGACACCCTGGACTGCCAAAAGGGGCTGTCCAGTATCAGCAATATTGCAGTAGAATATTCACTGTTAAACGCCCTCATTTGCCAGGATGCCTGGGAATATTATGGAGATGTTGAGTCTAACCACTATCTCGTTTTAGATGATTTTCAAAACGTTGTGGACAACCCCCGTATTTCCGAATCAGTTGCCTACTTTATCACCAACATGCCTCCCACAATCAACATTGTGGTAATGTCAAGGGTGGACACCGGGATTTTTTCAGGCAAGCTTTCTTTAAATAAACATGCTGCTAACATTGGTAACGATGATTTACGCTTTACCCGGGAGGAAACAGAGCAGCTTCTGAAAATATATCAGATTAACTCCACGCCTACAGACATTGACCGTATTTATGCCTACACCGAGGGCTGGATTACCGGGCTTGTCATGATAAGCCGCATTGATCATCCGCTGCCCTTTCACCCAGCTGCCAGCTTAGAATCTGACGAAGCCAGCGAGCAAACCCTTTTTAATTATTATTTTAGCGAGTTTTTACAGGAGGTTGACCCTGCCAGGCTCCAGGCCCTGGCAGAGATGTCCCTTCTAGATGATTTTACCTGTGCCGACCTTAAGGAAATCTTTCACATGGAAGATGCCGCTGCATTGTTACAGTGGTTGGAAAACAGCAACCTGTACATACAAAAATTCATGCCCCACCCGGTGAAATACCGGTTTCATTCTCTGTTCCGCAGGGGATTGATGACGTATCTGAAAAGGACCAAAAGCGCAGACGATATCAGGGAATTGTATGCCAGGGCCGCCCGTCACTACGATGGAAAAGGTGAGCTGCAAACGGCTATCGCTTTTTATATCAAGGCCGGTCAAACAGAGAAAGCTGTTTGTATTGTATCTGCTGCCGGCGCAGAGCTGTTTGCCAGCGGGAAACCGGAAGAAATCATGTTTTTAACGAGAGAATTCCCCGAACATGTCTTACAGGCCGACCCCTACCTGTTGTTTTACCGTGGACTCACCCTGCTCACCTCCGATATCAATGAAGCCTACAACTGTTTGAGGACAGCACTTTTGATGTTTAAAGACCGCAGCGATATGTCTTACCTGATGAACGCCTTCGGCATGATTCTAGTGATGGCTTTTCAAACCAATGATTTTAAATATGTAAAGGACGTCGTCTCCTACATTCCCAAAGGCAAGGTCGCCATTGGCACCCACGTCCCACGGAATAAGCTTTTGATCAGTGGATTTATTAACCTGGTGGCAGAAGAAAACTTCCCCTTAGCTTTGGCGCTACACAGGCTGATGGAAAAATTAAACGTGCCTGAACCCATATGGAATTATAGTTTTTTAATCATTCGCGGGATGCTGCTGTACCGAACAGGCCAGCTGAAAGCCGCTTTTGAAGCCCTGCCCCAGATACTAAACCACCCCGTCGGCCTTGCCAGCGACCAATGGCGAATGATCGGGCTTGTGGGCTGTCACAACACCCTATGGCTTAAGCGGGATATTGAAGCCTCTAAAAAAATAATGCAAGAATTCGCTGAGCTAGGCGAAAAATACGACTCGGATTTTTACCGCTCCTTTGCTTTACGACTATCGGCTATCATAAAGTATCAAACCAGGGACATCACCGGGGCTATGGCCGACATGGAAGAAGTGGCGGGATGTTATGTAAGATACGCAAGCCCCCTCCTGGCCAGTGCCGCCCTGATTACAAAATACTTATGGGAAACGGAAATAACACCTGCAAAAAACTTGCTGACCAAGGCAGAAGCAGAATTTATAAACATCCCCATGCAGGATGCTGGACATGGTTATTATGAACTGTGCCAGGGAATGATGGGGGCCATTTACAAGGCTGCGGGCCATTATGAAAAAGCAGAATCCTTTTTGTTGTCAGCCTACCAGCAATCGTTCAAAAAGAAGGCACGCCAACATGTATGTGCCGTTGCCATGCACCTGGCAGATTTGTATGATAAAAAGAACAACAAGAAACTATTTGAAAAATACCTTCGGATCTGGGCTAAGCAAAGCAGCAAAAATGATTACGTATTTTACCATGAAATGGACTATGTTACATTGGTCAGGGCCTGTGCATTAGCTCTGGAAAACAGGATCTTCCCTGAGCACATGAGAAAAATAATTGGGCTGTATTTTGGTTTTGAGAATTTAATAAAACTGGAAGAAAATCCGGCAAAAGCTTATGCTGACCCTAAACGCTTTATTGCCAGTTGCATTAAGTTGTCCCGAAAAATACAAGTTATAAAGGTAAAGCTTTTTGGCAGGTTTTCCATTGAAAAAGACGGAATATCCATAGGCGAAGAAGCATGGAAAACCCGCAAGGTCAGTGGAATAATTAAATATATATTGGCAAACCCTGATAAAACATTTACCAGAGATTCATTGGCAGCAGCCTTTTGGCCTGATTCTGATGCGAAGGCAGCTTTTACTTCCCTTAGGGTGGCACTGTATGAATTAAGAAAAACTCTTGCCAGTTTTGGAATGGGCTTCGAGGATGAATGTGCACTGATTGTTGAGGATAAAAGGGGTTTTCAGATCGGCGGGAGAAACATTGTTAAAACCGATGTGCAAGAGTTTGGTGAGTTATATAAGCGATATAAATCCAGGAAATTATCAGGCAAGCAAGAAGAGGATTTGCTTGTCCAAATGACTAAGCTATACACAGGAGACTTTTTGGCAGACAGTCTCTATGAAGAATGGGATCTCACAAGAGAACACTATAAATCTATATTTAGCGAGGTATCTCTTGCACTTGCACAGAAATATATTAAAAAGGGCGCCTTTGAAGAAGCTGAAGAACTACTGGAAAAACACATTGACCTTGATCCCTTTGATGAAAAAGGGTGCAGCCTCCTCGTTGAGGTTTATGAGTGTACTGGGCAAAAGGCCCGTGCCCATTCATTCGTTCGTCAGTTTAAAAACCGTTTTAAAAGGGAAATGGGCGTGGAACCGGGCTTAAATTTTTAATTTCTTCAGTCAGTTTTATGGCAGTTTTCATTCCACATTAATCATCCAGAAAGGCAACCACTTGGTTTAATTCACCCTATTACTTAATTTCCTCGATGATTTGTACAGCACTTTCCACGCATGGCTTGCAAATCTTTTTGCGCAGCTCTTTTTCTTTATATTCCTTTTGCCCGCCGGGAGTGCCCAGTTCACATCCGTTTAATAAATTGCGGCAGATGAACGAACCGTGTCTCTTTGCAAAACGTTCCATCAGTGTACGTGTCATTTCGTAAGTTTTTATCATGGAAGAGGTGTCATCATTTTCTCCTCTGCCATATTTCAACCCTATTACCATAATGCCCCCGGTGACAGCACCGCATACTTCTTCTTTTCGGGCCATCCCCCCTCCAAAACCACATGATATCTTCAACGCCGTATCCTTATCAAATCCCAGTTCATCACAAAACGCATAGAATACCGACTGGGCACAGTTATACCCTTTTATAAAGATCTCTGCTGCAATTTCCGATTTCTGCATGACTTCACTCCTCCTTAAAAAATGAAACAGGCGGCAAAAAACAGGGAAACATTTATCAATTTCTCCTTTCATTTGCTAATACCTTCTGTTAATACCTATATTTTGCTCTTGAGTTTGTGCTTTATATTTTGATTGCCGTACCGTAAACAATTATTTCTGCCATTCCGCTGGCTACCTGTGAGGAAGAAAACTGAATGCCCATAATACCGTTTGCCCCCATTTTTTTCGCCTCTTCCACCATTTCATCCAGTGCAACCTGCCGCACCCGCTGCGTCAGTTCGGCATATTCTTTTACTTCACCGCCAACCAGGTTTTTGAAAAAAGCCATAATATCCCTGCCCACATGGACAGCACGCACCTTGTTACCCATCACCAAACCCAAAACTTCGTAATCCACATTCGCTAACACTGTAGTTGTCAGAAGCATCACTTACAACCTCCTTTTGGAATAGATATTTAGTGACATAGAACTTAAAAATCTTTGCGGTTCCAATAATAATTTCCCCCTTCAAAAAATAGGTAGCCCAATCCAAACAAGACCAGCAAGCTGAACCAGGGGAAATCTCCGTACAACCAGTAGGGTATTGCTTTCATCTGGTAATAAACAGAATACGGGACTGTCGCCTGGAAAAAACCGGGAACAGCAGCCAGAGCCCAAAAAAGACCCGCCACAACACCAGCCTTTACAGGATCAGGGATGAGGGTGGAAAAAAACGCTGTTCCAAGATAAATAACAGAAGCTCCCACAAACACCACAACAGTAGATGTGATTAAAGACCCCACATGGAGTTCATAACCCAGCATGGCCGACATTGCAATCAATACAAGCGTTGAAATACAGATAATCAAGCCAAGCAGAAAAATCCCTGCCCCTGTCTTGGTCATATATACCTGACGCCGGGTCAGGGGTTTACTCAACAAAAAAGGTGCCGTTCCGTAGGCCATCTCTCCCGCTAAAGCTCCCATTCCCAGCACAATAGCTGCCAGGGATGCAAACTGGGTTAAATTTTTTGCTGTCCACTGACTCCAGGCATAATTATGATAATTGGACAAGATAAAGGACAATTCTTCCGGATTAACAAGGGGAGAAAGATCCATGTGCTCCAATTCTTTTGTAAAATCAAAGAGGAGGGGAATGGCAAGCGCCATTACGCTCAAAATAACCAGGGCAATCCAAAATTTAATGCGATTTTCCACCAACTCTTTAATAAATAAGGCAGAATTAATCACGCTGCAATCCCTCCCCGGTATAGCGTAGAAAAATATCTTCCAGGTCAGGGCTGATTACATCCAGGGCATAATGGGGGAAAGCAGCACAGGATTGCCAGATCTCTTCCAATCCATCTGAAATGAGGATCCGGTAGGCCATCCCCTCTTTCTTTAGCTCCACAATGCCGGGATTGTTAAAAAGCTCTGAGGGAGGTTCCTTTTGAAAAACAACCCTTATTTCCTTTTCCCGGTCCCGCAGCTCATCAAGGGGACAGGTGTGTACGAGCCTTCCCCGGTGCATCAAACCCACCCGGTCTGCCACACGTTCCATATCCTCAAGCTGATGAGAAGCAAGTAGCACTGTTTTACCTTCTGCAAGCATTTCTTTTAGCACCGCATTAAAAAAAAGGCGCCGTTTTACCGGATCAAAACCACTGGTAGGTTCATCCAAAAGCAACAAATCAGGCTTGGGTGCCAGGGCCAGGAGCAGGGCCAGTTGATTTTTCTGCCCTTGAGATAGCTGATTCAATTTTGTTGCACCGGCCAGTTGAAAAACATCCAGATAGTGCTTCACGATTCCATCATCCCATTCCCGGTAAAAGCCCCTGCAGAATTTTATCGCCTGCAACACAGTCATGTAACCATAAATGCGCGGTTCAGCACCTAAATAACCCACCTTTTGCCGTATTTCATTTTCTCTGGAATGAATATCCATTCCCAGGCAGAACCCCTCGCCTGCATTAGGACGAACCAGGCCCACCAGCATTTTCAATACCGTGCTCTTTCCTGCACCGTTCAGGCCAAGCAGGGCAAAAATTGTGCCTGAGGGCACCTCCAAGTTCAAATCAACAACTGCCCTTTTTCTCCCGTAATCCTTATTCAGTGCCCTCGTTTGAACCGCCCAGTTGTTTGTCATCGATCTGCTCCCTTCCCTTCACGCAAACGCACTTCCCATGCTTGAAGGCGTTCTTCCCACAGCTTTTTTAGCTCTTCAGTCGTGAGGCGAAGGTTAAATGCCTCCACCAACACTTTATCTATTAAACCCTGCACCTGGATCTTCCGTTCTTCGACACCAAGGAGCGGTTCTGCAGCACGGACAAAGGTGCCCCTTCCCTGTTCGGAACTAAGGAGGCCATCCCGTTCCAACTCGCTGTAAGCCCTCACTATGGTGTTGGGATTAACAGTGAGCTTTAATGCAAGCTCCCGCACCGGAGGCAACCGGTCACCCGGTTTAAGCACCCCGCCTGCTACAGCTGTTTTGATCTGTTCCTTTAGTTGCAGGTATAATGGTATGCCGCTGCGGTGATTTAAATGAAACCAACCGGTAACCATAAACAACCTCGTTCCTGGACGGAATAATGTATCAATGTATTAATACAATTATAGTTTAATTCACTTCTCCCGTCAAGCGGTTCAAAATAATTATTTCATCTCAACTATTTACGATCAAATAAAAGGCCCTTTTCTTATTTATGACCAATTACTTCCATAAAATGGGGGAGGATCCTTTTTTATACATGGAATTTTTAATTCATCTTACATGAATTAAAGTAAATTATTGAGCAATACGAAGATAATACCACATATCATGCTTAATATAGCGGTATCCTTAATTGCAGCGTCATTTGCTGGTTTTAAAAAGTGTAGAAAGGAATAACTTATTACGAAAAAAGCAGTTAAAGATGCTATAATACCAGTAAAGTATATTGTACTTGCGCATGGGCAGGATTCAGCGAAAAATAAAAATATTTTCCGGGAAATAACTGCACATAACACCCTCATTAAACTTAAACGAAAGATCGTTTACGGCTGGGATCTTAATGTTTACAAAGCTGGCCAGCTTAACTGCCGTTAAAGATGTGGCAACAGTTAAAAGTCTTAACAAGCAAGGCACTTTAGACTGATGGCAATTATAGTTATTTAAAAGGAGGAAGAGGAAATCATGGATTACAGAATTGTGGAAAGGTTTTTCTCAGATAATGAGAAATGTCCATCCTTTCTTTTAGCAAACATTCATGGCACTCCAAACGTTGAGCATAACTTAAAAAAGATGGAAGAAATTATTCAAATTGCCCATGAAAAAAATGTAAACGTGGTTATTTTTCCTGAACTGACGGTTACTGGTTATATTTGGAATGCAAAAGATCCTGCCAGTGTTTTAGATTTGCTGCATGAAGGGGAAAACAATCACATTAATCCCCGTTTAAAAAATATCAAAGATAGCCTTACAGACGGTAGAGGGGGGTTGGAGTACATCTTTTACGGTAATGCACGCCTTAAAGATGGAGATTTCTATAATTCCACTTTTATCTTAAACCCGGGTATGGAATGCTGTGACGAACAGTATATTTATGACAAAGTTTTTCTCCCGCCTGTTGAGAAAAACTTCTTTAGCCAGGGAACTGACAAAAGGCTAAGTATTGATACAAAATGGGGGCGTTTTGGCTTCCTGGTTTGTTATGATCTCGCTTTCGTTGAGTTGCCCCGCCTATACGCTTTTGTGGATGAGGTGGATGCCATTGTTACCATTGCAGCATGGCACTCGGAAGCAGTGCGGGATTATCCCCATATGAATATCCGTACCGATCATTATTATGGGTTTATCTGGGACCTGATGAATGCATCGAAAGCCGCCTACAACCAGGTATGGAGCCTGGGGGTCAACTGGGTGGGAGTTCATCAAAAAAGCAAAGAATATTTTTGGGGTGGCAGCGGAGTTTGGGCTCCCTCAGGGATGCAGCTGCTAAAAGCTTCCAACCTTAAAGAAGAATTGCTAATCATCAGAAACGTAGACATTAAGCGCCAGCGGGCCAAAGAACAGGATGATTTTAATTATCGTATTGAATTTGAAAGTTTTTACCGCCACATGGATAACCCGGCAAAATCAACCCGTTTCCTTTCCTGACGGACACATCCCGGCAGTATTACAATCACCATTAGATTCACGGCAATACACAGGTGCCAGGTCCTGCCATTTCTTGTTTTCTTCCAGGCCTGAAGTGAGGTAGTCCTTATGGATACGACCATCCACGATCTCTACCACCCGATCACACTCAGCAGCAATATGCCGATCATGGGTTACGATAATAAAAGTCGTCTTAAAGTCTTTGTTTATTTCCCTTAAAAGCTTATTCACTTCAACAGTGGTTTGGCTATCCAGACTTCCTGTAGGTTCATCGGCCAGAATAATCCCCGGCCGGTTGACCAGGGCACGGGCAATAGCCACACGCTGTTGCTGCCCCCCGGAAATATCAGTGGATTTATTATACATGCGATCGGCCATACCTACACGTTCCAACAGGTTTTTTGCCAGTTTTACCTTATCCGGGGGAGGTTTACGGCCCGCCCCAATCCAGTAAGGGATCAACACATTATCCAGGGCACTGAATTCGGGGAGCAGGTAGTGAAACTGAAAGATAAATCCCATGGTCTGATTCCGGAACCGGGCCAATTCATTTTCAGTCAGCTCAGTTAGATTTTTATCTTCCGCATATATTTCTCCGCTAGTAGGACGATCCAGGGTGCTGATAATATTAAGCAAGGTGCTTTTCCCAGAACCGGACTGGCCAATTATTGCAACATACTCTCCCCTGGCAAAAGTAAGATTAACATCCTGCAGTACCGTCGTTTTTACTTTTGTACCATATGTTTTGCCAATATTTTTTAAGCTGATCTGATCAGCCATTTTTAATCACCTCCACTGTATTAAGCTGAGCAGCCCGGCGTGCGGGAAGGGCCGCTGCTCCCATCCCTGCAAAAACAGCAACAACCACAGATACAAGAAAAATGCCCGGCCCAAGGGTAATGGGAAAGAGCGCTTCCCCCGTTTCTGTGCGCACAAAAGTAAGAAAAAGGGTGATTAAGCCCCAGCCCACCATTGAGCCAATGATGGAACCTCCCAGGCCCAGCAGGGCTCCCTGAATAAGAAAAATTCGACTGACCCCTTCCGTTGTTATTCCCAATGCCTTGAGGATACCTATTTGTTTTGATTTTTGGACAACGGAAACGGCAAGCACGCTGGATATTCCCATGGTTACGGCCAGCAGAACAAATGCCTGAATTAAATAAGATGATGCACTTTGGCTATTCAGGGCACTGAGCAGATTTGCATTTTCTTCCTGCCAACTGCTCCAAATTAATTCGGGAAAGCGGTTTTCCAGGATACGGGTAATCTGGTCTGCGGCAAAAACATCTTCTACCTGCATCTCTATTCCCGTAATCCCGCCCTGCAAACCAAAAAGGGTCTGTGCCCCCGGCAGGGAGAGAATGACCCAACTTCTGTTAATAGCCTGGGCACCCAGATCAAAAATGCCACTTACCGTTACGGTTACTGTCTCGCCGGTAGGGGTAGTAAGGCGGGCAATACTACCCGGAGAAAGCTTTAGTTCTTCTGCCAATTCTGTACCAATAAGGACGGCACTGCGGCCTGCACTAAACTCACCATCCACAAGTTTGTTGCGAATATCGTAAATCTTGTTGGCTTCCTCCAAATCAAAGCCTTTCACAATCACCGGAAGGGACCTTTCCCCCAAAATCATGAAGCCAGAACCGTTAATCACGGGTGAGACAGAGGTGAATTTTCCCGTCTCTGCCAGTTGTTCCTGCAAGTTTGTCCAGTTACGTAAGGGCTTCTCCGCGCTCCCAGCTGTTGCCACAATACTAACCACAGGTTCCTGCTGCACTTTTCCCAAAACGCTGCGCGGCTCCTGCTCCCGGTTACGCCCCGCGATATGGGGGGAAGAGCCCACCGTCTGGTTAACCAAATCAACCTGCAAACCACCGATAAGTGCATTAAGAAAAATGAGTACGGCAATCCCAATGGCGATACCTGACAGGATTAAAAGAGATTGCAATCGCCCCTCTTTAAGAAAGCGCAGGGCCACCGTCAATTCAAACATGGTTACTCACCACCCTGGAGCAAGCGGATACGCTGCCCGTCCCGTAGTTCCAGGGCGGTTAAAACCCGGTCTCCCTCTTCAAGTCCCTCCAGAACCGCTACACGGCCGTTACCCAGATCTTCCGTAACCAATTCCCGGCGCCGGGCCTGCTCATTTTCAGGCGTGAGCACAAATATCTGCCCATCGTCACGGGACAGGAAACGCTGATCCAGGATTAAAACACCCTGGCGCCGTCCTGTAATTATCTCAGCAAAAACCGCCAAATCAGGCAGCAGGGCAGGAACCTGTTCTTCCAAAGCCAGGCGCACAGTAAATGTTCCCCGGGACGCATCGATGGAAGGGGCAATACGGCTTACCTGGGCCTTAAACTGTTTGCCTGGCAAAGCGCTTGCAGTAACAATTGCTTCCTGACCTAAGGTAACCTGCCCGCTCAAGTCTTCATCCAATTCTGCTTCCACATAAGTGAACTCCGCTTCCGGAACCAAGTACAAAAGAGGCTGTCCCGGTTGTACAAATTCGCCCAGGCTTACCCCGGAGCGGATTACCATACCCGCCAACGGTGCACGGAGAAATGTGCCTTCAAG
>SLRC01000170.1 GCA_007131175.1 Syntrophomonadaceae bacterium
ATTACGGCAGCCTGCCGGAGGGAAGGCTCGTGACAGAACCTGGTGTTTTTATGGAGATTTTCCGTCAAATGATTACAGAAGCAGCGCTGGAGTTGAAATTTTTTGAAGTGGAAGAAGAAGATCCTGAAAAAACCCTGTACTTGTTAAGAAAATTTTTAGCATAGTGTACTCGTTTCGGCAATTATGAGGATATCATGATAACAGTAGTTAGGTATTATTATACGTAAACATAAGGGAAATCTAGTAAAAGAGGTGTACATTTTGGACAAGCGCTTAAAAATCGCCATTATCGTTGTTGGTATCGGCATTAATATTGTGGGAGGTACATTGGCATCAGCTTTAAAGCTGCCCTTGTTCCTGGATACGATTGGTACCATTCTGGCAGCTGTACTGCTCGGTCCCTGGCTCGGGGCATTAACGGGGCTGCTCAGTAACATTTTCCAGGGGGTTGTTACCAATCCAGTCACGATTCCTTTCGCTCTTGTGAACGGGGCTGTGGGGTTGATCGTTGGTTTTATAGCCCTGAAAAGAGGATTTGAGGACTATGTAACACCGCTGCTCGTTGGTCTTATTTTGGCAATTGTGGCTCCCCTGATTGGGTCTCCCATTGCCGTTTATGTCTTTGGTGGTCTCACAGGAGGCGGGGTGGATATTCTTTACGGTATCTTACTGGGAAGTTCTGAAAGAATTTTTAGCAGCGCTTTTTTAGCCCGTATTCCCACCAATTTTGTGGATAAAACAATATCCGCATACCTGGTCATGTTCATTGTCCGCAGTTTGCCGGTGCAGTGGAAAATGCTTACGGAGCGTAAAAATTCAAAAACAACTCCTGTAGAATGACAGAGGGTAATAGTGAAAACGGAATTATGACCGGTTTGTATTACGAGGGTACAAAAAGTTTTTGGCACCGCGCACCGGTTAAAACCAAACTTTTCTGTAGTGCCTTACTGCTGCTGGGACTAGTTTTATCAGTGAACATTTCCATCCTAGTGGTTAATACCCTCTTTTTGCTCACATTAGCCGTTGTGCCGGGACCGGGAATTGCTCTGCTAAGGCGCCTGAAGCCTTTCGTTTTCTTCTCCCTGTTTATTGTGCTTTTTCATAGCCTGCTCAATCCTGCAAACACAACAACCTGGGGATGGCTGGGCTGGGAGGGTTTTCTTTACGGTAGCACAGTAGCACTGCGCTTGGTCAGCATTGTTGGCCTGGCGCAACTTTTTCTCATGACCACGCCACCGGGTGTAGTGTTTCGTTATTTCAGCAGCTGGCATAGGGATATGGGTTTAATTATGCTCCTGCTGATGGGTTTTTTGCCTGTACTGAAGGAAGAGATGACTACTACCATGCAAGCCCAGCAAACACGGGGACTGCACTGGCAAACTCTGCTGGAACGTTTGCAGGCATACCTTACTATGATTATCCCTGTCATTATCAAGTCCCTTTACCGGGCCCAGGGGATGGCATCCTTACTTCTTTTGCGTGGCTATGGTGAAAACCAGGATGTGCAAACACACTTTACTCCTGCATGGACTAAAGGATATTACTGGATAGTAGCCCTATCCTCATGTTTCTGTGCAGCAAATCTGGTCATTTTACTCCGATCACGTTTGATGCACTAACCTGAACCACTCTACTTACAGAAAGGAAAATAATGTGCTTTCCATCCAGAGTTTAATCGTTAACTATCCGCTGAAACAACAGCCAGCGCTTAATAATGTTTCTTTAGAGTTGGAAGCAGGAGAAATATTACTCCTGATAGGGGGCAATGGCAGCGGCAAATCCACCCTGCTCCACTGTCTTGCTGGATTGATTCCGGGGATTTATAGGGCTGACGTTAAGGGTAGTTGTCATGTAAAAGGCCTTGTAGGAATGGCTTTGCAGGACAGCGATGTTTTTCTCCTCCCCACTCCGGAAGAAGAATTGAATTTTATCTTACAAAACCAGAGCCTGACATCGGAAAAACGACAGCAAAAAATGGACCAGCTTATATCCACTTTTCATCTAACGCCACTGCTAAAACGTACCATACACACCCTATCGGGAGGAGAAAGGCAACGTCTGGCCCTTGCTGCTGCTATTGCTTCCAATCCTGTGATTTTGTTTCTTGATGAACCACTAGCCCAACTGGATTCTTCATTCACAACAGAATTTATTCAGCTTCTGCAAAATTTGGCTTCATTCGGCACTACTATCATTATTTCCACCACTTTCAGCAGCCAATATGAACCTTTAAAGGCTAAATACTGCTGGTTGCATGAGGGACAAATTGTATGGCAAGGCAGCAAAATAAATTTTCAAGGAAAATGGGGGCAGGCCCGCAGTGCAGGTATCGATGTAGATGGAAAAGGGCTTTTTATCAGAAAGGGAAATAATGAGACAACCTATCAGAAGGAGAAAGCAACAGGCGCAATTCCTGTTTTAGCGCTGGAAGACGTAAGCTACAGCTACGGAGACACATTTATCATGCAAGAAGTGAACTTGAGTGTGATGTCAGGAGAATTTGTTGCTTTGACCGGGCCCAACGGTTCAGGAAAAAGCACTTTGCTCAAACTGGCTGCGGGGATTCTAAACCCTTACAGTGGAACTATCCTGATAAAGGGGAAAAATATTGCAGGTTTATCTATCGCCGAGGCAACTGCAGAAAGCGGTTTTTTGTTCCAGAATCCGGACAACCAAATTTTTCAGGATAAGGTCATCAAAGAAGTGGCCTGGGGTTTAAAAATGCGAAAGCTTAATCAGGAACTTATCCCAAACCGTGTGGCAAAATGGTTGAAGCGTCTGCAAATGGAGCAGATGGCAGAAGAACACCCTTACTCACTTACAAAAACAGACAGACAGTGGGTGGCCCTCGCCGGAGTCCTGGTCCGGGAACCTTCCCTGTTGCTACTAGATGAGCCCACACACGGTATGGACTGCGCCTCCACTGCCAGGTTTATGGATGTTATTATGGAGTTAGCAGAAGCAGGAACATCCGTTTTAATGGTTACCCATCATCAAGAACTGGCAGAGCATTACGCACACCGAATCTATGATCTAAAACATGGGACGTGCCGCCAGGTCAGGTAACCAGATGTGTCTGTTTTAATCTGACCACTTTACTTTTTTACCCATCGTTCATCTTACCATAAGACTTGCATTGTTCTATTTTATTTCTTTACAATACGGGCAAGAAATGCTCTGTCAGCTGGAAAACTGGATATGGGATCGAGGGCCTGGTTATCTGTTAGTACATTTGCATTGGTTTCATCCCAGCCATGGGGAATAAATATAACGCGACGGTCCAGCTCTTCGGTAAACTTAACCTTTAGCTCAATTTTACCCCGAAGCGATTCCACAGTAACCAGTTCCCCGTCTTCAATTTCCATCTCCCGGGCTGTTTGGGGGTGAATTTCCACTACAGAATAGGGCTGAAGCTCCAGAGACAATGCCCCGTCTGTTCCAGGACGCAGCTGCAGGTGGTAGTCTGCTTTTTTTGCCGTGGCCGTTGCCCTTGGGTCGACCACAATCAGCTTGACTCCCTTCTTTATTACACTATTTATGTGGTTTATTGCAGGGGGATATGAGCTGGCAGGGTTGTAACCCCACAAAAAGATGCCTTGAACCTGGACTTAGAAGAAAACGAGAAGGCGTAAGACCACCTGTTAGCATTTTTTAAACAATTTATAACGTTATTCTTAACAGCGCAGACCAGCAATCAGACGCTGAGGTTTAAGGATCATCGTAAGAGCATCGTCAATATTTTTCACAAGAATGTCTGCATTTTGCAAGGCTTTTACGGAACAACCTTCCGTGCCAAGCACTGCTATACCAACGACTGCTTTTTTTAGCATATCAGCATCATTGTTCCCATTGCCCACTGCAATCAAGGTTTCAGGTCCCAGGCTATCAACAA
>SLRC01000210.1 GCA_007131175.1 Syntrophomonadaceae bacterium
GCTCCTCGCCTGCTTCGACCGGCGATATATGCTACCAGACCAGCTACAATTGCAATAAGGTATAGGGGATCGAGAAATAGGTTGTATGTAGGCTCCAACGGCAATATTTTCATTGTCCCATACACAACAGCTGTAGCAATCAAAACCGCTAACACAGTCCTTCCTATTTCCCAACTTTCTGCTTTACTCAGCAAATAGCCTACCAAAATAAGCGGGATTAAACCGCCTCCAACATTAATGCTTATCTCAGCCCCTAACGGAATTTCTGGGAGAAAACCTCCCAGAAGCATGGCTACCAGGAAAACAAGGGCTGCCTTATCACTTAAACGAAGCCGATCCAATGCTCTGTGGGCGAATCCGGCATAAACGATAACAGCAACAGCAATGAGAATAATGATCCCCGTATTCAATTCTATATACCCCCTCTTACACATAATATTTCTCCGTCATCCGTTTTCTAGCATAACCTACAGACATAAAAATATTCCGTGCAAAAAATTATAAAAGCCCTGTAACTGCTCAGATATACAGTGATCCCGGTTGCAGGATACCTGTTCTTAGGCCGCAGCCTCAATAAAGGTTAAAGTGGTAGCCTTCACCGTCCCGGTAAGGTAACACTGCAACCCTTGGGATGAGGCATGTTTCTAACAGCTGAGCAGTTACAAAGCCATAATAGAAAAGCAGGGAATATAAAAAACAACCGGATTTTTTTCACCGGATCTTCTAACCTTGCGAATACGGTCGAAATTAAAATATCGAATGTCAATACTCAAACCAATCAGGTTTATACCCTATGATTAACTGCAAAACTAAGGACTCGTAGTTTTATCTTTCTTCTGCTTCTTGTTTCCTTTCTCTTTTTTTTTGTAATGTTAGCGCCCGCAATGCCAGTAGATAACTTTCTTTTCCCAGACCGCTGATTTGACCCAGCACCACCGGTGCAATTACAGAGTGTTGACGAAATTCTTCCCGTGCATATATATTAGAAAGATGAACCTCGATGACCGGCAAATTGATAGCCGCAAGTGTATCCCGCAATGCAATGCTGTAATGGGTCAGGGCCGCTGCATTAATGATAAGTCCTGCGTAGCAACCCGCTGCTGCCTGAATAGTATTTATGAGTTCCCCTTCGCAGTTGGACTGAAAGCAATCCACGACAACATGGAGCTTTTTTGCCTCTTGCTGGAGCATTTGGTTCAGTTCCTCCAGGGTAAGGCTACCATAGACATCAGGCTCTCTGCTTCCCAATAGATTAAGGTTAGGGCCGTGCAATACAAGGAACTTTTTTTCTTTACCTGTCATTTTTGACACTCCTCGATGGTCTTGTAGATATCATGGAAGGGTCTCCGTGCCCGTCCGCGGATATGTTATCAATTATCTTCCCTTCCACTGGTGCTACTGGATCCCAGCCTCTATCTTGAAATTAGGTTGCAGATCTCCTCTGCCACATCTTTTGGGCTTTTTCCGTCTGTGTTGATATGATAATTGGCTTTGCGGTAGTAAGGTGCTCTTTCCCTTCTGAGCTCTTTGATTCGGGCTTGGGGATCTGCCACATCAAGTAAAGGGCGGTCTTGGCCGTTTTGCAGGCGTTGGGATGCTTCGTTTGCTGATACTTCCAGGTGAATAATAATTCCATTTTCCTGCATGGCGGTAATATTTTCTTCCCGCAGTACTGCACCGCCGCCAGTGGCTACCACGCAACTTCCTGGTGTTTTTTGTGCAAGCTGCTTTATTATTTCCATCTCCCTGTGACGGAAATACTCCTCGCCCCTGTTTCGGAATATTTCTTCTATACTGGTGCCCAGTGCGGCAGTGATTAAGTCATCGCAATCATATAAAGTAAGATCCAACATGTTTGCCAGGAGGCGGGCTGTGGTGGTTTTACCAGAACCCATAAAACCGGTAAGAAAAATATTCGGCAATGTTTCTTCTTTAAACAGCACCTTTTCCATCTCTGCCGTGGGCGCTGCTACCCCGGTAAATATTTCGAAAGCCTTGATTCCCTGGCCTAATAACATTTTAAGACCGTTTACGGCGGGCAGGCCACAAGCTTGGGCTGCCTGTAGAAAAGGAGGGTATTCCGGATTATAGCGCAGGTCCACAGCAGCCCGGGTACTGTCCAGTTCTTTTGTAGTTATAATGCCTGTTTCCACCGGGTCTGTAGAAAGGCCATTTATGAGCAGGGATCCCTGTTGAACTGACTTTATTTTGTTATGTTCAAGGGGGATAACTTGAATATTTTGCGGTGCGTAACCTATTTTCTCAAGCTGTTTTGCCAGGGTTTCCGCCCGTTCTATGGTGCGGTTAGCGATTATAACTTTTTTAATGCCATACCTTGCCAGAGCCAAGGCAACAGCCCGGGCTGCGCCTCCCGCTCCGAGTAGGCAAGCTGACTCAAACGGAGTGGTATTGGTGAAAGAAGTCTCCAGCAGGTAGATAAACCCATCTATATCGGTGTTAAAACCTTTGAGCCGGCCTGCTGTGTTTTTCACAGTATTTACCGCATTTAAAAATGCAGCATCCGGTGATAGCTCATGCATCAGCTTTACCGTCTGCTCCTTGTGCGGAGCCGTAACACTTACCCCCACCATCTGCAAGGCCGTAATGGCCTTTATGGCGCTGGGAAGATTCTCCCGGCTTACATGAAACGCAAAGTAACGATAATTCAAACCTAGCTTCCGAAAAGCAGCGTTGTGCATAACAGGGGAAAGGGAATGATTAACAGGATCCCCCAAAATCCCCATGATGCTTGTATCACCGTCTATCTTCATACCATCCCACATCAGCTTACCACCCCTTTGAATTAAGTTCCGTGTAATTCGTTGCCCTTTTCCTTTGTCCCGCTCTTTTTGTGGGTCTGTGGACAATCACTTGACATAGGAAGCTATGGCTGCGTGTATAGTTTCCTGTGGTACGGATTTATAAAAACCAACTTGTCCCACAGCTTCCGGTAAGACAAAGACCACGTTTTTTCCTTCCTTCTTTTTATCGTAAAGAAGGGCTTTTTCCACAGCGTCAGCACTTAATGACGGGGGTGGGGGCGGTGGGTCCAATTTTTCTGCCATGGCAATAATGCGCCGTGCTGTGTGAGCATCCAGCACTTTTAGCTTTTCAGCCATAAACACCGCCATCTGCATACCCACTGCCACCGCTTCACCGTGAAGGTAATAGCTGAAACCCGTGGCTGCTTCAAGAGCATGGCCGAAGGTATGTCCAAAGTTCAAAATGCGCCGGTGGTCCTGTTCTTTAACATCGCGTGAAACGACCATCCCTTTCAATTGGACGGAACGGGCAATAAAATATAGAAGCTTTCTGCCCCGAAGACGCTGCAATTCTACCTGTTTAAGCGATTCCAGTTTGGAAAATAGTTTTGCATCGCTGATCACTCCGTACTTGACAACCTCCGCCATACCGGCTCGCCATTCCCTCAGGGGCAGGGTTTCCAAAAAAGCCAAATCGCTAATGACAATCGCAGGATGATGAAAAGCGCCGATCAAATTTTTACCCAGAGGATGATTTACGGCCACCTTTCCCCCCACACTGCTATCCACCATGGCTAAGAGGGATGTGGGAATCTGCATATATGGAATACCCCGTAGATAAGTAGCCGCCACAAAACCGGCCAGATCACCGATCACACCACCACCAAGGGCAACAATAGCTGAACGCCTGTCTATGCCCGCTTCCAGTGCGCTACGGTAAAGCTTATCTGCAACGGCAGGTGTTTTTATCTTCTCTCCCTCTTCCAGTACTTCCAGGTTAGGTGTAAATCCTCCATCCTGCAAACTGCGATGGCAGCCTGTTGCATAATGTGAAGCAACATTTTGATCACTAACAAGCAGACAGGGGCATGGAGACACTTGCCC
>SLRC01000103.1 GCA_007131175.1 Syntrophomonadaceae bacterium
CTTTCTTAAAGTGAAGGAAAAGTTGGACAAAGATAAGACTGCAAAAGAGATGCTTGCCGATTTTCGCAATGCCCAATGGGAATTGCAGAAACAAAAACTGGCAGGAACGGATGTCACCCCGGAACAAGAAAAACGGATTTCCAGATTACTGGAAGTTATTGGACTTAACTTATTGGTTAAAGATTTTCTTGAAGCAGAATATCGCTTCAGCATCATGGTTGCAGACATTCAAAAAATTATTGGAGAAGCTATGGAGCCCCTCCTTTCAACAGACCTGATGGGAAGCTTTCTGAAACAGGAAACTGGTGCTGCACCTTCAGAAGAGAAGGTTGGGCCAGCAGCGCAAGAAGGAAAAGACCTGCCAGAACAATAAAACTAAGGGAATATCTGGTAAAATCTTATTCTCCGGACAGCTATTTTCAGGTTGCTTATTTTTTATTTTTATCGCTTTACCTAGCGTGAGTTTACTACACCAATTGTAAAAATCACCAAAAAACCCAATCTCAAACTATATTTGCAGCAACATTAATGCGTATAAACTAAAATATAATGTCTTAAAGTGCCTATTGACAGGCGTTAACGGATAGTGTATAAACTAAATATGGCAACTATTCGTAAAACCAAGGTTGGTAAATACACTTACTGGCAGATTGTTGAGTCCCGCAGGGTTAACGGCAAGCCAAGGCCCTTTGTGCTGGCCCATTTGGGCACTGCTGAACAGCTATTGTATAAACTAAAGGAGGGACCGTTAAAAAAGAAAGTTCGTTCAGCATCCCATGGAGCAGTGCACCTTTTTTACAAGACTGCTGAGGAAATGGATCTGGTTAATATCTTCAGAAAATCCTTTGCCCAACAGAAGCGGGACGGCTTGGAAACGGGCCAATCTCTGTTGCTTGCGGCCTTGCACCGGGCCATCTGCCCGGGCAGCAAAAGAGCCTTCGCCAGCTGGGCAAAGCAAACCACCTTGCCGCAGCTGGTAAAATTTGATCCGAAAAAACTCGACAGCCAGCATTTCTGGGACCAGATGGATACGGTAAGTGAAGAGGTTCTGGATAAAGTGGAAAGGGAAATCACCTTGAAGCTTAAAGAAAAAGGTTTTCTTTCCCCCAGGCTTTTATTCTACGATCTGACCAACTTCTTCACCTACATCGACTCGGCAAACGGAAAAGCGGAACTGGTAAGGCGGGGGCATAACAAGCAAAAGCGCAATGATTTAAAACAGTTCGGCCTCATCCAAGTGGTCACCAGGGATTTCCTTCTCCCCGTCTTCTCCTCCGTCTATGCGGGTAACAAAACGTATAAGGAGCTTTTCATTCCCCAGCTCACTAAGCTGCGCAAAGAGCTTGCAGAACTGAGCATCTCTGTAGAAGAGATTACCCTTGTTTTCGATAAAGGCAGCAACACCAAGGACAACTTCGCTGCGCTGGATGAAGAGGAAATACCCTTTGTAGCCAGTCTGAGTGCCGCTTATCATGAGGATCTAATCAATATACCGGATAGCAGTTACACAAAAACAGAAGAACTTGTATACTGTCGTACCCGTAAAAAGATCTGGGGCAAGGAACGAACAGTTGTGCTCTACATCAGCGAAAAGCTGTGCCAGGGCCAAATTCGCGGCCTTAAGCAAACGCTGGCAAAAAAATATGAGCAGTTAAGCGCACTGAAAACAGCGCTGTTAAACCCCCGAGTACGGAAAAAGGAGCGTTCTGCTGTTGAAAAAAAGGTCCAGGAAATTCTCAAGGGTGAACGGGTGCCGGAACTGGTCAAGGTAACGATCCTGGAAAAAGAAAAGGGACGTTTCGACCTGAGCTGGGAACTTAACAATGAATTTTACCAGTGGCTCACAAAGACCTACTATGGGAAAAAGATCCTGGTCACCTGTCGGGACGAATGGAGCAGCGAAGATATTATTGCCGCATATCACGGCCAAAGCAACGTGGAACGGGTGTTTAAGCATTTCAAGAATCCTTACCACAACACTGTACGGCCCCTGTTTCACTGGACGGATCAGAAGATCAAGGTACACACCTTTATTTGTGTTGCCGGGTTGTTGCTGTCCCAGCTGGTATGGAAAAAGGCTAAGGAGCTTGGCTACACCTCCTCCATTGAAACTATTATTGATGAGCTATCCAAGGTAAGACAGACGGAAATTGTTACAATAACCGGCTTGGAAGGCAAGGCTCCCAAAGAAATTCAACTGGAAGATATGGAACCGGAGCTTGAAAAAATGTATACCGATATGGTGAATTTAACGTTTTAGTTTATACAGTACCGGTGTCCCACAAATGCACTTTTCCAGTAGCCTGAAAGACCATATTTTATGTTGGCGTTGTAAAGTCACGCTAGTCAGTTCGGTAATAACGTCTATTTTGTTTCTTCTGCCCCTTCTTCTTCATCATCATCATCATCTTCTTCTTCACCCGTATCCTTTTTCTCCCAGAAAGGAACGATGCGACTAAGCAACCGGTTCTCACTATCTACAAAATTCCATACTACACCATCGTGGTCAACATCCCGGCGGTCTACTGTAATAACATGAAAATATTTTTCTTTTGGTTCCACCTCAACACGGATATCCACCCCGTCATCAAGGGCAGGCAGAACGTCCAGGCTTTGAATCTCCCCATTTACCGCAAAAACAGCTATTTCCTGGGCTGCATTAAAGGGATAATCGGGAAGTGCTATACCCATATCCTGGGAAACCCTGGCCCATTCTTCATAATCGGCAACTAGAGTAAATGAAACGGGTGAAGAAATAACGCCACTATCCGTGGTAGTAAACATGATCCCCCCCGGTTCCTCGGGAGGTGCAACCACTTGTTCCGCGCGGAAAAAATTGTCGTAAACAGTCAGGCTGAGCAGCAATACCAATAAAAACAACAACGGAATCAGACGCCGCACCTCTACAACAAAAAATTTGCCTTTCTTTTTCATCATTCTCCCCTCCGCATAAATAAATACTTAATCTTTCCCATGATCATATGCAAGGGGAAGAACGATTATGCCATCGGTAACAGAATTCAAGAGGCAGAATTAGACCCTCTTTATTAACTTTAATGAATTGTGCCTTTTAGATATTCCTCTGTGGTGGATTGGAGCAGGACGTTTCGTATCTGACCACGCAAATCCGCTGTGGCGTGAACTCGCACACGGAGGTAATTGGTGGTCAATCCTTCAAGCAACATGGGGGCATGGGCTTCCCCCATATCTTTAACCTTAACAGTTTTTTCAAATAGAACGGGAAGGATGCATCCATCAAAGCTATGAAAAAACTTTCTTGAAAGAATTTTACCAAGAGCAATCATTTCCCGGCTCCGTTCCTTTTTAACTGCAGGAGAGACAACCGGAGTCATTTTTTCGGCCCGGGTACCACGCCGTGGTGAAAAAGGAAATACATGCAGACGGCTAAACCCACACTCTTCCACAAAGGAAAGGGTGTTTTTAAAGTGTTTATCCGTTTCACCGGGAAAACCAACTATGACGTCGCTACTCACGGCAAGATCGGGTATAACAACGCGTAAATTATTCAGCAAGGTTCTATAGTAATCAGTATCATAGTGCCTGCCCATCCTTCGTAAAATAGTATCATCGCCGCTTTGCAGCGGAATATGAAGGTGAGGACAGATATTATTATTTTTGCCTATTACATTAATAAGTCCTTCACTAAAATCGGCCGGTTCGATGGAACTAAGGCGAAGTCGCTGTATGCCTGGAAGGTGCACTGCTTTGTTTAATAAAGCAGCAAGGGTTTTGGGAGGGTTTAAATCCACTCCATAAAGGCCAAGGTGAACACCTGTAAGTACGATCTCCAGGTAACCGGCATCAATAATCTCCCGCAAGCTCTGCAGGGCTTGCGAGGATGGAAGGCTGCGCAGAGGGCCTCTGGCCAGGGGAATCACACAATAACTACAGTATCGATCACAACCGTCCTGAATTTTAAGAAATGCTCTGGTACGATCCTGTTCAGGAGTCCAGGGTAATTTTTCAAAGTGACCCTTATGGCCATAAGGCTGGACATTATGCAACACCTCTTCACCTTGCAGCTTCTTTTTAATAAGGCTTGGCAATATAAGGCGTTGCGTAGTCCCGGCAACCAGATCCACACCAGGGAGAGCAGCAACCGCATCTGGTTCAACCTGGGAGTAACAGCCACAAACAACCACCATCCCTTGGGGGTTTTGGCGCCTGGCCTGGCGTACTATCTGTCGTGATTTACGATCGGCCAAATGGGTAACGGTACAGGTGTTAATGATATAAACATCCGCCCACGCCTTGAAAGGGACAAGGGAAAAACCCTCTTTGCGGAACTGTTCCCTGAGAGCTTCCGTTTCATAATAATTCACTTTACAACCAAGGGTTTGAAATGCCACCTTGAGAGACACACATATACCTCTTTTTCAATAAGTTAACCAAGGTCACCCCAAAGTGCCATAATTACGGAAATTACTGCGAGGGGGGCATGCTGTGCGCTTAAAATACGAGGCCCCAGGCTTACCGGGCGGACAGGGGAAAGCCCTTCCAGCTGCTTCATCTCTAAGGAAGTTATGCCTCCCTCCGGCCCGGTAAAAACCAGGACTTCCCCTGGCGGAACTTTAATGCCCTGTAATAATGATAATAGTCCCCTTTTCTTTTCCTTTTCCCAAGGGACTATCGCTAACTCTTTTTCAGCAATAAGTTTCAGCAAGGCCTCAAACTCCAGGGGAAAGTGTACCTGCGGAATATAACTGCGACGACAAAGTGCTGACGCAGCCATGGCAATTTTTTGCCAACGGGACACTTTTCCCTCCCTTTTGGCTCCGGGCAACTGGACTACTGTGCGACTGGTAACCACAGGGATAATTGTTTTCACACCAAATTCCACCGCTGCGCGTATCATCTGATCCATTTTTTCACCTTTGGTAATTCCGGTGATAAGGGTAACATCAATGGGAGGTTCACTATTTGGCACCAGCTCTTCTTCAATTACAGCCTGGGAAAGATGACCGCCCTGTACCACCAGTCGGGCCTGCCATGCCCGCCCAATGCCATCGGACAGCACTATTTTGTCGCCTTCTTTAAGACGGAGGACTCGGATATGCTGAACCGTTTCCCCGGGCAGGGGAATAAAACCATTGCGTAATTCAGCAGGGAAAAGGAAAAACCATGCACCTGACATAAATTAGACTCCTAAGTGGGCAAACCTTACTTGCCGCCCAGAGTATCTTTTACCTTATCAAAAAACCCCTTTTCCGACTGGCTACTTACTTTGGCGCCTCCTGCCTCCGCAAATTCGCGCAATATCTTTTTTTGGCGGGGATTGAGACGCCGTGGAATTTCCACTTTAACGCTTACCAGCAGATCCCCCCGGCCATAACCTTTCAAATGGGGCACTCCCTCACCCTTTAGACGAAAAACAGTTCCCGTTTGTGTCCCTTCAGGAATATTAAAATGGGCCACATCATCGATGGTAGTAACCTCTATCTCTCCGCCCAAAGCAGCATCAATCATGCTAATAGGCACTTCACAACTAAGGTTATCCCCCCGACGCTTAAAAATATCGTGCACACGTATATGAATAATTACGTAGAGATCACCGGGAGAGCCTCCCCGTATACCCCCTTCACCTTCTCCGTTAAGGCGCAGACGGGAGCCATCCTCAACCCCGGCCGGGATCTTTACCTCGATCTCCCGATCACGGGTAATACGACCATCGCCGCGACAATTAGGACAACGGTCTTTCACAACACGTCCCTCGCCGCGACAGGCTTCGCAGGTACGTATACTGACGAAACTGCCAAAGGCTGTATTACGCACCACCTGCTGTTGACCTGTCCCGCCACAAGCGGAGCACGTTTCGGCGGCTGAGCCATCCCTGGCACCGCTACCCCCGCAATCAGAGCATGTTTCCCTGCGGGGGATTTTTATATGGGTTTCTTTACCCTTCACCACATCCTCCAGGGTAATCTCCATGTCATAACGGAGATCGGCTCCCCGTTGGGGACCTGCCTGCCGCCTGGTGCGGCGTGAACCTGTGAAGCCGCCACCAAAGAACGTCTCAAAAATATCCTCAATTCCGGAGCCAAAATCACCCATGCCACCAAATCCGCCATAGCTTTCATCCTGATGACCAAAACGATCATAGTGCCTTCTTTTTTGCGGGTCACTTAAAGTATCATATGCTTCCTTTATTTCCTTGAACTTTGTTTCTGTTTCCTTGTTTCCGCCATTCATGTCAGGATGGTATTGCCGGGCCAAACGGCGATAGGCTTTTTTAATATCTTCTGACCCGGCATCCCTGTTTAGCCCCAGCACCTCATAAAAATCCCTTTTGGCCATTTACATTCTCGCCCCTAACTACATATTAACATTTCAGTTTAAGACAAAACCCCTACAAGTATAACAATAAATATAATAAATACCTTTACAGCACAACCACGGGCGAAGCATGCCTCGCCCGTGAACAGTATATTATATAGGTCTTATCTTTATCTCTGTTAACCATATCTTCTACTTACTGCTTTCTGGTTCCTGCCTTTTAATTATTTTTTTTCTTCGTCATCCACAACTTCATAATCAGCGTCGACCACACCATCGTCTGCAGCGTCACCGGGTTGTTCTTCAGCTGTCTGGCCCGAAGCTCCTGTTGCACCTCCTCCCGCAGCCTCCTCCTCTTTGCGTACCTGCTCATACAACTCAGAGGATACCTGGTGCAGCGTTGTGCTCAGTTTCTCTGAAACCTCCTTAATACGGGAAGCATCATCACCACTTACAGCATCTTTCAATTCCTGGATAACCTTTTCTATTTCTTCCTTTTTATCTGCGCTTACTTTTTCGCCCAGATCCCGCAGTGTTTTTTCCGAGGAGTAGATCAGCGAATCGGCCTGGTTGCGGCTTTCGGCTAGCTCTTTTCGTATTTTATCCTCTTGCTCATATTTTTGTGACTGATTAACCATTTCTTCAATTTCTTCATTGCTTAATCCGGAAGTGGCTGTAATTGTAACTTTCTGTTCCTTACCCGTTGCCAGGTCCTTGGCAGAAACATTAACGATACCGTTTGCATCAATATCAAAAGAGACTTCGATCTGTGGAACACCTCGCGGGGCAGGGGGAATACCATCAAGCACAAACCTCCCGAGCGTTTTATTGTCAGTTGCCATAGGACGCTCACCCTGCAGTACATGAATCTCCACACTGGTCTGGCTGTCGGCGGCAGTGGAAAAGATTTGTTTCTTAGATGTGGGGATGGTTGTATTCCTTTCAATAATCTTGGTAAAAACACCACCCAGGGTCTCAATGCCCAGTGATAAGGGTGTAACATCGAGCAATAGTACATCTTTTACCTCTCCCGAAAGAACACCTGCTTGAATGGCTGCACCAAGGGAAACCACCTCGTCAGGGTTAACACCCTTGCTGGGTTCCTTTCCCGTAATGTCCTTAATAACTTTTTGCACATAAGGAATACGTGTTGATCCCCCAACGAGAATTACCTTATCGATCTCCTTTGGATCCAAGCCCGAATCAGAGATAGCCTGTTTCATTGGTCCTACCGTTTTATCCACCAGGTCAGAAATAAGGTCCTCAAATTTGGCCCGTGTAAGATTAATATCCAGATGCTTGGGCCCATCGGCCGTTGCCGTAACAAAAGGAAGGTTAATATTTGCCGTAGTCACGCTGGAAACTTCGATCTTAGCCTTCTCTGCAGCGTCCTTTAATCGCTGCATGGCCATACGATCTTTGCTTAAGTCAACACCCGTTTCTTTTTTAAACTCAGCGACTAAAAATTCAACGATCCTTTCATCAAAATCATCACCGCCAAGGCGATTGTTACCACTGGTCGCTTTCACCTCAAAAACGCCCTCGCCAAGCTCCAGAATTGAAACATCGAAGGTGCCGCCACCCAGGTCAAAAACCAGAATTGTCTGATCCTCACCTTTGTCAAGCCCGTAAGCCAGGGCTGCAGCTGTAGGTTCGTTGATAATGCGGAGAACTTCAAGACCTGCGATCTTGCCCGCATCCTTGGTAGCCTGCCTCTGACTGTCACTAAAGTATGCGGGAACTGTGATAACCGCTTTATCCACTTTTTCCCCTAAGTAACTTTCTGCATCCGCTTTTAGTTTTTGCAAAATCATAGCCGAAATCTCCGGTGGCCCATAAGTTTTACCGTCTATGTTAACAGTATATTCGTTACCCATCTCCCTTTTGATAGAGGAAATGGTGCGATCGGGGTTTGTAATAGCCTGTCTTTTTGCCACCTGACCTACAATTCTTTCACCTTCCTTGGTAAAAGCCACCACAGAAGCGGTTAATCTGCTGCCTTCCGCATTGGAGATGATCTCCGGCTCTCCCCCTTCCATAACAGCAACCACAGAATTTGTTGTTCCAAGGTCAATACCCACTACTTTAGACATAAAATTGTCCTCCTTTGCTTTTAATTTATTAGATAATCAAAAGACTGATAATGAGACTGTATGCCATTTATTTATCATTATCAACGGCCACTTTTACCATACTGGGCCGCAATACACGGTCCTTCATCTTATACCCTTTTTGCAACTCATCCACCACAGTATTGGGCGGATATTCACCACTTTCCTCACGTATTACAGCCTCGTGACACTGGGGGTCAAAAGGTTTACCTTTACAGTCAATGGCCTGCAATCCTTCTTTTTCCAGCAACTCTTTTAACTGTCGGGCAATCATGAATACACCGTCAAACAAACCCTCCGGGCTATCTTCAGCAGCAGCACAAGCCCGGTCCAGGTTGTCGATAACCGGTAAGAGACTTCGTATCAGTTCAATAGTTGCATAATCCACCATTTCTTGCTTTTCTGCCCGTGAGCGTTTGCGGTAATTATCAAAGTCAGCTTGCAAACGAAGCAACCGTTTGTTCAGCTCTTCATTTTCCTGTTCAAGGGCTGATAATTTTTCCTGCACCTGTCCCGGATTCATGCTCTCAGTTTGATCCGTTTCAAACGGTGTGGAGCCTTCAGCATTATTCGATTGAGGGGATAGCGTTTCGCCTGTGTTCATTTTTCCAGGTGTTTCTCCTTTGTGGAATTTATTATGCTCATTCAATATACTCACCCCTTTCTACAAGCTTTCCCGAAAAACTATTTTTTTACAGCCTTTCAAATTGACCGACCACTTGCTGTAATACAGCCACTACCCGTGAGTATTCCATCCGTGTGGGACCAAGAATACCAATAGTCCCCACCACCTCTTTACCCAGGCAGTAGGTTGTCATTACCAGGCTGCACTCCTGTACTTCCTCAAGTATATTTTCACGCCCGATCTTAATCACAATACCTTCAACACCAGCCAGCGGCCGGGAGAGTAAATTTGCCAGCAGAGCATGCTGTTCAAAAAGCATAAGCAGAGACTTTACTTTTTCAATATTGCCAAATTCGGGTTGGTTAAAAATATTGGTGGTCCCCCCGAGAAAAACACGGCTCTCATCTTCCGCAAGTGATTCTTCCAAAAGCGTAAATGTAGCCTCCAGAAAATTAATGTGATGATATAGATCGCGACGCAATTCCCGGATCAGGCGGGAAGTAATTCTGTCTATGGTTAACCCTTCCAACCGCCTGTTAAGATGTGCGACAATTCGGTTCAGCTCACCCTGGGAAAGGGCTTGCGGGAGATTAATAACCTTGTTTTTAATTACACCCGTATCAGCAACAAGAACCAACAAACCTCTCTGCCTGTCAATTGGCATAATCTGTAGCTTCTTAAATGCACTCTTTTGTAAGCGGGGACCCAGAATCAAGGATGTATAATTTGTGAGCGATGAGACAAGTTGTGATGTTTGACGAATAATATTTTCAATCTCCCGCATCTTTTCAAAGGAAAATACTCCGTAGATACGTTTTTTTTCATCATCATCCAATTGAATTTCCTGCATTAGCTCATCAACATAATAACGGTAGCCTTTTTGTGAAGGGATCCTCCCTGCCGATGTATGGGGTTGAAGCAGATAACCCATCTCTTCAAGATCAGCCATTTCATTACGAATGGTTGCCGGACTGAATCCCATCTTATAACGACGGGCAATCGTACGTGAACCCACAGGCTGAGCCGTTTTAACATAATCGGTAACCACTGCCCTGAGAATCTCCATTTTCCGTGCACTGAGCCCCATACCATCCCCCCTTTGCCGTCTATTTACAAATTAGCACTCTAAGCTCTAGAGTGCTAACCATCTTCCTTAACAATACCATCGTCCTGCCAATTTGTCAAGATTTAACTTCATAATTTCTAACCATATATTCAGCTGTTATCAATCATTTGCATTCGTTTCAGCACCGCTGCAGGAGTTGCGAAACGTTGCCGCGGATCTTTTTGCAACAGACCGGAAATAACCTCATCCAAAGCCTCCGGGATAGCGGGATTCAATCGTAAGGCCAGGGGAATTAAAGTGGAACGATGATAAGATCGGAGTGACTTGATATCCGCTCCGCCACAAGGTAACAAGCCCGTAGCCATTTCAAACAAGATAACACCAAGAGAATATAGATCTGCACGGTGATCAACACCTTCCAGGGCCATTTCAGGGGATTCACTTCCCAGGCCACGTCCAGTGATAAAGGTGAGCAGGGATGATTTCCAGTTAAAGCGCTCCGGTGCAGCGTACAAATATGTCCTTAAAAATGCGGGATGCTGCCTTATAAAAGGTGAAGAAAACATTTTTGACCCTTCAATGGTTTCAATCAGGTCAAAATCACTGATTATGGGGAACTCTTTCCTGTCAAAAAGAATGTTTTCCGGCTTAATAGCGCCATGTAAGTAGGCCTTTTTATAGCGGTAAAGATAATCGAGGGACATTAATAATTTACGGGCAATTTTTAGAAGGTATTCAAGAGAAAAGGGGGCTTGTTTTAGCTTTTCCGCCAAATTTCCCCCTTCCATATATTCCATGACAAAGTACAAATCACCGTTATAATAACAGTCCCCTTCCGGAAAAAGTAAACCCGGTTGGTCAATATCCTGCATAAGTTTCAAACGGCCCTGGAGGCGCCGAACAGTTTGGGGATCTTTTAAGAAGGTTGCCTGAATTTGCTTGATTGCTATTTTTCTTCCCCGGGCCTGTTCCCTGCCCAGATAAACCTGGCCCGCCGGTCCGTTAGCTATTAGATCAATAATTTCATATTTACGCCAAAAAGCAGATCCCATGCTGCGTTTGTATATATCCCTTTTTAACTGATAATCCAAATCCACCGTGCTGGCAACTTCGCACCAGGTAGCAGCGTGGGCAGGATGTTCTGCTGCCAGTGTTTCTTCCATGAGGCGACAAAGTTCAAAATAATCCTTTTCCATCTCGAAGCGCACAGCTGGGGGAATAATTCTCAGGATCGCCTGTGCCCCTTTAAAATCTCCCTTATGAAGCGCGATGCGCACAAGCCCTGCCTGTGCCAGTCCGTAAAATTTAGCAGTGGTCGCAACCGCACGGTAAAACTCCTCGGCAGCAGCATAATCCCTTTCTTCTTCGCGCAGCAATCCCATAAGATAGTTTTTCTTACAATGAAAAGCCTCAAGGAATGCGGCATTCTCTCCCGCACTATTTTTAATGCCAGCCTCTGCTTTTTTAAGCAGTTCTTCACCACGCAAAAGTTCGTTTGTCATGAGGTACAGCCAGGAAAGATCAAGGGCTATCCAGGTGTTCCCGCTTCGTTCCCAGGCCTCCTCTAAATATCGCATGGCCTGATTGTACATGCCGAGTCTGTGATAAAGCTTACCCAGACGCAGAACCACACTTGTATCGTCGGGCATTAATCCGTAAAGGCGGAGATAAAAACGAATATATTCCAAATCTGTACGACACTGGGAAAGTGCTTCACGATAAATAAACGCGGCCTCTTTTTCCCCTTCTTCACAAGCTTCCATTACTCTGCCCAGGTTTTCATAAATATCCAGATCACGAGGATTAAGTTTAACTGCTTTGCGGTAAAGATACTCCGCTTCTGAAAGCCCGGTTGCACCACGGGTATAAAAAAGGCGTCCTTTCTTTTTTATAATATTAATATCCTGCGGATTATTTCTTAAAACTTCTTCATAAAATAAAAGGGCTTCTTCCGTAAGATTACGGCTTAACAGGCAATCTCCCGTTGCTTCCCATATCCGATTAAAGACACGCTTCAAAAGGGTATATTTTTGCGTATCCACTCGGCGTTTATTATAAAAGCCTTCTAAAAGGGAATAAAGTTCATTACAAGTTTTAAGCGAGGCAGTGAAGCTCTCTGTAAAAAACTGCATTTCGGCAATCTGTATTAGTTCCAGAGCCCGTTTTTGCTCCGGATAAGCGTTCTGTAACAAAGCATCCAGTTTAACATCGTCATGCAGATCTTTTGGTTCAAGTTTAGTCCCAGCCGGTAGGATAAGCAAGGCACTAAAAGATCCATCAAGAAGCTGTGCCAGGGATAAATGTCCCTTTTTTTCCAGAATCCTTCTGTCCATAAGGTTGATCTCCTTATCAACCAGGTATTAAGCAGAGGTATCCATCCCCTTCAATGTGAAAATATTCGCCAGGCATATACATCACCCCTGCTTATATTATACATCGGCAACTTTTTCAGTAATAATATCCTGTAGTTTTTCCCAGAACAATTTCCATGGCAAAGCATATTCCCGGCCGGCAAAAGTAATAATTAACCCCCGTTCTTCCGTGGCAAAAAAAAGAGCCTGCCTGGTTTCTTTCAGGCCGACAAGTTCCTGGGTCCCCTGTTCTGTAACGTTAAGACCAATATAAAGAAAGGTCAGCAAAATTGCCAACCCTGACAGCACAACAAAAAAGCCGAAGGTTTTGTGCAAGCCATATCGCCCTTTCCAAACCTTTAGCTTTTAATATTGACAACGCACTAATCTTTTATACTGTACATCATTCCTGTGATGGTAGCGCCAGGAAGGTTTGTCCCTTTACAGATTACAGTATATTTTAATCGAAGGCTTTGGCAAGGGCTTCTGCCAGATATGGTACAGCCCGCAGCACTTCATCTTTTTTATTCTCATGGCTCCCGATTTCCACAAGCACACTTCTGGGATGAACATGCTGGTTATAAGTAAATCTCTGTTTTCTTGTCCCCCGGCAGAGGCCAGGATATTTTTCATCCAGTATGTTCTGTAAAAAAAGGGCAAAGCGAAGGTTGCTGTTCCAGGCTTCGTGCCTTGTTCCCACAACGAATAAAATGCGGGCTGTATCATTTCCGTTTAAAGCAAAGGTGGTAATTTCCCGCGAGATTCCATCGCGGTGCAAATCCACTACCACTTCAATTTGGGGATTATCTTCCAGGATCTTCGTTATTGCTGGACGAGCCTGGGCATAAGCATTGCTACGGGGAATATCAAATATCTCCCTGTGGTGGAGTACTGGTACACCATACTCCGACTCAAGTATTTCCGCCAGGTAACTACCAAGGATAACTACACTCTGCGTTAAATCAGTAGTAAACGCTTTCCCGGAAACGGGGAGAAATGATTCTGTAGTATGGGTGTGATAAATAAGCAGCCGCGGTGAGTGCTGCTTCTCGCCGGCATCAATTTCAGCAGCAGGTGGTGACGCAAGGAGTGAAAGGGTTGTGCTTTCTGGCGCAGGTGCTAAAGGGTTTTCTGACGTTATAGCAATAAGATGCTCCGGAGTGGGATTACGGCTCTTTTCAACATTCAAAGCGGCCTTCTGCGCCGTTTTTTCACTTCCGAAACCGGGAGGCATACTGCCAAGAAGCAACCGGTTATAAGCATCTTTTAAAGTTAGTCCGTTTTCAATTAGCGCTGAGGGGTTCTTTTTTACATGTTCGGCCATTCCCGGCAAATGCTGTTCTACCAGAATAAGGTAGCCAGTGCCAGAACCTCCCAGAGAGGCAGGAAAAAAAATAATTGCCGCCATTGTTAACGCCATCATTAGTAAAAGAATGCGGATCAAGCCTATGATATCAGTTCCTTTTGTCACGGGAATAAAGTGATGTTTATAAATTTCTTTTTGCCATGCAACACGACTGCCTTGATACAACAAAACCCCCCCTTTTCATATCCCGCTTTCTATAGATATGAAAAGAAGGGGCCGAAATATGTGTTCAAATGAAAAGTAACCTAGGCGCTTGGGTTGTTACTCTGGTAGTCTTCAATCGCTTTATGCAAAGCATCGGCTGCCAGGTTGGAACAGTGCAATTTTGCATCGGGCAGCCCCCCTAAATTCTCGGCCACATCCGTGTTTGTAATTTTCAAGGCCTCTTCCAATGTTTTCCCTTTAACAAGTTCAGTGAGCATACTGCTGCTGGCAATAGCTGCTCCACAACCAAAAGTAAGAAAATTAATATCCTCAATACGGCCGTCTTCCACCTTGATAAAAATTTTCATAATGTCGCCACACTTCATATTACCCACTTCGCCCACTCCGCTTGGTTTGAGCATCTCTCCGGCGTTACGGGGATTTTGAAAATGATCCATTACTTTTTTGTTGTACATGTTTTCTCCTCTCCAATATTTCGTTTTTTTTCGACCTGCCTGCGGTAATCCCTATATAACGAAGACATTCCGCGTAGCCTTTCCACACTATCTTTTAGTGTGGCCACCGTATAATCAACTTCTTCTGCCGTATTGCCATGCCCCAGGGTTAGGCGCAAGGAACCGTGGGCTGTCTGTTGATCCATTCCACAGGCCATCAGGACATGGGAAGCTTCAAGAGAACCGGATGTGCAAGCAGAGCCGCTGGAAGCGGCTACGCCTTTAAGGTCAAGATCCAAAAGGAGCGATTCACCCTCAACAAATTTCACGCTGATATTGACATTACCCGGTAACCGGTGTTCAGGATGCCCGTTGAGCTGTATCGCATCAATTTTCTCAAGCAGTTTTTCAATCATGCGATCACGCAGTGCAGCTACAGCCTTACTTTTACCAGGAATATCGGCAGTGGCCATTTCAATGGCTTTTGCCAAGCCAACAATTGCGGGAAGATTTTCCGTTCCGGGACGAAGTTTTCGCTCCTGTCCACCACCGAACATTAGTTTGCCCAGCTTCGTCCCCTTGCGTATGAAAAGGGCGCCAATCCCCTTGGGGCCATAAAGTTTGTGTGCCGATAGGGAAAGGAAATCAATGGGCACTTCTTTCAGGTTAAGGGGAATGTTGCCAATTGCCTGCACCGCATCCGTGTGAAAGAGGACACCTTTTTCCCGGCAGATGGCAGCAAGCTCCATCACGGGTTGGATGGTACCGATTTCATTATTGGCTGTCATAATGCTAACAAGGACCGAATCGTCCCTGATTGCTTTTTTTAATTCATGGGGATCTACCATACCGCACCGATCCACCGGCAATACGGTCAGTGAGCAACCCTTTTGCGACATTTTATTCATTGTATCCAACACGGCGTGATGTTCCACCGCACTGGTAATCATATGACTTCCTTTATGGGAAAGAGATTCAATCACCCCCTGAATAGCAAGGTTATTTGCTTCTGTTCCCCCGGAAGTAAAAATTATCTCTTCTGGGGCCGCTCCCAATGCCAGAGCTGTTTTTTCCCGGCTTTCGTCCAGGGCTCGACGTGCTTCCCGTCCAAAAGAATGGACACTGGAGGGATTACCGAAATATTGCCTGTAATAAGGTAGCATCGCTTCAACCACTTCTGCATGTGGAGGTGTGGTGGCACCATGATCCAGGTATATTCTTTCCAAAGCTATAATCCTCCTTTTAGAAGTTCTTTGAAATTTCTTATTATTTAATACTTCCAGTTAAGCATATCCTGGAGTGTTATCCCATCTAAGAGTTGATTGATGTGGTCTCGTAACTTTATCCAAAGGCTGCGTGCCAGACAGTCGTCACTCTTGCCACAACGGCAATCATCATCAGATCCTTCGTCAGACACACAATTTACAGGGGTGATGGGCCCATCCAGGACACGTATAATATCACCCACACAGATGGCCTGAGGCGGCGAAGCCAAAGCATAACCGCCTTTAACCCCACGGTTGCTGCGGATCAGTCCGCCACGCCGTAAATTGGCAAAAATCTGTTCCAGGTACTGTTGGGATATATCTTCCACAGCCGCAATCCTGCTTAAAGGAATAAATCCCTCGTTATAATTGAGGGCCAGGTGGATCATGGCCCTTACACCATATTCTCCCCGTGATGAGAGGCGCATGATTACACCCCCGTTAAATCTTTTAAAACCATACTGGATTACTCAGGATTAGGGTAAAAATATCTAAGCTAAAAACAAATCCGACTATTCCAGTCAGCTTTTATAAATAGAATCTTAGCACAGATAAATAATACCGTCAAGGCAAATATAGGAGCAGATAGATTAGTTGGTAAGGCTGTGAACAGGAGCAGGGATACGGCCACCCCGTTTTACAAAGTCCGCTGCTGAAAAGGGGTTTACGGCCATAACCGGGGCGCTCCCCAAAAGCCCTCCCATTTCCACTTTATCTCCAACGCTCTTACCGCAAGCGGGGATAATACGTACTGCCGTTGTTTTTTGATTAATCATACCAATTGCCGATTGGTCTGCTATTATGGCTGCGATCGTTTCGGCAGGGGTATCACCGGGAACGGCAACCATGTCCAAGCCTACAGAGCAAACACAGGTCATAGCCTCCAGTTTATCCAATCCCAGGGCTCCATCAAGCACAGCCCGAATCATTCCCGCGTCTTCACTTACCGGGATAAAAGCCCCTGAGAGCCCCCCCACGTAAGATGAGGCCATCGCTCCCCCTTTTTTGATGGCATCATTAAGCAAGGCCAGTGCGGCAGTGGTACCGTGAGTGCCGCAGCGCTCCAGGCCCATAGCCTCCAGTATTTCCGCAACACTGTCTCCCACGGCCGGAGTGGGTGCCAGGGATATATCCACAATACCAAAAGGAACTCCAAGCATATTTGCCGTGGTACGCCCCACCAGTTCACCCATCCGGGTGACTTTAAAAGCAGTCTTCTTAATTTCCTCGGCAAGGGTACCGAAATCCACTGCCCCCAACCGTTTCACTACATTTTTAACCACACCGGGCCCGCTAACTCCTACATTGATAACGCATTCCGGTTCGCCCACCCCGTGAAAGGCTCCGGCCATAAATGGATTGTCCTCGGGAGCATTGGCAAAAACTACAATACGGGCACAGCCGGCTCCCTGCCGGTTCTCAGTGAGGCAGGCCGTTTTCTTGATAACATGCCCCATCTGTAGCACTGCATCCATATTGATACCAGCCTTTGTGCTTGCTACGTTCACTGATGCACATACCCGCTCTGTGGCAGCAATTGCTTCAGGGATAGAGTTAATAAGGCGACGATCACCTAAAGTATAACCTTTTTGGACCATTGCGGAAAAGCCACCGATAAAGTTCACACCGGTGGCAGCCGCCGCCCGGTCAAGGGTATTTGCAAAAGGTAAATAATTTTCCGTATTGCTGCATTCCGCCACCAACGTAACAGGTGTAACAGCGATACGCTTGTTCACAATGGGAATACCGTATTTGCGTGAAATTACCTCTCCCGTTTCCACCAAATCACCAGCCAGCCTGGTAATTTTGTCATAAATACGGCCACATGACGCCTCCGTATCGGGATGTCCGCAGTCACGCAGGCTTATTCCCATCGTGATTGTACGAATATCAAGATGCTCCTCCTGGACCATCTTGATTGTTTCCAGAATTTCCTGCATTGTGAGCATAACTAAACACTCCTTTTGACCTTCACTATGACACCTGCATACAGATCAGAGGCGGTGCATATAGTTGAAAGCGTCTGTGTGCTGAACATCAATACGAACACCCAGTTCCGTCCCCAGCTCGGTAAGTTTTTCTTTCAAATCCTCCAGGTTAATAGTACTGTTACTAATATCAGCCATGAGAATCATGGCAAAATATTCCTGAATAATTGTCTGGCTGATATCAAGGATATTAATGTTAACTGCGGAAAGCACCCCGGCTACAGAAGCAATAATGCCCACCCGATCCTTTCCCAGCACACTGATGATTACACGGTTTCCTTGAGGAATATCGTTTTGCGGGAGCATAAAATCCTTCCTCCTTTTACAAATGCTTTAAGCTACATTATACCATATGTACTTTCTTAATCGTTCCCCTTGGCTTCTTCTTTCTGGTTCCTGTATGCCACCGCAAATGCAATGCCCCAAGGCCCATCATGGGAAAGGGATAAAGCTATCCCTGAAATGCCCTTTTCCTGCGCCACACGCCCCGCTTTACCGCATAGAACTACGGTTGGGATTCCGCTTATGCCCGGCAAAATTTCCATTTCATTCCAGCTAACCGGACCAATGCCACATCCAAGAGCTTTAGATACCGCTTCCTTGGCAGCAAAACGGACTGCCAGCACAGCCGCGGAAAAACTCCTTTGAGACAGGAACGCTTGTTCGCGGGCTGAAAATATACGCTCCATGAAACGAACGGGCCGGCGCAAATACGCCTGCTCCACCCGCTTAACCCGAATCAGATCCACGCCCACACCGGCAACGAAATCTTCAAAATGTCTATTAACAGAAAGGGGTATTATGGCTCCACAGTAATGGCATGTCCCAGACTTCATCCGTAAATTTTTCTTTAGTATACGGCCCTTGTTAACTTTCAACTTTCCTTTTCCCCTGTCAACTGTTTCAGCAGTCCTTCCACGCTGGTAACGGGAGCCTGGCAACTGTAATCATAACAGACATATGCGGTTGACTTCCCCTGCACCGCCGCTTTATCATCCAGGTACGGAAAGAGTTTGTTTAAACGCCCGTCCCCGTCAGAGCAGAGTAAGACACGCCGGGGCAAAAAAAGCTCCTTCACCTTGCCCAACATTTTTTCTGCAAGTTCATCACCGGTTACTGCAGCAATTATAATCTGCCTCACCGGTCCCAGGCTAAAATCAAAAGCGGTAAGCATTGCCGTAAAACCAGTGGGAGAGGAATTTATAAGCCGGGCAAAACTGCCAAACAGGGATTTAGCCTTCTGTTCAAGCTTATCATCGGCCATGTATGCTGCAAGGCGCAGCAGGTTAAGGGCCGCTACCGAATTGCCGGAAGGTGTTGCCCCATCGTAAGCTTCCTTGCCCGTCAGGGGCAATTCTGCATTGACCGACTGTGCGAAAAAAAGTCCCCCTTGTTCTTGATCCCAAAAAAGCTCCAGCATTTTTTTATTTAATTGAATGGCGTTTTCAAGATAATAGGGGTCCTGCGTTGCCTCAAACAGATCCAGCAAACCAGCACAGAAAAATGCATAATCCTCCAGGAAGCCCGGAAAGGCCACATCTTTATCCATATAACGATGATACAATATCCCGTTAATTACCATTTCAGCCAGGATAAAATCGGCTGCCCGACGGGCCTCCTGCAAATAGACATCGCCGCGCAGGGCTCCGCTTCCTTTAGCCAGCGCGCTGATCATGAGACCGTTCCAGGATGTAAGGATCTTCTGATCACGGGATGGCCTGATTCTCTTTTGCCGTGCTTCAAGCAAAGCTTTGCGCGATTGCTCAAGCGTAAAATGCCACTGTCTTTCCGTAAGGCCATGCTTATTTAAAAATGCAGACTCATCGAAGGGAAGATGCAAAACATTTTGCCCTGTACCCATATTCCCCTCTTCCGTGACACCAAAATATTCACAAACAAGATTGCCTTCCTGATCACCTAAAATATCCATGATTTCGTCTCGTTGCCAGGTATAGTACTTACCTTCAACCCCTTCACTTTCAGCATTTTCCGCTGAATAAAAAGCACCACTCCGGTCCTGCATTTCACCCAGGACATACGTAAAAACAGCATGAGCTGAATCGGAAAAGAGCTTTTCTCCAGTCGCCTGATAAGCTTCAACATAGGCGATGGCCAGCAAAGCCTGATCATAGAGCATTTTCTCAAAGTGGGGAACCAACCATTTTTCGTCCACTGAGTAACGGTGAAAACCGTACCCAAGCTGATCAAAAATGCCTCCCCGGCGCATTTGTTTCAGGGTGTTTACAATTATCTTTAACGTTTCAGCATCACCGCTCCGCTCCCATGTGCGGAGTAAAAATGTAAGGGAATGGGGTATGGGGAACTTGGGCGCCTTACCAAAACCACCATGCTGACGGTCATATTGCTGCTGCAGATCATAAGTTGCCTTTTCCAACAATTCCCCTTTAATCCCATCACTGTCTGCTTTTTCATCTTGCTCCATCTGTACCAAAGCACTGACCAGGCCCTGTCCTTTTTCCTCCAACATCTCCCGCTTCTCTCCCCAGATACGGGCAATTCCTTTTAGAATATCTTTAAAGCCGGGAAGATTATATTTCTTCTCACGGGGAAAGTACGTGCCCGCAAAAAAAGGGATTTTTTGCGGAGTCATAATAATGGTCAAAGGCCATCCCCCTTGTCCGGTGAGGGCCTGGCATACTTTCATGTAAGCATGATCAATATCGGGCCGTTCTTCACGGTCTACTTTGATAGATATATAGTACTCATTTAGAAGTGCGGCAACATCTTCCGCCTCAAACGAATCCCTTGCCATATTATGGCACCAGTGGCAGGTGCTATAGCCTATGGAGAGGAAAATGGGCTTATTCTCCTTTTTAGCCCGCGCAAAGGCCTCATCCCCCCACTCGTACCAGTCCACGGGGTTATATGCATGCTGCAGCAGGTAAGGACTTTTTGCATTAACAAGCCTGTTGGGCTTACCTTTGGCTTCCATGGAGCACCACCTTCATCAGTTTTTTATTATAATGCCCTTTAATAAAAGTATCATTTAAGACAATGCATTGACTTCTATTACTCAATGCTCTTTATCAGCTCATTAGCAATATTGGAGTTTTGCAGCATCTGCAAAATGCTTATCCACAACTGCATCGTTTAGGGGGCATATGCTTTATTATTACAAGTATTACAAGGTGTTTTTGGCTTCTGACATAATCCATGTTTCCATTCATCGAAGTCCCCTTTTTGTGGTTTTCCCATCTTTTTGCATAAACATCATCCCGTCCTTTAAAGAGGGACATAAACAGCTTGATCTTTTCTTGAGGTTCGGACATATTGTCAATGTTCGAAGGCGATTCTTGCAAAGTTCCTTCCGTTTCATCTTTTTCAAGTTCAAATTTATCCAAAGGGAATTCAACAGAATTAGCTCCGGGCGTTTCAAGGCAAAGTTGAGCTTTTAAATATGCTATTTCTGCTTTGAGATTTTTGTTTTCCGATAATAAAGACTGGTATATAATTAACCAAATATTTGAGTTTCCTAATTCGTTTAAACAACAAACTAATTACATTTTACCATAATTTTTGATCAGTGATAGAAGTTTAGTTTATTATGCTTTTAGGATTGTTGGATTTGGAATAATCGATACAGGATTAATGCAAAAGAAAACATTTCATGGTATTATTGTGTTAATTAGCTGTAAGGAGGATTTACAATGCAGTTTTCACGAATTACTGTTGAACCGGAGAAAATGGGAGGCGTCCCTTGTATTCGTGGACTTCGTATTCCTGTTGCCACAGTGGTTGGGCTTATTGCCAACGGCATGTCTATTGAAGACATCTTATCAGAATATCCCAATTTAGAAAAAGAAGATATTTATGAAGCTTTAGTGTATGCGTCCGAAGCGGTGCGGGAGCGGCAATTGCCATTGGTAAAAACCAAATGAGATTTTTAATAGATAATGCTTTATCAAGTAGTATGTCTAATGGACTTAACAACTCAGGCCATGATGCTGTCCATGTTCAAGACCTTGGCATGGAAAGGGCAACGGATATCGAAATTATGGAGTTTGCCCTTAAGGAAGATAGGGTTATAGTTTCTGCCGATACTGATTGCGGTACTTTGCTTGCTTTACGTCGTCTGGCGAAACCTTCTTTTCTTTTATTTCGACAAACCGATAAACGTCCTCTTTCGCTTTTAACACAGCTTTTAGCTAATCTTGAACAGATAGAAGACACACTATCCAAGGGAGCAATTATCGTAATTGAAGATGAAAGAATCAGAATCCGTTTGTTACCTGTCGGTATTCAAGAATAATCATTGTTACAGGCAACAATAGACCTCTTATTTAACCCCGTTAAACACAACTGGTCATTTTATTGTCCTTAATAAAACACAGCTTAGTTACATTTGGCAAGGTTGTATTTTATTGATGTGGCACCAGTGGCAGGTGGAATAACCAATACTAAATTGATACTACCATACCATACTACTCTTTGATCAATAACTGCAAATTTTTAATATATGTTTGTTTTAAAAACCAGGCTAATGCCAAAATCTTTCAACATATTCAAAGTGCCCTGCAAAGCACTTACATCATATCCTTAAAGTCTTCAGCAGGCCTGGTAACAACAATTACTTTTACTTGTCGTTCAAGAGCTATCTCTAGGCTCTGCAGCATCTGCAAGCTACGTTTTGTGGTAATTTAGCAGCACTTACTATATCTTTAAAACAAATACCGGAAAGAAATCTAATTCAAATCCTTTCGTTCTCCTGTTACTAGAAATATTACATTCTCACCGATGTTGGTGGCGTGATCAGCAATACGCTCCAAGTAGCGGCTGATAAAAAGGAGATGGGTGGCCTGGGTAATGGTGCGGGGGTTTTCCATCATGATGGTAAGCAATTCCCGGAAGATCTGCTTGTGCAGCATATCCACCTCATCATCATGCTGGGCCATGCTCACGGCCAGGGACACATCTTCCTTGATATAAGAGTCAAGGGATTCTTTTACCATTAGCTGGGTAATTCTGGCCATCCTGGGTATATCCACCAGAGGCTTAATCAATGGCTGATTGCCAATATTTTTGATTGTTTTGGCAATGTCCAAGGCATAATCGCCCATCCGCTCCAGGTCCATAATCATTTTTAAAAGGGTGGCAACTTTGCGTAAGTCTTTGGCCATGGGCTGCTGGGTGGCAATGAGTGCAAGACAACCTTCTTCGATCTCCAACTCCAGTTCATCGATGCGATCATCATTATTAATTACTTTCTCAGCCATTTCCAGGTCCTGACTTTTTAAAGAATCAATGGCCCTGGCGATAGCTTCCTCAACAAGGCCGCCCATTTGTAAAAGTTTATTTTGCAATTCCCCAATCTTTTTTACATAAACAATCTTTTTATCCTGATGACTTGTTTCCATGAGCTTTTCTCTCCTCTCCAAACGTTTATTCTGATTTAACCAAAACGTCCCGTAATGTATTCTTCGGTGCGGTTGTCCTTGGGGTTAGTGAATATTACCTCTGTCCTGTCTGTTTCAATAAGCTCACCGTTTAAAAAAAAGAACGTTTCATCTGATACCCGTCCTGCTTGTTGCATATTATGAGTTACAATAATAATATTGTAATGTTTCCTCAAGCTGCGCACCAAGTCTTCAATTCTTGATGTAGCCGCAGGATCCAAGGCAGATGTGGGTTCGTCCATGAGGATAACCTCAGGTTCGTTGGCAAGCGTTCTGGCAATACATAGCCGCTGCTGCTGTCCTCCTGAAAGGCTAAGCCCCGGTTCATTAAGACGGTCTTTTACTTCATCCCATAGCGCAGCCTGCCTCAAACTTTTTTCGACCAGTTCATTCAACTCTGACTTTTTATGCTTCCCGTGAATACGGGGGCCAAAGGCAACATTTTCGAAAATGGACTTGGGGAAAGGATTTGGTTTTTGAAACACCATCCCAACTCGGGTCCTCAGATTAACAAGATTTATGTTTTCATCAAAAATATTATGTCCTTGAAGATTTACACTCCCTGTATATTTTACGTTAGGAACCAGATCAACCATGCGGTTAAGAACTTTAAGAAATGTAGACTTGCCGCAGCCGGATGGCCCTATAATAGCTGTGACTTTTTGCATTTTAATATTAACATTTATATTTTTTAAGGCTTGATTTTTACCATACCACAGATTTAATGCTTCTGTAGAAAATATCACTCCGTTATCTGACATACTTATCCTCCTTCTCTATATCTATATTTTTAATTACCATGTTTGCTTTTTACGAATTTGGTAGCGCCAGATAATAGCCACCATATTTAAACCCATAACCATGGCTATAAGGACCAGTGCAGTTGCATATGCGATCGGCCGAACCTGGGCAGGGCTCATATGCTGTGTGGCAAGAATATAAAGATGATAAGGCATTGCCATGAAGCGATCACTTAAAGAAGTGGGCAGCGCCGGCAGAAAAAAAGCTGCCCCGGTAAGGATAATGGGAGCAGTTTCACCGGTAGCCCGTGCAAGGGCAAGAATGGAACCGGTTGCCATTCCGGATATGGCATTGGGTAAAACCAACTGTCGAATCATCTGCCACTTTGTGGCACCAAGCGCCAGCCCTCCTTCACGAAACGATTGGGGAACCGCTTTTAAGGCCTCCTCTGACGCAGTAATAACCCAGGGGAGACTCATAATGGAGAGCGTAAGTGCCGCAGAAATCAGCGATGTCCCCAAACCAAGGGTTGCCGCAAAAAGGCCAAGCCCAAAAAGGCCGTAAACGATAGAAGGTACTCCAGAGAGGTTACGGATACTGAGCCGTATGACCCTCACCAAAGTTCCTTTGCTGGCATATTCATTAAGGTAAATTGCAGATGTGATACCAACGGGAACAGAAATTATAATTGTGAGAGAGGCTACATAAAAAGTCCCCACAATAGCGGGCCAGATTCCCCCTGCTGTCATTTGCTCACGGGGCCGGTCTGTGAGAAAAGTCCAATTAATGGTGCTGTAACCTTTGGAAGCAACATCGTATAAAATCCAAAACAAAACAGCAATTGTCAAAATCATAAAGAGACCACACATTGAAAAATAGACTTTCTCCGCTATTTTCTTATTACGTAAATTCCTTTCCATTTCAGTCATTGCGGTTCACCTCCTGAAAACGGGAAAGCATTATATCGGAAACAAGGTTTACAAGAAAAGTTATCACAAAAAGAACAACTCCGATCACAAATAAAGCATGATAGTGGGTGCTGCCCCAGGGCACGTCACTGGCTTCAATGGCGATCGTGGCAGTCAAAGTCCGCATAGACTGCATAAGTGTAGGCACAGGGATATTGAGTATTTCTTTAAGGGGCATGTCAAGAGCGTTACCTGCAGCCATCAAAACTGCCATTGTCTCTCCAACAACCCGGCCAAAACCCAGCATAACAGCGGCTACTATACCTGAACTTGCTGCAGGTATACTAACATACCGGGCCGTCTCCCAATTGGTTGCACCCAAGGCAATAGCAGCTTCCTTGTAATCTTTTGGAACACTGTTAAGGGCGTCTTCACTGATTGAAATAATCGTTGGCAAAGCCATAATGGCCAACACTATAGCACCGGTAAGGCCGATCAGACCACTGGACAGATTAAAGACACGGGCGATAAAGGGCCCCACCACAACAAGGGCTATAAACCCGAGCACAACGGAAGGGAATATTTCCAGCACTTCAATCACGGGTTTTAAAATTTCCCTGATTAATCGGGGAGCAGCTTCACCCAAGTAAACAGCAGCAGCCAGAGACCAAGGCACAGCCATGAGCAAAGCTCCTACTGTAATAATAATTGAACCAAGGATCAGGGGCAAGGCCCCAAAACCGGGGTTAGGAGAAGACGGCATCCATCGCTGACCAAAAATAAATTCACTGATACGAACTTCCTGTAAGGCAGGCCAACTGTTTTTCAACAAGAAGTACAAAATCAGGAGTAACACGAAAATAGAAAGCATCCCACATATTAAAAAAAACTTCTCTAAAATAAAGTTTCCCAAGTTGCTTTTAATCGACTGCTGGGTCAAGTCATCCTGCATCTTTCTGGAAGACGTTCCGACTGCAGGTTGTTTTTGTACCTGAATCTTATAGAAATCTGCCTCATCAAGTTTGGCCATTTTTTTCCTCCTTCTGCAATAATAATATATTAGTTGCCAAGGACTGTGGCATTCATCTGCCTGTATTCATCATGGATACCGTAAAATCCGGCTTCCACTACTGCAGCCTGCCCTTCATCAGATAGAACCCAATCAATGTAGTGACGGATGAGCCCTTCAGGATAGCCATTCAGATAAAAGAAGAGAGGACGGGAAATGGGATAAGAGCCGTCTGAGACATTGGATGCTTCCCTGGGTGAGACTGCCGGCTGCCCTACATGGCCAACATTAATTGCCTTAACCCCGTCAGTCAGGTAACCAATGCCGCTGTAGCCGATGCCACCACGGTCAGCTTTTACCCCTTCGACCACCTGTGACGAACCGGGCTGAAAGCGGGTTCCCGCTGCCCAGTCTTCACCATGCATGATATTTTCATTAATGTAAACGTACGTTCCTGAATTAGACTGGCGTGAAAAAATGTCGATATGGCCGCCATCTGCCCAGCCAAGCTCGCTCCACTCGGTTATTTTGCCGGTAAAAATGTCTTTTAACTGGGCAACATCCAGCTCATCAATAGGATTTTCCTCGTTCAGGTATATTGCAAGCCCGTCCTGGGCTACTATTATTTCATAAGCCTCAACTCCATTTGCCTGTGCTTCCTCAAACTCACTGTCCCGCATGGTACGGGAAACCTGAGCTATATCAATATTGTCGTTAATCAAAGCTGCTATTCCGGTGCCCGAACCTCCGCCCGTTACAGATATGGCCGCATTAGAATTTACGTTGTCCATGTAAACTTCCGCCAGGTGTTGTCCCATGTTCACCATCGTGTCAGATCCTTGAACAGAAAAACTTCCTGCAGGCAACTCATCTGCTACAGCACCGCTATTTTCACCCTGACTGGGCGCAGGATTGGGTGTCGGAGTGGGTGCCCCGCCTCCACATCCTGTGAGAATCCCCACCGCCAAAAAAATCGCCGCCAGCACAAAAATGAATAAACAATTGTCGTAACTCCTGCCCGTATTCCTCCTACCATAGTACATCTTTTTTGTCCCTCCTCTTTTTCGTGGGATTAACTCCCGCTGGTATAAAGCATAATATGCCTAAGTTAAAAACCCGCGAAAAAAAGGTTAATTTGAAGTTAAATGTTTTTTAAAAGAATGTTAAATTAGAATAACCCTGAAGGTGAGGTGAAGCTGTCTGAGGTTAGTTAAGTGAAAAGCCAGGGGGTGTTCCCGTCGTTACCGGGTACACCCCCTGGTTGATGAATATAATTTACAATACGTTTCAGTTTCCAGCCCGGACAATCAGGTTACTCTCAGCATTGCCCTCTATCCTTCCGGTGCAAGCAAGCCGGCACTTTGCAACCAATCTTTTATGCGTTGTTCAATCTGATCACGGATTTCACGAAACTTGACCAGCTTTTCCTCATCACTGCCTGCCAGGGCAGCCGGATCATTAAACGACCAGTGCAGGATAGCTCCCGCCTTCGGAAATACGGCTGGACAACTTTCTTCCGCCTTGGAACAAACAGTAACAACGTAATCAAAATGAACCTTGCCCATGTATTCCTTTATATGTTTGGAGTAATGTCCTTCCAGGCTGATTCCTTTTTCCTGCATTACCTGCCTGGTGTAGGGATTTACGCCCTGGGGTTCAAGTCCGGCACTAAACGCTTCAAATCGCTCCCCGTCATAATAATGCAAAAAAGCCTCGGCCATTTGACTGCGTGCAGAATTGCCGGTGCATAAAAAAAGCACTCTGCTTTTGCTCAATATGACCACCTCCTATTTTTTCATTTTTTGCAAAACGACAACGTAAAAATGCTGCCCTCGCCCAAGGTACTTTTTACTTCAATTGCAGCATTATGGGCCTCCACAATATGCTTGACCACGGCAAGACCCAAGCCTGTTCCGCCGAGACGTCTTGAACGGGCTTTATCGGCCCGGTAAAAACGATCGAAAATATACGGCAGATCCTCCGGGGAGATACCTATACCCGTGTCCCTGATCTTAACAACACATTCGCTATCCTGCTTTTCAATGGTAATAAAGATCTTTCCCTGATCCGGCGTGTATTTAATGGCGTTGTCCAACAGATCGATAAACAGCTGTAGCAGCCAGTCAGGATCTCCCTGAATGCTACACCCTTCGTGCATCACGTCTAACTGCATATCCAGATTTTTGCTGTCAGCCTGTTTTTGCAGCATGGAAACAGCCTCTTTAACAACCAGCTCCAACATTACCTTTTGCTTTTTCATTACCCCTTTATTATTTTCAATCTGTGATAGATTGAGCAGGTCATTTAAAATACGGGATAATCTTTCCGCTTCTTTATCGATAATACTCAAAAAGTGCAACACCGTATCCCGATCATCCCAGTTTGTTTCATCCAAAAGGGTTTCGGCATATCCCTTGATTGTTGTTAACGGGGTACGAAGTTCGTGGGAAACATTGGCTGCAAATTCACTTCTCATCCTCTCCAGGGAGCGCAAACCTGTAATATCATGTAAAACAGCAAGGGCGCCGGTTACCCTGTTAAATTGATCCCTGATCGGGATAATATACACTTGTAAAACTTTGGTTTCAGGGAAAATTAGGTTTAAATCAAATGATTTTATGGCGCCACCGGCCAGCGCTTCCTGAAACTGGTCATAGAGGAGATAGTTGCGAAAGGCCATATTTACAGGCAGCCCCAACACTTTTTCCCTGTCCAGGCCAAATAAGTTAATCACCGCATCGTTAATGAAATCTATTTCACCCTTATTATTACAAAGGATTACACCGCTTGTCATGGCGGACATAACTGTCTCCAGCCTGTTTTTCTCATAAACTATCAGGTCTACATTTTCTTTTAAAGTCTCTCCCATTTCATTAATGGTTCTGGCCAGAGTACCCAGTTCATCATCCCGCTCATATTCAACCCGTTTGCTAAAATCACCTGAAGCAATGCCCCTGGCGACCCGTCCCACTGCTTCAAGTGGCCTTGTGATTTTACTGGAAAAACGAAAGCTTAGCAGAGATGAAATGAAAAGGGCCAGAAACAGGCCTGATATTAAAATTGTTCGTAGTTGGCTGATATTGCTTCTGATAAAAGAAAGGGGCACAGAAATGCGGACGAAACCACTGGTCTCCTCTTCCCTTTCCAAAACCAGCGCCACATAATACATTTGCATACCCACAGTTGAGCTGTACCTCTGGCTCGTTCCTTTGCCTTCCCTTAAAGCCGCCTGGATTTCAGGCCGGTTAAGGTGGTTTTCCATCAGGACCGCTTCTTCCAGCGAATCCCCGATTACCCTGCCATCAGGTGCTATATAGGTAATGCGCTGCCCCGTGTTGGCCCCAATCCTCTCACACATATCATCCACCAGCTGTTCTTTACTTCCCCCTGTGAGCATGTTGTTGATTAATTCCCCTGTAATAAATGCTTCGTTAACAATTTGCCTTTCCAAATTTGCCATATAGAAACTCTCGATGCGCCAGATTAAATAGCCACCGATCGTCAATAAACTAACCGTAATAATCATAAAATGGAGCATTGTCAGTCGCCAGCGGATACTGTGAAATGGCATTTGCCGACCTTCTTTCTATCAACCTGCTGTCCGCAACCGCCAAACGGCTCAGCTGTTAGAGTCCAAATAATAACCCACGCCACGGATTGTTTTAATGTAGCGGGGGTTGGCAGGATCTGTTTCTACTTTTTGCCTTAAATGCCTGATATGGACATCCACTGTGCGGGTATCAATCTCTGTATCATAACCCCAGATCTTTTCCAACAATAAATCTCTATTTAAAACCTTACCCCTGTTGCTCATTAAAAGCTTTAACAGCTCAAATTCTTTATGAGTAAGGTTAATCTGCTTTTCCCCCACATATGCTTTGTATTCATCCAGTTTGAGGTTTAGCTCTCCCGTCTGCAGGGTTGAAGATCCATTGTCAGTTCCATTTTGCGGCATCTTTTCTGAATCTGTTTTACTACGTCGCAAATGGGCTTTGATGCGGGAAAGGAGTTCCCGGATACTGAATGGTTTCGTTACATAATCATCGGCCCCAAGCTCCAGGCCAAGCACCACATCCAGCTCTTCACTCTTTGCCGTAAGCATAATAACAGGTGTATCTTTAAAGCCATCCCAAGAGCGAAGTATTCGGCAGATCTCATAACCGTCCACTTCCGGCAACATAATATCAAGCAGAATTAGATCAGGCTTTTCATCCTGAAGCATGCTCAAAGCTTCCCGGCCATCGGCAACAGAAACAATATTATAACCTTGTTTCGTTAAATTGAATTCCAATAACCCTTTAATCTCTTCGTCATCTTCAATAATAAATATCTTTTTCATCTAAGCACCTCTTTTAAAGAGTTTGCCATATCCATACGGGATAATATTTCGCTTTTCTGAGGTCCCTTCGGTTCTATTTTATCAAATGCCTTCTCCCCACTCGTACCATTCCACGGGGATTATAAGCTGCTGCAGTAGGTAGGGATAACCAACCACTTTACATTTTACCATATTTTTGAAGTTGTAAAACTTATAACAATTATTTCTATTGCATCATTCTATTGCATTAGCAAATAACGGGAAGAAGTTTCGATACTTATCTGTTGACCCCATTTCTGTGGTTCGTTATATCTTCACAAGCATAACGATTGGGGAAAAAAATTTATAGAAAATAAAAATTATAAACTTTGTTTTTATAAACTACCACTGCTCAAGTTCAAGTTCAAGGGAGGATAATTTAATTTGTATTCCCCAATAGTTCAGACAGACTGTTTTTCATAATACTTCACTTCTTGTCCAGTATACAGGTAACCGTTGCCAAAATGGCGCCAGTTGCTTCTCTCATAATAACCGTCCAGTTCCGTGCATAAAAAAACCCTGTCAAATCCCTTGCGTTTTGCCTCCTTAACTACATGATGCTGCAGCGCAGTCCCGATCCCGTTTACCCTTTCCCCGGGAACAACATAAAGGCACGCAAGCCAGGGAGACAGATCCTGTCGGCTCACAAAATCATACCGTAAAAGCGCACACGTTCCCACAACACTGTCGTTTTTTAGATAAATATAAAATTTGGGCAGAGTATTTTCAGGCCTGCAAGAATGCATAACCAAATCCTCAAAAAAATTATAATTATTTTCATCCCCCCACTGGCTCCATAGCATCTTAATCGCTTCATCCAGGCATGGAGAATCTGCTGTTAACTCTACAATAATATGCATCAAGGGATTTCCTTTCTCCTTCATAATTCCTTACTCCACTTTTACACTCCAGCAAATAAACAGGACAGGTAATAAAAGTATATTTTTCCTCCTTTTGAATTTCGCTACTGCCATATTGAATCCTTCTTTTTATTTTACCAGCAACTGCTATTGTTAATTTGTGTGGCCCATAAAATTATTAATAATATCCTGAACCCGTTCAATTTCTTCATCAGGAACAATTTCATACCAGGCTCCATTTATTAGATAGCCTCCGCCTTGCAGTGAAGTTGTCTCCAGCCCCTGCACGTCTATAGCATAGAACCTTTTAACCAGTGTATCCAATTCATCTACGGTCAAACTTGTTTTAATATTTGCACTTAAAATATTCATTATATTATTAATCCTGGTAATCTTCCTGTTCGATGCCAGTTTCTTGCTTAATTCGGCCAGTGCCTGCTGTTGACGCTCCATCCTTTCATAATCACTGGAATGTCTTCCATCGTTGCTTTTACGGAAACGGACAAAATCGAGGGCATTTTTTCCATCTAAAACTTGCTCGCCCTTTTTCAGATTAATATTTGTACCATCCGCAAGGTCATCGTACCTCATATCCCGGGGGACATTTACCTTAATGCCTCCCACCAGGTCCACCAGGTCAATAAATCCTTCAAAATTAATACTTGCAAACCCATGAATATTAATGGAGAGCCAGTTTTCCAGGGTTCTTTTTAAAAGGTCAGCACCACCCTGGGGGTAAGCAGCATTAATTTTCTTATTTCCATATCCTGGTATATCCACATAGGCATCCCTGGGAATGGAAATTAATTTAATCCTCCCCAATTCAGGATCTGCCAGGGCCAGCATGATCGTGTCGGCCCTTCCTGGATCATTTAGAGTCGTTCTTTTACTGATACCGAATAGTAAGAGAATAAAGGGATGATGTGGTTCCCTTTCTTCAGTAATTTCAGCAGGTTTATCCTCTTCATCCCTGTCCTTTTCCGGAACTGCAGCAATGCTCGTTAATGTCTGTTTATATTTTGTATTAATAAATAGTCCAAAGCCAACTGCTCCAAAAACAAACAAGACTAAAAGAATGTATATTATTGGTTTTTTCACTATTTATACTCCAACCTCTCCTAACATGTCCTCATCTATATTTTACTCGCTTTTTGGTATAAAGTCCTCTTTTTTTTGCTGGGAAATTATCCTTTTAAAAAGCTGTTAAAAAAACCTGCCCCCAATATCCGGGGGGGCAGGTTTTTTTAATTTTCATTATGCTGCCTTGACAAACCTGAAATAGCCAAGACCCAGAGCCAGTAACAACCATATTAATACAACAAACCAACCGAGCGCATTAAGCAAACCAGTGAGTTGAGCTTGGAGTGCCACAATAAAACCAATAGCATCTGTTATAAAAAGAGATAGAAGGATTCCCTCAATTGCATGATAAGCCTTATTTTTTTCAACTAAACAAATTAATCCAAGACCGATCATTGCTATTCCAAAATAACGAGTCATAAAAATTCCAACTTGTTCCAATGTAACACCAAACAATGACATGGTGCCTGCGGGGAACACCAGGAACAAAACGCCAAAAACGAGAGTGATAACACCTTTTATCAACAAAAACCTGCTCAGTTTCATGGATTTATCACCTCCTCCCCACATTGATTTCGTGTACTATAGAACCTTACGCTGTTGATCAATAAAAATAAGCCCTCACTGCCCGGTCTGACTTTTACAAAATTGCTATCTCCATTTAAAGTGTAACTGTGGTGATATTTATGTGACATACAATGGGAATAGTCGCTTAAAATAATGCATTATTAAAACAATTCTATTAAATATATGGACATTCCTGCTTTTTCGGAAATGTTTTAAAACAAGCCGGAAAATAAAGATGCTCCCTAAGAAAAATAATACCGGGGAGCTGTCTGTGTATTCATTCTATTTTTTGAATATCTGAATGATCCTATAGTTCTAATATTTTTTTCCAAAAGCCATTATTAGGAGCTTCTTTTTGCAATGCTTCATGACCCAGTTTGCGGCGGCTGTTAAACTCATAACTCCGGGCCTGGGTCCGGTCCCTTACCAGAAGCAATAAAAATACTGTACCTAAGATCAAAACGGAGCAAACCCCCGTAATCAGTATCAGCTGCTCTGCCAAAGATTGGAGATCTTGCAGCAAGATCAATTGTTCGCCCATTCCCACTGCCTCCTTTTTATGGCACAGCAAGAGGTAGATTTTGAATAAATAGAATTTTGCCCTTGAATCCCGCCACTGTAGAAGGGATGAGTGTCTTAATAATAAATTTTACCATATTTGATTTATTTCACATGGTACCAAGGTACCATTTTCTCTGGTTATTTAGAGTAATGTTACAATATCTAAATTAACCACCCTTTACCTTAGCAAAGTTTTTTTTCCTCGGTTTAATTAAGCATTTCTTACCATATCCTATTAAATCTTCCCGACCAGCCTTCTTTAGTGCTTCATAAACCAGCTGATAATTTTTCGGATTTTTAAATTGTATCAATGCCCTTTGCATCGCTTTTTCATGGGGCGAGCGGGGTATATATAACTTTTCCATAGTGCGGGGATCAATCCCTGTATAATACATGCAGGTTGAAAGAGTCCCCGGGGTGGGATAAAAGTCCTGTACCTGTTCGGGCATATACTCCATGTCCCTTACATATTCTGCCAATTGAATGGCGGCATTTAAATCTGCCCCGGGATGACTGGACATAAAGTAAGGAACTAAAAATTGTTTCATCCCGTGTTTTTTGTTGATCGTTTCATATTTCCTTGCAAATTCTTCGTACACTTTATGTCCAGGTTTCCCCATTTTCTGAAGGACTGAGGGAGCTACATGTTCGGGAGCGACCTTCAACTGACCGCTTACATGAAAGCGGCAAAGCTCCTCAAAGAATTCACTGTTTGGGTCATAAGTTAAATAGTCATGCCTGATTCCGGAACGGATGAAGACCTTTTTTACACCTTTGAGATTCCGCAGCTTTCTTAACAAGGCAAGGTATTCACTGTGGTCGATTATAAGGTTTTTACAAGGGCGAGGAAAGAGGCATTGCTTGGTGGCACACACCCCGCGTTTCTCCTGTTTTTGGCATGCCTTTTCCCGGAAATTTGCCGTGGGGCCTCCCACATCGTGAATATAGCCCTTAAAATCTCCATCCGCAATCATCGCTTCCGCCTCTTCCACAACTGATGCGATGCTCCTTTTTTGAATGGTCCTTCCCTGGTGAAAATTTAAAGCACAAAAACTGCATCCACCAATACAACCTCTGCTGCTCAAAAGGCTGTACTTAACTTCGTTTATTGCAGGAACTCCACCCTCTTTTTCATACATAGGATGGTATCTTTTTGTAAAAGGCAGACTGTAGATACTGTCCAGCTCATGGGTGGAAAGGGGTTCGGCAGGAGGGTTCTGAACAACTAAGGTATGCCTGTACGGTTCAATCAGGGGAGCAGCACTGACTGTATCGGTATTTTTGTATTGGGTTATAAAACTATTCGCATATGCCTTTTTCGAGGCAATGAGTTCATCGTAAGAGGGCAGCTTTCTTGCCCCGTAAACACCATCTAAAGTTGAGGTTTTGTAAACTGTACCTTTTATATACGTAATATCTTTAATGGAAAGCCCGCTTTGCAAAGCTTCGGCAATTTCTATAACCTGCCTTTCACCCATACCGTATACAAGCAGGTCTGCTTTGGCATCCAGAAGAATGGAGCGGCGCACTTTATTATCCCAGTAATCATAATGGGCCATGCGGCGCAAGGCCGCTTCCAACCCACCCAGGATTACAGGGACCTTTTTATAAGCTTCTTTGACCTTGTTTGAATATACTATTACCGCCCGATCAGGCCGCAGCCCCCCACGCCCACCGGGTGAGTAAACATCCTTTTTCCTTCTTTTTTTTGCCACAGTGTAATGATTTACCATGGAATCCATATTGCCACCAGAAATCAAAAACCCCAGCACTGGTTTGCCAAGTTTTTTAAAGTTTTTCGCATCGCGCCAATCGGGCTGGGCAATTATACCAACCTTAAAACCGTGGGCTTCAAGATACCTTCCTATAATAGCCGCACCAAAGGTCGGATGATCAACATAAGCATCCCCGGTAATTATAATAAAATCCGGCCGGTCCCAACCCCGCTTCTCCATATCTTCTTTAGACACAGGCAAAAATTTGCCTTCCATATAGTATTAACCTCCACAGGGTAACTAGATTAGACATTATCTTTGTTGTTAGTTTCCTGAAACAGCCATATCTAGATAACATGTGAGAATGTTACTATGGCCCAAAGCTCTTGTCAACAAAATTCCTTATAAATTGTGTTCATTATAAATTCCTCATAAATAGGGACAATCCCTACAAATATGAGCATTAAGATGTTATAATCAGGTTTAGTAATTACCAGAAAGTGCGTGATTAATTTATGGATTTTCATCAACTAAAAGTTTTTGTTGAGGTGGTACGTCAAAGAAGTTTTTCCCGGGCAGCAGAGTGTGTTTTCCTGAGTCAGCCCACTGTAAGCGCTCATATAAAAGCACTGGAAAGTGAGGTCGGCACTCCCCTGCTGGACCGGAGTCAAAGGGAGCTTGTTCTTACAGAAGCGGGCAAAATACTATACCGTTATGCTCAGCAACTTCTCGGTTGCAAAGAGGAAGCCCTCTCTGCCATCCAGGAAAAATACCATATTATTAAAGGCCACCTGGAAATTGCCGCAAGCAGCGTGCCCGGAACATATTATTTGCCTGGCGTACTTTATGCTTTTAGCAAACGGTACCCGGATGTTACTTTTTCCGTACTCATCCGCGATACCAGGCAGGTCATTGATAGTATCAGAGATTTTACTTATGACCTGGGAATGGTAGGAGAAGCGGGACAACTGGAAGATTTAAACCAGTGCCCCCTGGTGGAAGATGAGCTAATCCTGGTGACCCCACCTGTACTGGAGTTAAAGGCGACACCGGCAAATGATGTTAAAGCAATAAACGGGCGTAAAGAACATTTTGAGCTGCCTGTAACTGACCTGAGTTCCTGCATTCAACTTCCTTTTATTTTACGTGAACCAGGCTCGGCAACACGCCTTGTTTTTGAAAAGGCTTTAAAAAAGGCAAAGGCAAACCAATCCCGCCTTAATATAGTTGCATACCTGGAAGGACAGGAAGCAATCAAAGAAGCAGTCAAAGCCGGGTTGGGAATAACTGTGATATCTCGTAAAGCAGTGGAAAATGAACTGCAAGCGGAAACTTTGAAAGGTTACCGTATACAGGGCCTTTGCCTGGAACGGAGCTTTCACCTCGTTTACCGCAAAAAACGTATTTTTTCACCCCTGAGCAAAACATTTCTTGACTTTACAATCAATTATTTTAAATAAGGAACGTAAAGTTAACAGAAACCAGGAGCAAGTTTAAAGATCAGCATACATACAGAAAAACCCCCGTCTAACCGGGAGCTTTTCTGTATGTATGCTGCTAAATATTTTGTTGCTTTTCTAAGAAACCTTAGGCTTGGGATAGCTTTCCAGAACCTTTAATGCTGCCTGGATCTCCTCCTCCGGCATCTCGTAATTGGTCAGCTTATTGTCCATGTACGCATCGTAACCAGCAAGATCCATGATACCATGGCCGCTAAAGTTAAAGAGGATGGTCTTGGCCTCGCCCGTCTCCTTGCATTTGAGGGCTTCGTGAATTGCTCCGGCAATGGCGTGGTTTGTTTCCGGTGCGGGGACAATTCCCTCGGTGCGGGCGAAAGTCATTCCCGCCTCATAGGTCTGAATCTGGTTGAAAGACATGGGCTCAATGAGGTTGTCCATAACAAGCTGGCTCACAAGGGGAGCCATTCCATGATAACGCAACCCACCGGCATGGAACGGTTGGGGGATAAAGTTATGCCCAAGAGTGTGCATGGGCAGCAGCGGCGTGGTCGCTGCAGTGTCACCGAAATCATAAAGGAAACTACCCTTGGTCAATGTGGGGCAGGCGGAAGGTTCCACTCCAACTATTCGCAAGTTTTTACCATAGATTTTATCACGGATGAAGGGAAAGGCTAAACCGGCAAAGTTGCTGCCGCCGCCACAGCAACCCACAACTATATCGGGATAGGCACCCACCATTTCGCATTGTTTCAGGGCTTCCAGCCCGATGATCGTTTGGTGCAACATGACATGGTTGAGCACGCTGCCGAGGGCGTAACGTGTGTCTTTACTTGTTACCGTATCTTCAATGGCCTCACTGATGGCAATCCCCAGACTACCCGGAGTATCCGGATATTCTGCCTGCATTTTACGGCCGAAACTGGTATCCTGGCTGGGACTGGCCACACACTCAGCACCCCATGTGCGCATCAGGATTTTACGGTATGGTTTCTGCTCAAAACTGATCCTTACCATGTATACTTTTAACTCAATGCCTAAAAGCTGGCAAGCCATGGCAAGGGAGCTGCCCCACTGACCGGCCCCGGTTTCAGTGGCGATACGCTTAATCCCAAAAGCCTTGTTATAGTAAGCCTGGGCAACGGCCGTATTGGGTTTATGACTGCCGGAGGGGCTGACTGATTCATCTTTAAAATAGATTTTGGCAGGTGTACCCAAAAACTTTTCAAGATTGTAGGCCCTTGTCAACGGTGACGGTCTCCAAATTGCCAGGATTTCCAGGACTTCTTCCGGAATATCTATCCAGCGTTGGGTACTCACTTCCTGCTCAATGAGATTCATAGGGAAAATTGGAGCCAAGTCATCCGGCCCGATAGGCTGCCCTGTACCGGGATGAAGGGGCGGCTGCATAGGAGTGGGCATATCTGCAGCGATGTTGTACCATTGCTTTGGCATATCGCTTTGATTAAGGTACACTCTTTTTGTTTCCATGCTTATTCCTCCTTGGATTTAAACTAAAATCCACCCTGTGGGGGACGGTGGATCTCCGTTGATACCACCTAAAAGTACCCTTTAAAAAAAACTTTTCGTCAAAAATCAAAACCCTTTCGCCCTTTGTTGCCCCTGAATTCTTTGTAGTCATTAACCTCCTACAATTAAAAAATACAAAAGCCCCTTTAACCCTTTACCGAAAACCCCTGGTTAACAAGCCAACAAGAAAGTCTTTTGTCTGCCTGCCAACTTTTCCGGTATGATAGTCCCTCTGCCGATCACATCCTTTCCTAATGTTCATTAAGTTTAAAGTACCTTAGCACAATTCATCTCTTATTGTCAATATTATATTTACACAAAAA
>SLRC01000053.1 GCA_007131175.1 Syntrophomonadaceae bacterium
ACTCCCGGGAAACAAGGTCACTGTAATAGAACTCGTTTCCTTCTTCACCGCCGGCATTTTCAAAGCCTACCGAGTATGTCTTGACGGGGGATGTGGCAAATTCAGCCATAAAAGCCACGATGAGGCTGGAATCCACCCCGCCGCTGAGCAAAGCCCCCACCGGGGCATGGCCGGCAACCATTTGCTGCCGCACACTTTCCCTGAGGGTGTGCATAATTTCCCCGGCTGCCTGTTCTGCGGAAATATCTTTTTCTTCGCTGTAAGTAACAGACCAGTATTTATGTTTTTTTAAGCCACCACTCCTGTCCAGTATCTGCAGCGTTCCCGGCTCATTTTTTTTAACCCCCTCATAAATAGTGAAGGGGGCAGGGACGACGGCGTGAAAACTGAGGTAGTAGTGCAGTGCTTCCCGGGAAAGTACCCCGTCTACCTTGCCCGCCTGGTTAAGGGCTTGAATGGTGGAGGCAAAATAAAGATCCCCGCTGCTTAGTGTATAATAAATGGGCTTTATCCCCAGGCGGTCCCTGCCGAAAATAAATACTTCTTTATTCCGGTCATAGATGCAAAAAGCAAAGGCACCATTTAACTGTTCAATAAAAGACTCGCCCCAGCAATGATATGCTTTCAATAAAACTTCCGTATCAGATTCGGTTTTAAATGTATATCCCCGATCAATTAACTCCTTTTGCAGCTCTTTATAATTGTATATTGCTCCATCATACGTGACGGCCAGGCCGTGTTGCCGATCATCCATGGGTTGATGTGCCTTCTGAGATGGGTCAATAATATTAAGGTGCCTGTGACCAAAAGCAAATTGTTGATCCAGCAATTTTCCTGCATGGTCCGGACCCCTATTAGCTAAAGAATCAAGCATTGCATCCAGTTCCTCTTGTATGATAACATTACCCCGTTTTGGTATAATTCCACAGATACCACTCATTTTCTTAAACAGATGGACCTCCTTAAAAAAACTCTTCATCTATATTATAACGGAAAATCAGGTTTTTTTGAAATCTGCTCTGCCAAGGCACTAAATGCTCTCATAATCGATGACAATATGAATAAAAAGCAGCCCCCCGGTCCTCAGATATAATCTTAAAGGATCAGAATACTTTATATTTACTCCAGGAGCGTGCCCAGATGGATTCAAAAAACATCCTGATCCCGGGGGGAGAAGGCATGGTGGCGGGAGCAGCAACCTGGAAGATTATTGCGGAAAATATTTTTTTGTGGTTTTTTGGCATTTGGATTGTGACACCTGTGAAAGTGTCCTGACCCTCTTTGGAAGGGGTGCATGTGTCCGGCGAATTATTAGTTTCCGGTTTTATAAATATTTTATGTTTTAAGTAAGAGTTAAAAGGAAAAAGTAACGACATGGAGAATCTATAGGCATATAGATAATTTAACCATATGGTTTGTGGGAGGATATCTTTATTATGAGCTGGTGGCTAGTGGCTGCAGGGATGCTCGGAGGTCTTGGCCTTTTCCTTTTTGGTATTCAGATGATGGCCTCAGGAATGCAAAAGCTAGCAGGAGACAAGCTCAGGCGTATTCTGGAAATATTAACAGGTAAGCCAATTATTGGCGTTTTTACAGGAATCCTTGTTACCTTATTGGTCCAAAGCAGCAGCACCACCACGGTGATGCTGGTGGGGTTTGTAAATGCGGGACTGATGACCCTGCCCCAGGCTGTCAGCGCGATCATGGGTTCCAACATTGGTACCACCATTACAGCCCAGATGGTTTCATTTAAGCTTGAGTTCCTGGCTCTGCCCACCATCGGTGTTGGTGCCATGCTCAATTTTTTTGGGCGCCGCAGGTTTTATCGCTATCTTGGTCAGTCTGTCCTCGGATTCGGACTCCTTTTCCTCGGTATGGTCACCATGTCCGAGTCTATGTACCCCTTACGGGAAAGCCCCCTTTTTATGGATCTGCTCCTCAGATTTGGTGAGCAGCCTCTTATGGCCATTCTCATATCAGCCCTTTTTACTGCTTCTATCCAGAGCAGCAGCGGCGCCACCGGGATTATTATTGCCCTCACATTGCAGGATCTAATCACCCTTCAGGCAGCCATACCGTTAATCCTGGGGACAAATATCGGTACCTGTATAACAACCGTACTGGCTAGCATAGGAACATCATTGCCGGCCCGCAAGGCGGCAGTGGCCCATGTCCTCTTTAATGTGCTCGGGGTTGTTGTAATATTATTCTTTTTGAACCCTTTCACGGAGTTGATTATTGATTCGGGTAACAGTGTGGCCCGCCAGACTGCCAATGCCCATACTATCTTCAATGTTTTAAACACAGTCCTTGTTTTCCCATTTTTTAAATATTTTATCAAGCTGCTCAACTATATTGTTCCCGGCGAGGATGTGCCCGTGGAAATGGGCTCTAAATATTTGGACCGGCGCATGCTGAAAACTCCAGCCATCGCCATTGCGGCCGCCAGGCAGGAAGTCTTAAGAATGGCCGCGATCGCACGCAAGATGTTTAGCGAGACCATAGAACTGTTTATCAAAGGGGACCGTAAAAAAATAGCACAGATCTATCAGCAGGAGGACCTGCTGGATGGCCTGGAAACGGAGATCAACCTCTACCTGCAGGAAATGTCCCAGCATTCACTTACCCGTCATCAAACCACTGTTGTGGCAGGATTGATGAGTGCTGCCAATGACCTGGAACGTATTGGTGACCATGCCCAAAATATTTTGCAGCTTACAGAGACAGTTTTGGATGACCGGATGCAGGTTTCAGCCATGGCCAGGGAAGAGGCGCAAAATATGCACCACGTAATTGATGAAATGTTTGAAAAGGCTGCCGCTGCCCTGGCTCAGGATAACAAGGAACTGGCCCGGGAAGTGATCAATCAGGACGATGTGATTGATGAGATGGAAAGGGTTTATCGCAAACAACATATCGGCCGTGTAAACCGTAAAGAGTGTGTTGCCATGACCGGGGTAATCTACCTGGATGTTCTGAGCAATCTTGAAAGGATTGCCGATCATGTAACCAACCTGGCCCAGGTGGTCACCGAGGAGTTTTAAGGATCCCAAGGGTAAAATTGCCATAAATATTATTTGATTTTTACGTTGTTTATGATATTATAATAAACAGTGTTAAAAAGACGAGAAAAACTGAACAATCTTTAGGCCTCCCGGTTTAAAAGGTGATTCACGTTTTTACGCTTTTTGACTCAAATAACATTTTTAGGGGGCCTGGAATATGGAAGGCAAAGTAAAATGGTTTAACGCAGAAAAAGGTTACGGGTTTATTGAAAGCGATGAGGGTGGAGATGTATTTGTTCATTTTTCTGCTATCCAGCGGGAAGGCTTCAAGACTTTGGAAGAGGGACAAAGTGTGGAGTTTGACGTAGTGGAAGGCAACCGGGGCCCGCAGGCTGCCAACGTTATCCCCCGGTAGCTCAAGCTTTATTTGAAAAATATAATATGGAACAGTGATATATGGGCATCTCTTTTATAAATAGAGCTGCCCTTTTTTATAATTGCATGGTGCTGTTTTTCCTTTCCCTTGTCAAAAGGACTGTTTTAAGTTAAAATGTAAATAGCCATTTGAGCTTTTAGAATTCCTGGTGTTTGTTTTGGGGAAGCTATTTTAGCATACCAAGCAGCGAATGGATCGCGGAGAGATGGTCGAGTTGGACGAAGGCGCTCGCCTGGAAAGCGAGTAGACGGGGCAAAACCTCGTCTCGTGGGTTCGAATCCCACTCTCTCCGCCATAAATTTAGTCAAATATTTGGCCGTGCTAGACGGGGAGGTAGCGGTGCCCTGAACCTGCAACCCGCTAGAGCAGGGTTGAATTCCTGCCCCCGGTCCTTGG
>SLRC01000119.1 GCA_007131175.1 Syntrophomonadaceae bacterium
ATGCTGCGGATGGAAAGTAACCCCATTTATTATCACCTGCAAATTTTGATGATCCGTCGGCACGGGCGGTTATTGTGGCAATATACCTGTCATCAAATACATAATTTAAACGAAGCATATAGGATACAAGTGACGATCTTTGAAAGTCGCTTCCTATATTTTCGATAATATCAGCCGCTCCAAGATTATGATATTGAAAAGTAGGAATGGGAAGGCCAATTACCGACATGTTGCTGTTTTCAATTCTGTTGTCCTGGACACTATGCAGACCAGTGAAATTAAGTCTGTGTACTCCAGCTATATTCGCATCATATGTTAATATATTCTCCCAGGTAAATGACATATTTGATCTCTGCCAAACTCTTGCCCAATCATCTCCCCCTTGTCTTTCTGTAGTTCTTGAGCCCCTGTAGTCTCCCAATTTATCAGCAGAAATGTCAGGACCAAAATTTGTTCTAAACCTTAGACCTTCAAGTAATTCCAATTCTGCAAATAGCACACCTAATAAACGATTGGTGTTTCGGTTATTAACATATGCCCCCGGAACCATATCTAATAAAGGATTTAACTGGTCGGGCTCTGTTGTCGTTCGTAAGAGTAGATTCCCTTCTGCATCATATGGAACCGCCAACGGATTCTCATTCCTTGCTCCCATAGCAGAATGTCCAAAAAGGGGATTAAAACTTTCTCCATCGCGATCACTATAAGTCCCCAAAAGGGATAATCCAAAACTAAGCCGTTCATTAACAACCTGATCCAAATTAACCCTTGCAGAGTAACGAGTATAACCCTGAAGAGGTTCGGTACCCGTCTCATCCATAAAGCCTAGCGATATATTATATCTTGTTTTTTCTGTACCCCCTGATAAACTTAAATCCTGATTTTGAACATATCCATCTTCCATTACCAATCCATACCAGTCTGTTGTCCGTCCTAAAGCAATGCCTTCTAACTCAATAGGAATAAAGAGTTTTTCATCAGCCAATGGATCATTGTCATCATATGTTCCTGCGGCTCGTCTAGACTCTCGTTTGAATTCTGCAAACTCTGGCCCATCCATTAATCTGGGAGGATATGCAACTCTATTTATGCCAACATAGCTGTTTAATCTTACGCTTACCGGTCCGGGTTTTCCTCTTCTGGTCGTAATTACAATAACTCCATTTGCCCCCCTGGACCCATAAATAGCTGTGGCTGACGCATCCTTTAAAACATTAATAGATTCTATATCATTGGGATTTATATCGTTAAGCCAAGTTGTAACAGGGATCCCATCAATGATATATAGTGGGTCATTGCCAGCAGCAAAAGATCTTCTTCCTCTAACCCTGATTTGCATGCCACCTCCTGGTTTGTTACTAGTGGTTACTACATCCACACCGGCTGCTCTAGCCTGTAACATTTGTTGAACACCAGTAACTTTTGGGACTTCAGCCAAGGCTCGTTCAGAAATTGCAGAAACAGCACCCGAAATATCACTTCTTGCCTGAGTACCATACCCTACCACCACAATTTCATCAAGTCCAATGACCTGGGTTTCCATGGTAACATCTAAGGTAGGTGTACCTGTGTATTCTATCTCAAGTGTTCGATATCCGATGAATTGAAACACAAGAATATCTCCTGCTGTTGCCTGTATTCTGAAATTTCCGTCAATATTAGTTGCAGTCCCCACGAAAGTTCCTTTTATAGATACGTTTACCCCCGGCAGGGTAGTTCCATTTTCATCAGTCACAGTGCCTGTCAGTGTTTGCTGAGCAAACATGATGACGGGGAACACCATGATCAAATAAAAGCTTAAGAATTTTTTCATAAAGATTTGGTTTTTGGTGTTTTAATCAAGTAGTTATTATTGAGTTTATATGAGGAATGGATGGTTGCGCCCCAAGCATTGTTACTGACAATGAAGCTGCTTTATTGGCAAGAGACACTGCATTCTTCAAGCATTCTCCCTGTGCAAGTGCGACTGCCAGGTAACCATTGAAGGTATCGCCGGCGGCGGTTGTATCAACAGCATTTACCCGATGTCCCGGGATATGTTCGAGCTGGCCATTATCTGAGAAAAAAGCTCCTTGTTCACCCAAGGTCAGCACAATTGCTTTAGACCCTTTCTCCTGCAAGGCATTGCTTAAAAAAGTATAATCTTCTTCGGGATCTTTCAATTCAGCTATTAGTGCGGCTTCATTTTCATTGGGTGTGAGGTAATCGATGCTTTTTAAAAGCTCGGTATCGAGCATCTGTCCAGGAGCTGGATTAAGTATTACGGGCACTTTGTGCCTGTTGGCAATCGAAATTGCTGTTTTTACCGATTCAAGTGGAATTTCCAATTGAAGAAGAATTATGTCGGCATTGATTATGGTATCAGTAATTTTTTCTATGTCTTCAGGCAATAAAAGGCTGTTTGCTCCCGGAGCGACTGAAATGCTATTTTCACCGGAATCTGCTACATTAATAAGAGCAACTCCTGATGCGTATCCGTCGACTATTTTAACTGATGAAATGTCGATTTTTTCATTGGCCAGTACTTCGAGTGACTTTTCTCCGAACAGATCGTTACCTACACAGGAAACGAAGGTTACGTTTCCGCCTGCCCGGGCCGCTGCAACGGCCTGATTAGCACCTTTACCTCCCTGAGCAACAACGAATTCTCCTCCTAATACTGTTTCACCTGGTGCCGGCAAGTGCGGCACTTTAACAATCATATCTGTGTTCGTACTTCCTATTACTACAATATGTGGCTTCATACGTTTCCATTTGAGGGTTAGTAAATTCGGGAGAAGATGATGAGCGCCAGGCCGATTACGAACAGCACAAACATCATGGTAATTAAATGGGTCACGCCCTTGACTCCCTTAAACTCCTTCCAGATGAATACTCCCCACAAGGCAGCAACCAGGGTGGCCCCCTGTCCCAGTCCATAAGAGATGGCAAACCCGGCCTGTCCGGAAGCAATTATATTCAGGGTCATCCCAAGGCTCCAGATCATCCCTCCAAGAATGCCGATAATGTGTAGTTTAGGCGTTCCCTCAGTAAAATATTGCTTGTATGTAACCTTTTCACCGGCAATGGGACGGTACATTGCAATTGTGTTCCACAAAAAATTTGAAAGCAATAAACCAACAGAGAAAACCACAGAGGCTGTGTAGGGGGTGAATTTACCCACTTCAGGGGTAAGGAAATTCGTACTCATGGAGTCGGCAACAAAGCGGTAGAAGAAACCCATCAGTATCCCAGCTGCCACAGAGATCAGAATGCCTTTTTTGCTGGTATTCCCGGTTCCTGCAGATTTCTTTTTGTACGCCATCGCATCCAGAATAATGGCTCCTGCAACAAATGCAACACCAATAAATAGTAAAACCGGATTTCCTACCGGACTACCAATATAATTTGTTATAACTCCTACCACCAAGGCCAAACCAATACCAACAGGAAAAGCTACGGCCATACCAGCAATATCTATTGCAACGACCAACAGTATATTGGCCAGGTTGAAAACCACACCCCCGATCAAGGCAAGCAAGAAAGATGAGGAATCAGCCTGCAAAAGATCCGGGATAAAAGATCTTCCCTCTGCTCCAAAACTACCAAGGGTGAAAGCCAGCAGCAGCGATAACAATAAGACACCCAGGGAATAGTCCCAATAAAACAATTGAAACGCCCATGATTTGGTGGATAGCTTTTGGGTATTGGCCCACGACCCCCAGCATAGCATTGTGATTACAGTAAATAGCACAGCCATTGAGTAAGTACTGACAACATACATAATTTCAAGGTTTAAGTTTGCACTAACGTTTGTGCAATATAAAACAATAAACAAACACGAAGCAAG
>SLRC01000204.1 GCA_007131175.1 Syntrophomonadaceae bacterium
ATTCAATTGGGGCAGGTAGACTCAACCGTTCTTATATATGGTGAAACGGGTGTGGGGAAGGAACTTGTTGCCCGCCTCATTCACGAGCGCAGTCTGCGGTCCGGGTCAGGCAAGCTTGTTAAACTGAACTGTGCTGCCATACCGGAAAATCTAATTGAAGCGGAACTTTTCGGTCATGAACCGGGAGCTTTTACGGGAGCCTTGAAAAACGGCAAGGCCGGTTTTATCGAACTTGCTCACGGAGGAACACTTTTTCTTGACGAAATTTCCGAGCTTTCCCTTGAGATGCAGTCCAAATTGCTAGGAGTGTTGCAAGACCGGGAAGTTATGCGCATCGGTGGCAGGAAAGGGAAGCATATTGATTTAAGGATTGTTGCTGCAACGAACAGGGATTTGGAGCAGATGGTAAGGGAAGGTTCTTTCAGAAAGGATTTATTTTACCGACTTAATGTTATACCTGTAGAATTACCGCCTTTGCGTGAAAGAAAAAGCGATATTCCAGTGTTAATCGCCTATTTCTGTAAGAGACTTACAAGGGCATACGGTATTAACAAAGAAATTAGCCCGGATGTAATAAACAACCTTTTACTTTATTCCTGGCCAGGTAATGTGAGGGAATTGGAAAGTTTGGTGGAGCGTCTTTTAATCACCATTCCACACAGGGTTATAACATCGGCCTGCCTTCCTTATCCCTATGCGGCTACTGTTAATACGGGAAGTACACTTAAAAAAATGGTGGAGCAATTTGAGCTTGAATTGATCAGTGAAGCGCTGGAAAAGTATAAAACAAACATTGAAGCAGCTGAAAAACTGGGGATCAGCTTATCAAGCCTGAGTCGCAAGATGCATAAGTTGGACGATAAGCCCGGTTTATGAATGGTTTAAAAAATAATTCACGCAGGTAGTCCCGGCGAATTAACAAGATATTACTAAAATAAAAAGAGCTCCGGTGATTGTAGCCCCGAAGCTCTTTTCGTATAACGAAGTTTAGGAAAAGATCCACATGTCACCCCAATAACAGGGGCATCAGACGAAATGAAAATGACTGGATATTTTGCTTTTAACATGAGCAGTTTACGCCTGCTTGCGCCGTTCTTCAGACCGCAGTTCACGGCGCAGCAGCTTGCCCACCTTCGATTTGGGCAGCATATCCCTGAACTCTATATACTGGGGCACCTCGTATGAGGAAAGTCTGTCACGGCACCATTTTAACAGTTCGTATGATGTCACCCCTTTAACATCCTCTTTGAGCACCACAAAAGCCTTAATCCGTTCACCAAATTTTTCATCCGGCACACCCACAACGCAGGAAGCAATAACGGCAAAGTGCTCCTGGAGCGCTGTTTCCACCTTGGAGGCCGCTACACGGTAGCCCTTATGTTTAATAACGTCCGCGGAACGGTCTGCAAAGAAAAGCCACCCCTCTTCGTCAACCCGTACCATGTCCCCCGTTTTGTACCAAATTTGGCCGTCAAGCTCAATGAAAGAATTGGCCGTTTCCTCAGGCTTATTCCAGTATGCGGTTACCATGTTTTCTGAAGCCACGAGGAGTTCTCCCGCTTCATTAGGGGGTAGCGGTTCCATTGTTTCCGGGTCCACAACCTTCACCTTTTGGAAAGGAACAATTTTACCTGCACTTTCCTCGGGGAAATCCCCTATCTCAGTGGGCACAAGGGAAACGCCGCCGCATGTCTCCGTGGCCCCGTAGCCCGAGTAAATTTTTTTGCCAAATTTTTTATACCATCTTCTGGCTACTTCCCGGGGAAGCACATCTGCTCCGCTGAAATTGTATTTAAGGGAACTGAGGTCATAAAGATCCAAACGATCATGTTCCAATACCATGCGATAAAAAGTGGGCGTCCCAAAAAATGTTTTGACTTTATAGCGTTGAATATGGTCGAAAACGGCATCAAGGTTCATGCGGGGCAGCAGGATGAGGGTATCCCCGGAAAAAAGGGCGCCAAATCCCACTGCCTGACCCAGGATATGGTAAAGGGGAGCACCCTGGATAACCACATCTTCACCCCGGGGAACCAGTGGCTCGCCGGCTTTACGCTGTTCATCCAGTGATTGCAAAAAGAGCACTTGAGAAATGGGGACGCCTTTGGGGAAGCCGGTTGTCCCCCCCGTATAGAGCATTTCGCAGATGTCTGTCCCCTCAGTTTTAATCTGGGGAAGGGGAGGCGCACTTTTCCCCATTTTAAGCAGATTATTATAAGTAATTATTCCCTCACCAGTACCGAAAGTCCCTTCAGGAAGCTTATTGTATATTTTACCGATGATAGTTTTAATCAGGGGGAGGTGGTCTGCTACATTGCAGACGATGATCCTTTTTAGTGGTGTGTCTGAAAAGACACGGGATACATAACCAAAATTTGTGTCTATGCAACAGATTGTTTCGGAACCACTGTCATTGGCAATATATTTAACTTCATGATGCCCGTAGAAATGGGTCACGGGAACGGCAATGGCACCGATACGCTGTACTGCAAGCCAAAGGGTGATCCACTGGGGGACATGGGGAAGGTAGATCATAACCCGGTCCCCTTTTCTGATGCCAAGCTTATAAAAAGCTTGTGCCAACTGTTCAACGAGCACTTCTATCTGGGAGTAGGTAAATTTTTCCCCCAGGTAGATGAGGGTAGTCCTGTTTTTAAAATTAGCTGCAGTCTGTTTGAATGCGTCAAAAATATTGGTAAAAGATTGCTCCGGCATTAACTATTCCTCCTTTCATCCTTTAACCATGAACGGCTACATGCCAAAATAGGCGGACATGACCTCCGGGTTATCCATTAATTCTTCCTTCGTACCGCTCATGATCAGGGTGCCGTTTTCAATGATAAAACCACGGTCGATATGGGGCATGATCGGCCGGGCGTACTGTTCTGAGAGTAAAACGGTTACATCCAGTTCGCGAATATCCTTCAGTGCCTGCACCACGATGGCCTGCATTACCGGGCTTAAACCCAGCAGCGGTTCATCCAACAGCATTAACTTGGGTCGGGCAACCAGGGCCATACCAATAGCAACCATTTCCTGCTCACCTCCGCTGCAAAGGCCGGCACTGCGGGCTTTTAGCTTTGTCAGGGGCGGAAATATTTTATAAACAAGGTCAATTGATTCCTCGATCTTGGCCTGTTCTTTGATCAGGAAGCCACCCAACCTGAGGTTTTCCTCCACGCTCATATCGCGGAAAACGGGATGACGTTCCCGGCAGAGTACAATCCCTTTTTTGACTCGATCGCTGGGGCTTAGATTGCTAATATCCTTACCCTCGAAAAGCTGTTTGCCTACGATGGTGATACGCTGACCACCTTTTCGCAGTTCACGGTATTTCAAATGAAGTGTAAGCCCGGCAATAGTGTTCATGAGGGTGGTTTTTCCGGCGCTGTTGGAACCAAAAACACCCACCATTTCCCCTTTTTGAACATCCAGATTTAAGCTGTTCACAGCAAGGGCATTTTCATAAAAGACCATCAAATCGTTTACATCAAGCAATGGACTCCCCCTCACTTCCCAGGTACGCCTCTTTAACTTCATCCGTATTCATGACTTCCTCAGGCGTACCTTCAGCGATCTTTTTCCCGAAATTGAGGCAAATAATTTTGTTGACGATGCGGAAAAGTTCCCGGATGCGGTGCTCGATCATGATCATGTCTTTTCCTTCTTCGAGGATTCGCTCCAGGATGGGTACGGTGCTGGCAACCTCCGACATGCTCATGCCGGAAAAAAGTTCATCCAAAACAACCAGATCCGGTTCAAGGGCGAGCACACGTGCCAGTTCCAGTCGTTTAAGGTAGCCATGAGGCAGGGAACCGG
>SLRC01000189.1 GCA_007131175.1 Syntrophomonadaceae bacterium
AAGAAGCGCCCCTGAAAAGGCTGGTTTTGCCGAAGCGTCCCCTTATTTGATCTGCGGCCGTGGCCAGGGCCTCGGCTTTCTCGTAGCCGTTATTCAAATCCAACTGCAGCTGTCGAAAGGGCGTCAGGCCTGAGAGGCTTACGCCCACTGCCCTGACCGGTTTTCTGTCCCAGTGGCGGCGAAAAAGGTCAAGCACAAACGGGTAAATTTTTATGGCATTGGCGGTTGCCTCGGGCAGCGTTTTCTGGCGGGAAAAGCCGGTGGGGTGATCGAAATCAGAACCCTTGCAGTAAAGATGAACTGCTGTGCCCACTTTACCCTGCCTGCGAGTCCTGGCACAAACCTCTTCGATCATTTCCAGCAAAACCAGCTCGATTTCATTTTGTTTCCGGTAGTCCCGGGGCAGTGTAGCAGTGTGGCCTACGCCCTTTTGTTCTGGAACGTCACTTGTTTCAAGCGCAGAATAATCGATACCGTGGGAATTTAACCAGAGCAGTTCGCCATTAATACCCCAAATCCGGCCCAGCATTTCTCGTGGCAGCCCGGCCAGGTGGCCAATAGTGCGAACGCCGATCCGGTTGAAATTTTTTATCATACGATGCCCAACACCGAAAAGAGACCCCACCGGGAGAGGCCAGGTGAAGTGTGTATAGTTGTTACTGTTTAACTCAAAAAAAGCATCTGATCGTTTTTTTGCAAAATTGTCGCAGGCCATCTTGGCCTGGAGCATGTTTTCACCCATACCGATGCGGCAGCGAATACCCGTTTCTTTGCTTATTTTTTGCATTAAATGATCGGCTGCCTGGCGCGGTGCCCCATACAATTTTGTTGAACCGCTAAGATCGATGAACTGTTCATCAATGGAGTAAGGAAAAACACGATCGCTGAACTGTTTAAATATTTTAGTGATCTGCAGTGAACAATCAATGTAAGCCTGCATGCGCGGGTGGACAAAGATTACCCAGGGGCACATTCTCCGCGCTTCCCATGCAGGTTGCCCTGTTTTTATGCCGTGAGCTTTTGCCTCGCGGCTGGCAGCAAGAATAATGCCGTGGCGCAGGGCAGGATCGCCGCATACGGCAACAGGTTTGCCGCGCAGCGAGGGATTGCGGGCGCTTTCAACACTGGCATAAAAAGATTCCATGTCAGCAAGGAATATTATTTTCTCAGCCATCCAGAAACCAGCCCCTTGTAAACATATGTTCGTATTGCTAATTATACCTTGCTTTTCCTGAAAAGGAAAGAGGCAATCCGGAAGAGACAATCCGGAAGAACAGTCTCCTGGCCAATTAAGCAATATTTGTAGAATAATAACAAGGTTTACGAGAAGGATTTTAATAGTGCACTGTAGAAATTTCAGTTCATTAAAGGAGGCAGAGCTAATGCAAAAACCGCTGACAGGATTAAAGGTTGTTGATTTAAGCCGTTTTATAGCAGGGCCATACTGCACAATGAAACTGGGCGATATGGGCGCAGAGGTAATAAAGGTTGAAACCCCCGACCGGGGGGACGACTCCAGGGCTCTCGGGCCACCATTTTTGGAGGGAGAATCTGCATACTATCTTTCTTTTAACCGTAACAAGAAGAGTATTACCCTTAACATGCGCGACGAGAAAGGAAAGGAAATACTGCGGCGCCTGATTGCCGATGCAGATGTTTTTGTAGAAAACTTCCGCATCGGGGTTACCGAAAAAATGGGCCTTACCTATGAAGACGTTAAAAAGATTAAGGAAGATATTATTTACTGTTCAGTTACAGGGTATGGGCACAACAGTCCTTATCGGGAAAAACCGAGTTTCGATGTAATGATCCAGGGCGAAGCAGGATTGATGAGTATTACGGGATTTCCAGACGGCCCCCCCCAGCGGGTAGGTGTAGCTATTGCTGATATCCTTGGTGGATTCCATGCCGTAGAGGGGATTCTTCTTGCCCTGCTCGTCCGGAACAACACCGGAAAAGGGCAGTTTGTTGATGTATCCCTAATGGATTCGATAATTTCTATATTAACTTACCAGGCTGGCAATTACCTGGCTACCGGTAATGCCCCGCAGAGGGTTGGCAACCGCCATCCCATGATTACGCCATATGAAAGCTTTGAAACGAGTGATGGGTACGTTATTTTCGCCGTGGGCAACCAGAGGCTATGGGAAACTTTTGTAAAAGCACTTAACCGGGAAGATTTAAATGAAGATCCGCGCTTTGCCGACATGAAATCGCGCAACCAGCACCCCGCCGAGCTGAAGGAGATTTTAGAGAAAATAACCAGGCTAAGGACTACCGAAGATTGGGTTCAGGTGATGGAAGATGCCGGAGTTCCCTGCGGGCGTATCCGCACCATTGACCAGGTTTTAAGTGATCCCCATGTGGATATCAGGGAAATGGTTGTCGAAAAGGAGCATCCGAAAGCTGGAATGATCAAGTTAACCGGTGTGCCAACAAAGCTTTCTCTTACTCCCGGGGAAGTTTCATCTCCACCACCGACCCTGGGGCAGCATACGGAAGAAATTTTAAGCAGTATTGGCTACTCTACTGAGAATATAGAAGAATTTAAGAAAAACGGGGTTGTTTAAAGTGAAGAAGTATGCATAAACGCCATCAAGCAGCAATGAATTCAATCTGGTATGCAAGTGACCTGGATTACTTCGAAAGCGGTTCAGAGTTTAGAGTTCTTTCTGTTCACAGAGATGTAATTAACCTGGTATCTGATAAACATTCACGTCTCTTAATAATCGCTGTTGAAGGCCCCGTCAAGGGGCCTTCAACAATCGGCCTGGCAGAGAAAGATTTTTTATACCTTAACGGCTTAATTTCAGAAACTGACTGTTTTTGCCTTGAAAGAGAAAGGCTCAATGTATACTTTAATTCAGGTGCAACATCTGTAATTGTTTATTTTGGTGAAAAGATTTCATTTAATGTTGCGGATTATGCAAAAACAGAAATGGCGTTTTCATACGAAAGTTATCTGTTTTACTATGAAAATATGAAAAGCTGGCCTTCGCCCAGCGCTTCAGCGGTCCTTCTTAATTTGCCTGGGGGAGAGGAATACTTCAGAAATGAACTTTCGGCCAATTACCCGCATCTTGTTGCTTCCCTTTTACAGTCAGATGAAGAGGAATTTTTAAAAAGATGTCGAAAAATTATCGGTATGGGCAGGGGTCTGACACCAACAGGTGATGATTTGATTCACGGCACGCTTGTCACTTTCAGGTATTTTAGGCCATCTTTTAAATTTAATAATTGGACATTCAAAGAACTGTTGAATTTATGCAATAATACAACAAAGCACGGGAAGCATATGATCAACTTAGGCTTTCATGGATTAACTTTACAACCTGGTCTAGAGCTATTAAAGGATCTCTCAGCTGTAAATGAACCAGTAGAAAATATGCATGGGATGTTTAGTATTGGTTCATCAACAGGTTATGATCTGGCAGTTGCAGTTTTATACTCTGCCCGCCAAATAGGCACTTAAGAAAAAGATAATATAGATATATAGCACAAGGAAACGGTAAAAAATTTATTAATATCTAATAAAGGGATTTTAGATATTGTATTGAATTTACTTAATTAATGAAAAATAATATTTTTTCTGCTGTGACACAGAATATTTAGTAACAAATTTGGGAGGTGATTAATGGCAGCTTAAGGTTTCAACAATAAATACATTTGAAAGGAAGGTCATCAGCAACATGGTAAAACTGAAAGGTCAAATGAATTATTGCGTTGATGATATCCCAAAGCCGTTTGGTAAAGCATTATTCCTGGGTATCCAGCATGTTTTGACAATGTTCGGCGCAACCGTATCTGTTCCA
>SLRC01000087.1 GCA_007131175.1 Syntrophomonadaceae bacterium
ACCGACGATATGCCCATCGTCAAAGGGATCAACATTTACCCGGCAGCAATTAAGAATATGTTGGAAAGCTTTGCACCACGTGTTACGGGTGCTTTCCGCATTGTTCTGGATCGTCCCGGGCATCAGGTTACACCCCCGTTGCGCCTCAGGGTAGAGCACGGTGAAGGTATTGAGGAGCAACAACTGCCGTCACTAAAAAAAGAGATTGAGCAATATATGAGCGAAACAGCGCGGGTTCGTCCGGAAATTACCTTTGTTCCACCTTTTTCCCTGGAAAGAAGTGAACATAAGACCCGCTACATAGAAATTGAAAAAAATGTTTAAGGTAAAGGGCTCTCCAACTGAAAGACCTGTTTTTTAAAGAAAGGAGTAACAAAATGTTAGAAAGAAAACCAGTCGCTCCAATGTTTGAAGAGTTATTTAAGCCCTCTTATATTGGTAAGCTGAGATTAAAAAACAGGATTATATTTGCAGCAATGAAGACATTAAGCGCTGATATGAACGGATGTGTTACCGACCGGGTCATCATGCATTATCGGGAAATGGCTCGTGGAGGGGCAGGTCTGATCATCGTTGACGGTGCTTATGTTGATGATAAAGCGAGTAAATCTACCGATTTTTGTGAAATGGGAATTTCTCGGGATGACCATATATCCGGGCTAAAATGGCTGGCACAAACTATTAAAGCAAACGGGGCCAAAGCATGCCTCCAGTTAAATCACGTTGGACGGCAAAATAGAAGAACATCTTCACCAGCAAAAGCGCCGTCCCGTGTCCCTGGCAGAAGTGATGCACCACCTCCTGAAGAATTGTCTTACGAGGAAATTGTTGAGATAGTGGAATCATTCGGAGATGCAGCGCTGCGAGCAAAACAGGCCGGATTTGATATGATCGAAGTGCTTGCAGGGCATGGCTACCTGATTACCAATTTTCTCTCTGCACAAACCAATAAGCGAACCGATGGGTACGGTGGAAATCTCAAGAACAGAACGAAGTTCCTTATGCAGATTGTTGAAAAGATTCGTGCCAAGGTTGGTACTGTGTACCCGCTATGTATTAGATTAAGTGGAACAGACTATGAAGATGAGGATCCTATTACTATTGAGGATTCAATAGTAATTGCTCAAGCTCTGGAAAATGCTGGTGTGGACGTTATCAATGTTTCCGGCGGAAATGGCCAGAAAATACATAAACAAGTGTCACCAATGTATCTGCCACAGGCAAATAATCTTTGGGCTGCCGAAGCGATTAAAAATGCTGTTAATATCCCGGTTATAGCTTCGGGCGCAATTAATACACCTGAACTGGCAGAAAATATTTTAAAAGAAGAAAAGGCACACTTTGTGGCTTTGGGCCGTCCCATATTTGCTGATCCTCAGTTTCCTTTAAAAGCACAAGAAGGGCGGCCGGAAGATATTAATTACTGTATCCGTTGTATGGATGGCTGTTTCTTAAGAGGCTATGCTGTTGGAGGCTTAAATTGTTCGGTTAATCCGACACTCGGCAACCAGGATGAGCTTAAACTGATCCCTGCACAAAAAAAAAAAAAAGTGGCAGTTATCGGAGGAGGGCCTGCAGGCATGGAAGCAGCTGTTGTTGCTGCTTTGAGGGGACATGAAGTTACGCTATTTGAGAAGAGAAAACAGTTGGGTGGCATGTTGCTTGAAGCCTCTTTTCCTTCTTTTAAAGCTGATATTAAAAGGTTAATTTCTTATTTTAAAACCCAAATTGAAAAGTTGAAAATTAGGATTGTATGGTCTGAAGCCACAGCTCAGGCGATCCGGGAGAATGGATTTGAAGTTGTCGTTGTTGCTGTAGGCGCCACCCCCGCCATGCCGGATGTAAAAGGCAAAGACAAACCTTGCGTCATTTCTTGTTTGGATGTATTAAGAGGTAAAGAAACAGGCAATAGCGTTATTGTTGTTGGTGGTGGCATGATTGGGAGCGATGTCGCCTTATTTTTGGTAGAGCAAGGCAAGCAAGTAACTGTCACAACAAGGGGAGACAGCATTATCCGTGATATGGATCCAATATCATGCCTTGGTTTTCTTGAAAGGCTGTCTAAGTATCGTTTAGAAATTCGTACGGGCCTTTATTTACTCGAGGTTGCTGATACAGGAGTAGTAATGTTTGACAGGCAAGGAAAAAGGGTTGAACTTCAAGCTGAAACGGTAGTTCTGGCAAGTGGTCTATCAGCTAACATAAGCCTTTTTGAGGACCTTTGCCAGCAAAAAGAGCTGGAGGTTTACGGGGTTGGAGATTGTGTGGAGCCACGTAAAATCTTTGATGCCATCCATGAGGGATATGAAGCTGCTTTTAGAATATAGTTTGCGGTTGGGTATTGTGGGCACTACAGCATAAAATATCTGTCTTTTCCCAATGTTGCTTGCCGTTGGAATATTTAATTGGAAAGACCAACAGTTTCACCAACGTTATAATTTTAGGTTAAATGCCGGGAGGAAACGGCTATGAAGCGGGAAACTCTTTTTTCTCGAAGCAGCATTTCGCAGGATAACAAACAACTGCAGGCGCTTTATACCGTGGCTGCTGCTGCAGGAAAGTCATTGCAGTTAGGAGAGGTGCTTGAAGCTGCCCTGGAAAGTGTTTTGGCGGTTACCGGCATGGAAGCTGGTGGCATTCTTATTGTCAATGATGAAAAGCAGGAACTTGTTCCCATGATCAATAAAAATTTTCCGGAAGCGCTGGTTCGTGATTTGACCAACCGCAAATTTGGAGAAGGCCTTTGTGGACATATAGCCCAGTCAGGGAAACCGCTAATTTCCCCCTGCATTGATGGAGACTCCCGCGTGCACAGCGAAGCGGCAAAGCGTGAAAAGTACCAATCCTATGCAGGCTTCCCCCTTGTCGCTAAAAGCAAGGTTGTAGGGGTTATTGAGCTTGTGGATCACGAGTACCGCAGTTTTGATACCGAAGATGTCGAACTTCTCACATCTATCGGGCATGCGGTAGGAGTGGCTATTGAAAACGCAAAGCTTTATGAACGCACCAACAGTCAAAGCGAGCATTTGAGCAGAGCTCTATCTTTGCTTGAGCACAGTTCTTCCCTTTTAAATGCCTTTGCCTCCAGTTTTTCCTCCTTAACAGGCGCAATTATAAAAGGCGGAGTCACCCTTTTAAAAACTCCCGCAGTACTCCTTGCCCTTAGCGAGCCGGAAGGAGACAAGATCTTTTGGTACCCCCGGGGGGATTGTATGATTCAACCTGATACAATTTCCCTGCTGGAAGACTTGCTTATGCGAAGCCGAAATGCGGAGAATACTCTATTAATTGATACAACCTCATGTGCCTTCCCCGAAGGCCTCCTGGCTAAGGGGTTTCAATCGCTGATTGTTGTACCCCTGTATCCGGAAAAGCGTGGAGGTTATGGCGGTCTTTTTGGACTGGGGTGGGATAGGCTCTCTTTTAAACATGACGATCTGTTGCTGCTGCGGACATTCGCTAACCAGGCTACAGTAGCCCTGGAAAACTGGTGGCTTTATAAGCGGGAAGCTACTATGGTAAATGAATTAAAAAGCCTGAACCGGCTGATTGAGAAGCAAAACAAAGCTCTGGAACAGCTGGTTAGCATTCACAATCAGTTAACCGAACTTGTCCTTGAGGAAAGTGGTTTTAAAGCCATGGCTTTAAGTCTGGCCAACCTCTTGGGCAGTACAGTGGTAGTGCAGGACAGGTTTTGGAATATTATGGCGTGCTCCTGCTGTCCCGGCGAGCACGAAACTTCTGCAAACGATTATCCTTTGAATGAAGCAAAGGTAAACCTGATAGAGGGGAGTGGG
>SLRC01000044.1 GCA_007131175.1 Syntrophomonadaceae bacterium
CAATGGAATGTATGCTCGACGAATTGGCCGAAATGATGGGCATCAGTCCGTACGAGTTAAAAATGAAAAATGCGGTGGAATCTGGCTACCGCAGTGTAAGCAACCTCCACGTTCCTCATACGGAATACAAGAAATGCTTACAAACAGCTGTTGAAAAATCAGGCTATCTGGAAAAACATGGTAAGTTGCCTTTTGGTAAGGGAATTGGTTTGGCCGGCGGTTATTATATTTCCGGTACTGCTTACACGCTCTATCAATCCTACAAGCCCCACACAACGGTGCTGATCCGGGTGGATACGGAAGGTGGCGTAACTGTTCACTGTGCTGCTGCCGATATCGGGCAGGGCTCCAACACGGTAATCGCCCAGATGACCGCCGAGGCCCTGGGAGTCCATTTCGAAGATGTGCATGTGGTGTCAGGCGATACTGAATTGGGGACGTTTGATTTGGGTAGTTTTGCCAGCCGTGTAACTTATGCCTCGGGTGGGGCAATCAAGGAAGCAGCCAGGCAAATTAATGATAAACTTTTTGAGGTTGCCGCCGGGATGTTGAATTGCCGTGCCGATCAATTGGTGGTCAAAAATGGCCGCTTTTACTCCCATTATGAACCGAAAAAAACGATTGAATGGGAAAAAGTTGTGGATGTTTATACAAACTCAGTTGGGACATTGACAGGTATCGGTCACTTTTCACCGCCCCGCCTTAAAGGAATCGATCTGAGCCGTGGGGTTAGAGTGCAGGGTGCAAATATCGGTCATTCTCCCACGTTTGGCTTTAGCTGTCAAATATGGGAAGTGGATGTTGATCTGGAAACGGGCAAAATTCGTGTGGAAAAAGTAACGGAGGCGGGTGATTGCGGTCAGGCAGTTAATCCCATGAGTGTGGACGGACAGGTTGATGGTTCCATTATGTTTGCCATGGGGCAGGCTCTCTATGAAGAAATGAAGCTGGATGCTGAAGGAAAAATGATTAACCCATCCTTGCATGATTACAAGGTGCCTACTGCCATGGAACTTCCCGAATTAGACACAACCATCGTGGACAGCTATGATCCAACCGCTCCCTTTGGGGTTAAAGAATCGGGGGAAGGTCCTGTACAACCCACTATCCCGGCCATTACCAATGCCATATATGATGCAATCGGAATAAGATTTACGGAACTGCCAATTACCCCGGAAAAAGTGCTAAAAGCTCTAAAAGAAAAAAAAGAAAAAGGGAAAGTAACTCGTTAATAGGGTTATTCTTAAGACAACTACCCGGGAAAATTGTTCCCGGGTAGTTGTCTTAATTGGTATTTTATAGGGCGTCGTTTTCAGCTGTCCAGTTATATACCCGGTCTTCCAGATCGGAAAGGGTAGCATGCTTGAGCTTTACTGTAATTATGGAAACATTATCTCCCTTGATAAACGCTTCCATATCCCGATGCTTTTTTAAATGAACATCCCGGTAATACATTTCTCTGTCAGCCTCTAGCACTGTTGCCGTACCGTGAAGGGTGCAGCTCACGGGTAATTCTCCATTACTTCCGGAGCGGTAAAGTAAAAGAGCTATCTTTGGATTATTATTTATATATCTTACCTTGGTTGTATCTGCCCTGCTGCTGAGAATAACCAGTTTTTCTTCTGCCAAATAAGTAAAATTCATAAGGCTTAGATGGGGACGATCCTTGTAGCTGGTTGCTAAAAAACAGAGTTTCTCATTTTTTAAAAGCTTAATTATTTCCGGTATGATATTAATGAAAATCCCTCCCCTTACTGACTAAAGAATAAAATAATGCTTGCGATGATTATTTTACCATTAAAGTAAAATACAAAAAAGTTTTACCTCACCTCCGGTTTGGGAAATTTCAGTAAACACCTTTTACTTACAATTATTTTAAGGCGGTTTAACAAATAATAAGGCATAAAAAACAATTTGAAAAGATTATTTAACAAGTGGTAAGGAGCTGATTTAGCTTGGTTACGGAAAATAAGGCAATAGAAAAAGAATTTGTCCAGCGCACTTTGCAGATTCTGGAGGATTATAATGGTCCCTATGGTGTAACTTTATTGGTTAATTGCCTGCTCGGTTTAATTGTTCTGCCCAAAGAGAAGGATTATAATCACATTAGCAATGATAAAAATATAAAATTCCAGGACCTGGGTATTGAGGATGGAGATATTCGATCCTGGGGAAAGATCAAGGAGGAAGACCGGACAGTGGCGCAATTTATGCGTTGTATGCGTAACTCCATCGCCCATATTCATATCGAAAGCATCAGTGAAGCAGGGGAAATAGATTCCTTGCTGTTCATCGATAAATCAGGATTTGAAGCGGTTATCGGTATCGAAAAGGTTAAGACTGTTGCAAAAAAATTGGCCGAGTATATGATATAATAACGTAACCAACCCCGATTCTGAAGGAAAGCGCTGCCACTCATGGATTCAGCTTCGTAGCTACATTCTGCGGAGTATCTATTTGTCCTCCTAATTAATTTTTTTAAAAAATTAAAGAAATAATACCTTTCACTGTTGAGGCTTTTTTAATGTAAGTGTATATTAATAGTTATGGATAATACAAACAGGGAAGAGATCATTAGTCGTCGCATTGCCACAGCGTTGAATTTGGAACACCGTCATGTTTCCAGGGTAATTACCCTCATGGACGAAGGAAATACCATTCCATTCATAGCTCGTTACCGTAAAGAGGTTTCCGGGGAGATGACAGATGAGGCGCTCAGGCTTCTTTTCGAAAAAGTGAGCCTTAACCGTAACCTGGAAACCCGTCGTGCAGATATCCTCCGGTTGTTGAATGAACAGGGAGTGCTTACGCCAGAGCTGACGGCGTCAATTCAGACAGCCGGCAATGTTACAGAATTAGATGATATTTATCGTCCTTTCAGACCAAAAAAAAGGACCAGGGCTACCATTGCCAGGGAAAAAGGACTTGAGCCCCTGGCATTGCTCATTCTGGAGGGGGGAAACGACCCGGAAGAAGCAGCTTCTGAATTTTTAGATTTAGAAAAAGAAATTGTTACATTGCAGGATGCGTTGGCTGGAGCAAGGGACATTTTAGCGGAACAGATTTCAGATGAACCAAAGCTCCGCCCGATTTTACGGTCATTTATGATCAAGAAAGGATACATTGTATCCAGTGCCCGTGTGGAAGGGTCAGGCAACTATGAAATGTATTATGATTACCGTGAGCCTTGCAGGACGGTGCAACCGCATCGTATCCTGGCTATCAACAGGGGGGAAAGGGAAGAAGTTTTAAACGTTAAAATTGAGGTTTCCGAAGAAAAAGTATTTTCCATGATACGGGGTTTTTATCAGCAGAAGAGCGCTGCAGACAAGGCAAAAATACAACTTGACGAAGCAATCAAAGACAGCTGGAAGAGGTTGCTGTTTCCCTCGCTGGAACGGGAAATCCGTGTTGCCCTGACGCAGAAAGGGGAAGAACAGGCAATCAGGGTTTTTCAGGAAAATTTACGCAGCCTGCTCATGGTTCCACCGGTACGGGGCAAAAGGATCCTTGCTATTGACCCTGGCCTGAGAACCGGTTGTAAAATAGCCTGTGTTAACGAACAGGGCAAGCTTTTGGAAACAGCTGTTATTTACCCCATTCCACCCCGCAATGAAAAGGACAAGGCTGCCCGGTTAGTGCTGGATCTGCTGGAAAAACATACCTTGAATGCCATCGCCATTGGTAATGGTACTGGTGGACGGGAAACAGAAATGTTTGTGGTTGATTTACTGGAAAAACATAAAAAAGAAATAGC
>SLRC01000142.1 GCA_007131175.1 Syntrophomonadaceae bacterium
ATTACCCCTCCATGGTTATGGATATCCGAAACCAGCGTCAGACGGAGATAGATTTCTTGAACGGTGCCGTGGCCAGGGAAGGGAAGAGGTATGGTGTTCCCACCCCTGTAAATGAAACGGCCGTCTCCCTTATCAAAATCTTGGAAAGCACTTATCATCACCGCAGTGCTTCAAAATAAAAAGGTACGTCACTAATTTACGCCGGCAAAACAGCCGGCGATCATTTTTTATGCAAACAGTCTGGATAGTGGTAAATAAAATAACCATGAATGGTATTTAAAGTTACCAAAGTAAAATAGCTGTGCACAGCTATAAAAGCCAATATTTTAAATGTTTTGCTTTTATGATGGTAAAAATATCTACCATTGGATTAGCCACTGTATTTAGTAATTTGGGTTTACCAGACTGCCAAAACGCTTGATCGTCACACTGACCTCCACATTGATCGTGCTTTGGCCAAACTCCCGGCCCCAGTCTTTTCCCCGGAACCATTCCGGATGCTGGACCCGCACATGCTGACCGAGGCCCACAAAATCTGCTTCACATGCCTGGGATATACGTAAGACTTGTAACATATTCCCCTGGAAATCACGTGCCAGGGCCTGTTCCAACTCCCGGAAGACATCCTCATTTAAATGGCTGTCCAGGAGCAGGTCCACGTTAATGCCAGTCAGTATAATATCCGTTTTTATATTGATTACTGCTTTGTCCTGCACGATTCTGCTCTTAACACTTGTGGAATTGCTTTGTACAAACCCGGTTAGGATCCTGTTTTCCTGCTCCCCAAAATCGACGCGGGTAGAGAAACGCCCCCGCAGTATATTATCTGTGATTAACATGTACATTAACGTTTCCGTATCAGACAGGTAGCCTTTCAGACGCCCACCCTCATCAATAATAGCCAGTCCGGCCAGGAGAATACCTGTTTGTTCCTCATCCATGCCCGTAAGTTCAATTACGGGAATTACGGGGGTAATACCCCGGGTATTGAAAATAGTCCAGTAAGTTAAGGCACTAACCTCGGGAATTCTCCCCTCGCTGAAGTTATGTCGCAGCATATTTCCTAAAAGAACAGCGGTGCGTGGTTGCTCAGGGGGGGAGAGATTAATCACATCCTGGGCAGTGGCCCCTCTGACGATACAGATCCAGGTTGTGGGGTTTTTGTCCCGGATCTGGTCAAACTGGCGCAGGATTTGATGCATGGCACCATTTTGAGCCGCTTCTTCAGAAAATACGATTACGTCCACCTTGCCTAACACGGGCTGTTGTTGCCTTTGGTGTTGCAGGTTAATTAAGGCTTGGGCCAGTGAATATCCTCTTACACTGGTGAGATTTCTTACCACCTCGGCCTCCTCCTCAAAGATCGGGTTCACAAAGGTAATTAGAAATTGCTCCGGCTCTTCTTCCACCATATCTACGCCAATGCCCAAGATAACTGCCAGTTCATCAATGATGCGCCAATCCCAGCAGCCGCTGCAGCTCAGCATAGTCATAAGTAATAGGACGGTTACCACTTTTTTCATCACTTTTGTGTTTCATCTCTTTCATCAAAACCCCGGATCACTGCTATGCTAAGCAACAGCAGTACCAGGCCCGCCACAAATAACGCCCCCCAGGTTCCCACCAGGCTTGCAAATTCGAATACGGCATACTGACGGGCTGGCAGCAGCGTAATGCCGTACAATGCTGGAAGCAGAAGCAGGCTCCAGATGTTGAAATAACGCCCTTTCGTGATGACGGTACTGGTAGCCGCAGCAGCATAATATTGCACTGCAACCAGGCCAATAATTTTTACTGTCATGATAAAGAGGAAGATGTTATCAAACCGCTCGATAATTTGCACTCTTGCTGCACTGAGGTACGACATTAGAGGCCAGACCTGCAATTTTGTATTTTCCACTCCGAGCAAGGCATAAGTGAACAGGGTGAGACCTGTGTAAAAAACAACAAGGAGCATAACTGCCAGCAGATACAAGCGTAAAACCTTGCCCCGGTTGACGAAGAGGGGGAAAAAGATGAACATTACTTCAATGCCTAAAAAAGCAAAGGGCAGCTGGCCCATACCCCCCAGCACCGCCACCAAACCTTCTGCTCCCACCGGCCGTACGTTGATAAGATTTGCCTGGGAAAGGGGTAATAAGAGTATGAGCACCACAAGGCCCACAAAATAAAAAATTAGTTCCGTGTAGCGCCCCAGGGGGACAGGGCCTTTCAGGGTGATAAAGATTACGGGAATCAACATGGAAACGATTAAAACATACTGGGGTGTCCAGAACAAGACCCATGTTTTGGTTACTTCCCCAAATAGTATGAGAGTCGTTCCCCCCAGCAGCAATACATAGACCACATAAACTGCCGATACCATGATGCCAAGGGGTTTCCCCAGGATGAGCATGCTGAATTCGGGCAAAGTACGCCGGGGGAAACGGCTGCATAAATAATAAATGAGAATGGCCACAGTCAGGGCAACGCAGCCTCCCAGGATGATACTGATCCAGCCGTCCCTGCCAGCAGCTTCGGCCACGCTGCGGGGTAAAAATATAATACTGGTGCCCGATGCGGCCACAAAGATCAGGGCAATCAGTTGAAAATCGGAAAGTCCGTTTTTGCTCAGGTCTTTCATTTTTTATTCTGTTTCCCCCTTTGTTGGCGTACAATATTCTGCTCCGCTAAGAGGCCAGGTCGTTGCAGCATCCTCCCCCAGGGAAGGCGGTAGAGATGATCCCCCATATCACTCATGCGCAGGGGCGCCACCGGCGAGAGGTATGGTACTCCGAAAGACTGGAGGCTGCATAAATGGGCCAGGATCACCATCCAGGCGATCATAATACCAAAGCCTCAGAGGATACCTCCCATCAATAAGAGGGGAAAGCGCAGGTAGCGCAGGGGCAGGGATGCTTCAAAATTGGGGATACTGAAACTGGCCAGGAAACTAAGGGCCACAACGATCAGCAGTGCCGGGCTGACGAGTCGTGCTTCAATTACAGCCTGCCCCAGGACAAGGGCGCCCACAATGCCGATGGTCCCGCCGATGGGCCCGGGGAGGCGCAGGCTGGCTTCCCGGATGAGCTCCACCGATAACTCCAGGAAAAAAGCCTCCACAAAGGGGACAAAGGGAACCCCCTGCCGGGCTTCGGCGATAAAGGTAATAAAATCCCGCGGGATTATCTCATAGTGAAAGGTGACAATAGCGGTGTACGTGGCAGTAAGGGTTGTGGCAATAAAAAAACTAAAAAAACGAAGCGTGCGCGTCAATGTGGCGAAGACGGGGTGGATATAGAAGTCCTCGGGGCTATGGTTGAAGTCTGCGAAAGTTATGGGCATGATTTTGGCAAAGGGGCTTCCTTCTGCCAGCAGAACCACTTTCCCCTGGAGCAGCTCACCTGCAACCTTGTCCGGTCGTTCCGTGTTCAGCTGCAGGGGAAAAAGAGACCAGGTCTTTTCGCTGATCAGCTCACCGATGGCACCCGGTTCCAGGATGCCATCAATATCAATTGCTTCTAACCGTCCCCATACCTCTTCCACCAAATCAGGATCGGCCACATCTTCCAGGTATAGGATAGCTACAGTTGTGGCCGTTCTGCGGCCTATTTCCATAAACTTTATCTTCAACGAAGGGGTGGGCAGGCGACGACGTACCAGTCCCAGGTTTGTCTTTAATAATTCATTGAACCCCTCCCGGGGTCCCTGGATGATCCGCTCCTGGGCCGGTTCTTCAACCGCACGTGTCGGTGACTGACGGGTCTCCAGG
>SLRC01000009.1 GCA_007131175.1 Syntrophomonadaceae bacterium
AACATATTTATAAAATGAATCTTATTCATTATCACCCCCTTAAACACATAATCCCCCCATATAACTCTTGGGGGGATTTTTTATAGCTGTAACGTTTTATCTTCGCATATTAATAAGTGTTGCTCAGTAAATTCCTGCTTCCAGGGCAAAATGGAACATTTTCAAAACCTGTTCAACGCTGAGGTTCTTGTGCAGTCCGCCGCAGGTGCCAAATATGTACCGCCCTCCGTCTTTGCCCGCCTGCATGGTGCTGTTTACCGCTGTATGCAACGCCTCTGTGGTAACGGTCGGATCCAAAAGGGAAAGATCCAGGTTTCCCATCAGGCAAAGGTCTTTCCCGTAAAGGGTTTTGACCTGGGCCAAATCCATTCCGGCACCGGGCTCCAATCCCTGCAGGCCATCAAAACCCACAGCGACCAACTCCGATAGCACGTTATTTATATTGCCGTCGCTGTGAAAAAAAACAGTTCCTTTAGCCTTTAGCCTTTCCACATGTCCCCGTATGTTGCTAAAGTAGAGCTCATGCAGGTGCGCAGGAGAAAGATAGGTGCCCTTTTGGTAAGCAATATCGTCGGCGATGATAATGCCGTGTGCTCCCCCATTTAGTGCAGCTTCCCCTTCCTTTACCATTTTTTCGGTAAAGCGTTGCATTGTTTCCTGCAAAAAGGCCCTTTCCAGGCGCACGGCCAGCATAAATCTTTCAAAACCCATAAACGCCAGGGTACGGGCAAAACCTCCATTAACCAGGGCAAAAATAAAATAATCCGTTTCCCCGCGCCAGCGGCTGATATTTTCCTTAAGCTCGCCGCCTCCCAGATCGGCACCGGAAATCTGTCCGCCCGGATCCGCCAGCACCACAAGATCAAGCTGAAGCAGCTCCCAAAATTGCAGAGCTGCTTCGAAGGAAAATATTTCTTTTCTTAAAGTGCGGCAGCAGAACTCCGGATCAATAATAAGCTCTCCCCGGGGCACCCTGTCCACCGCCAATCCACGTATGGTCCTGCTTACCCTTTCATATGGCAGCATCAAATTCCCCCATTTGGCTAATACCCCTAAGCTATTGCATTTTTAACCATTTCCACGCCTTCAAGGGCATTTTCTCCGTAGAGGTCTGCGCCAATTTCTTTTGCGAATTCTTCCGTGACGGGAGCCCCGCCCACAATAATCTTGGGCATACCGTTCTTCCGCAGGCCAGCCTCATCAATGGCTGCCACAGCCTGCTGCATGGCCGGCATCGTGTTCGTCAAAAGGGCAGACATGCCCACAATATCCGGCTGGTGTTCTTTTACCGCTTCCACAAAAGCTGCTGCAGAAACATTGATCCCTATATCGATAACTTCAAACCCGTTGGCGGTAAACATCATCTCCACCAGACTCTTACCAATATCGTGGATGTCCCCTTCAACCGTTCCCAAAAGTAACCGCCCTTTCATCTTCATCTTCTTCTGGTCCTTCTCCAGGAGGGGACGGAGCAGCTCAAGGGCTGCATGCATGGTACGGGCGGAAAGCATTACCTCAGGGATATACATATCCTCATCAGCAAAACGTTTCCCCACAACCTCCATGCCTCCCATCAGGCCTGCCAATACTTCCTCCGGACTCATGTTATCATCAAGGGTGCTTTGCACAAGGGCCTGGACCTCGTCTATTTTTCCTTTAATAATATGCTCTGCAAGTTTATCCGAAACGGACATGTACAACAGCTCCTTTCATTATTTATTTTTTTATTCCCTTGAAATCTTTAAGGATCTTTTCCAGTGCCTTTGGGGGCAGTGGTTCAGGACGGTAATCATGCATTAGTTCCTTAGCAGAGATCAGAGCCCGGGCCCTCGCATCAAGGCTCCCATCTTTCTCCCACTTTTTGCGCGATTGCCGGTCGGCAACGCTGGGGTAATAAAATTCTGTACGGAAATGGTTAATCGTGTGTGCCTCAGCGATAAAATTGCCACCGGGCCCCACATTGCGGATTACCTCTTCCGCCAGCGTTTCTTCGCTTACTTCAATACCCCGGGTGGCCCGCAGGCAGATCCCGATAATATCATTATCAATGACCATTTGCTCATAAGACGCTGTTGAACAAAACTCCAACAGACCAGCTGCATCATGGATATAATTGGCCCCGGAAAGGGCTGCTACCATGGCCGTTGATGCTTTTTCGTAACCGGCCTGGCAGTCGGGCAATTTGCTGTCCGACATGCCTGCTGTGGCATAGAATGGCAGTTCATAAAACTGGGCCATTTGGGCCAGGCCCGCATTGATCATACCGGATTCAATGCTGCCAGCCAGGTATGAGCCTGTCTTCATGTCCATGCTTGTGGCCACAGACCCGAAAAGCACGGGCGTTCCAGGGTTAACAAGCTGCGCAAGAATAATCCCTGCCAATGTTTCAATCGTATTTGTTGCCACAGTGCCCGCCAGTGTGATGGGACCGGTGGCTCCAGCCAGCGGTTCCGCCGGGATGGACACGGGAATACCCAATTGTGCAGCTTCCATGAGAAAATCCGTATATTTGTTGTCGAGCAGTAATGGGCTCATTACACATGTAATAAAGGATATGAAAGGTCGCTCACGCAGCTGCTTTGCTCCGCCGGCGATCTCTTCAGCCATTTTCACAACGGAGCGCATTCCTTCCAGGGTGTAAATTCCACCCATAACATGCTTGGAAGTACCACGCATTGCATGAAAGAAGCGGTTAATATCCACCTCTTCCAGGGGCAGCTCATTTGGGTAAACATTAATCACAAAAAAAGATATATTCTCCAGGGCATCCGTAAAACGGGCAAAATTATAAACATCTTCCCGTGTTGTCTCCCGTTTTTCTCCCGTTTCCAGGTCCAGACAGTTAAGGACGGTCCCCCCGGTTCCCAGGTATGTTACGGCATCCTCCAGGGTTAGGTCGTTTTCCTCAAGCCGTCCGCAAAGCTTTACTTGAGATGGGGCATTTTTCACTGCTTCCTCCAGCATCCCCCGGGAAATGCGCACGATTTGGCTTGTCTCATCAACCTCAGCCCCTTTATCCTTGAACAAACTCAAGGCTGCGGCGTTGGGCACCTTTACACCCGGATCGGCCATCAGTCTCACACACATCTCGTGAATGGCCTTAATATCTGCATCGCTGAGATATTTAAGCTTACCCCCTCTTGCCGAGTTAATCACTGTAATTTCCTCCTCCATCTATAATTAAATTGCCGGCACAGCCGGGAGCGGCTGCTCACAGCCGCCCTTAAATAATTTTAGTATTTCCCGGTTTCATAGCATGTATTTTGGGTTCCCTTCTCTTATTTAAATGGATCCCAACGGCATGTCAGACCCTCATATCCCACCGGGAAGAATCTTTGGAAAAATGTGTAATAATATAGCTCTTTGGTAGACTCCAGGGAGATACCGTCCTTACTTTCAGGCGTTTCCTTAAGATCTTCTTCCACGATACTTTTTGGAATAGCCTTATATACCTGGTCATCCACACCGACACCCCTGGAAAATCTCATTTTGGGGCGATCTGCTATTTCCTGGGGAAGCATATCTCTGAATGCTTCCCGGAGAATCCACTTTTCAATTGGTTCACACCCTGCCTCGGCATAACATTTCAACCCCATCGGCAGTCTGTTGCATATTTCAACCACCGCCGGATGGAGAAATGGAGCATGGTATTCAACACTGTTTGACATCCATCCCCGGTCG
>SLRC01000217.1 GCA_007131175.1 Syntrophomonadaceae bacterium
ACAGTCCTATTAACTTCAGAGGGCCGTTGACTTATAACGGTTAAGCTTACCCCGTATTTCCGGCCTTCCTTGGCAATTCTCTCAAATGATTTCAGTCCTTCCTCAGAGATACTTGACTCGTGTCTTTCTGGTATGTAGAGGTGTGCTTCATCACATAGCAATGCAACTGGATGCCGCTTCTCTTTCTCTGTCCATTGTTGCACTGAGAACACCACCCTGGCGACTAGGCCGATGATCAGGGGAAGTATGTCTGAAGGCACTTCAGAAAAATCTACGATCTTGACTCCTCCCTGTCCGCGAACCTTAGTGCTTCCGAGCAATATAGTCGCCAGTTCCTCCATCCATTCATAGCGTATGGAGTCCCCACCCGCACTGAACAAGAACCCTAAACGACGGTCTTTCGATTTGGATTGCAAGCGCTGAATGAATCTGGTGAGCTTACCGTGAAACGGACCTTGCTTTTCTTGCCCTTGGCGAGCACCAGGAACCATCTGAGCGTCCCATTCTTCAAGTTTCGCCAGCACATCATCTAGGCTGTAGGGAACAGGGCTGTCTATCGTAAAGTTTGCCAATACATCGTTTTTATCTGCTTCTTCGAGATAGGTACGCTTCGCATCTAATACCTCACGATTAAAAATCATCGCTTGGTTAGGTGCATTCTGATCACTCCGATCAAGGAGCATTGCAAGCATTTCCTCATATGTAAGCAGCCAGTATGGTAGGAATAAAACCCCATCCTTTAGCGTTCGATTTTTAGCCAGCTCTGCCGGTCCTGCTATCTTCAAATGGCTGATGCCATCACCATCAAGGGGGTTGTACTCGCCATGAATGTCAAAAAGTAAAGCACTTGTGTTTGGCAGTTTGGCTGCTTGCTCAATAATACGTGCTACCGTCCATGATTTGCCAGTTCCGGTACTGCCAACTATAACGGCATGTCGCTGAAAGAACCGATTACCATCGATCCATGCATTAGCTTCCTCATCAAGTGTATATTTTCCAAGGCTGAGTGGTTTCTGACCCTCGATATTTTGTTTGGAAATAGCCTGCATAAAACGAGTTAGTCTTTCCCCAACCAATACGAAGCAAGGGGCATCAATCTCTGGCACTGTTTCCAAGGTGCGCCGGAATACGTTTTGTTCCGTGCCTACAGCATCAAGCAAGGTGCCGATTAGTGTAACACGAACAATATTCTCAACAACAGTAAGATCATTTTGAACGTCGCTTTCTTCTGTTTCATTTACACCAATTAAAGCCTTCCGCATGATCTTGTTGATAAGGCCGATCAAGTGTTGGCCTGCTCGCGAACTGCGGAGTACAACCAAATGGTTCACCTGTAATTTTCGTAGTGCGTCGATATTTGACACACTCACAATAAGGGTCCCTGTATCTACACTGTATACGGAGCCAATGGCATCTTCAATGGAATAATCAAAAATAGACATTCCTTACCTCCCTTGAATTCCAGTTATCAAATTCATAAATTTGTTTAATTGCCAAACTGAAACACTCTGTAAGATGACACCTCTGGGTTGTTCCGGACAGTAGATTGTGGTACCTCCGTCTGCCTCCTCAAGGAAAATAAACTTCTTCGGGGGGGTTATAAGGAAAGCCGTTCGTGTTTGAGGAGTTAATTTCTTAGTTACAATCACTATCGGAACGTCATCCTTCATAACACGGTTCACAAGAATTGGCTGAACATGCTCATCGTTGAAACCGTAGCCCACACATAAATAACAGCTAGCATGACGTAGAACCGCATCAGCTGCGCTCATCACAGTTCGAAACGGGTCTTTGTGGACCTCTCTATACTTCGAAACCCCTGGCGTGACGACGAGAGGTTTCATTTCTTGTGGAATATCACGTGACAATGGAACGGCGACAATATCACCCATGTTAGCACGAAACCAGTCCAGCGAACCGTGAACCTTCAGAATTGAAACTTGTCCATCAAACCCTGGTGCAGTACGGCGCACGGCGTTTACAGACTCAGGAGCAAAGCGTTGTAGCCATCCGGGAGTCATTCCCGTGGAGACATAAGCACGGACGTAGTTGGCAGCGTATTCAGCCAAACGATCGTAGTTGGTTGTCACAACTTGCAGATGTGAATCAGCTGTCCGCAATAAATATTTGAACAGCTTCGCCAAAGGAAATGACACTGGTTCCCTGAGCAGTTTTTCAAAAACGCAAACATCCTTCTTGGATACGATCTTCCATGTAGCTTCAACTAGTAATTCAACGGTTTCCTCTGGCAAAGGCACGTCGTGCAATGCCTGCTCGAGGTCTTTTGTTTCTACAAGTCGTTTGGAGAATTCGCTCCAGCCAGAAGGATTACTTTTAATTGTAGAAAGAAGCATTTCCGCTAACATAGTCATTGACGGAAGACCATGGGGTATAGTAGCCCCAGTGCCAAGCACGATAGTGGGGCGCTCCGCTAGGAAACGCTGAGTGTAACGCGCCAAGTCCTCATAAGTGAAAGTTTCTTTTCCCAATAAATTATTAAAATCAACCATTTACGTCTCCCTTAATGCGAAATGCGACCATCCTAAACCATATGTTTATTTAAACGCTCGTTGGTTAAGGATTAACGTCTCCAAAGTTCTTTGAACAAGCCAAACATATTTAAATGCAATGAGGATCTAAAAGATGCATTCGTATAACGAAGCTACAAACCAACTCACGAAGTGTTGCAGTTCAAATAGAATTAAAGCTTAACCATCTTTAAATTAGATAATGTATTGTCAGTCAGTCAAACTTTTTCTAATGTACGCCTATTTTTGTAGACTTAACACATTAATAACAATATTTCCACAGTTGCTGTCTCATTCCTGCCTTTGATTAGAAATAATAATAAGAAAGCCCCCGGAAGTGAACTCCAGGAGCCGTCTAAGAATTGCTATAAGGATTGTGAAGTGAGTGAGATAGGTGAGGGGCGACCCCCCCTTGTATACAGCCTAATAAACTAATGAATCAAGGATAAGCATTGGTATACCGTCATAGCTTCTTCAATCTCCCGCTCTTCTTGGGAACCAGCTTATTCAAGGGACTTGCTGTATCATGCAGGGAGCGCAGGTCCGCATCCACCAGGTGCACATATACCTTGGTCATCTGCAGATCGCTATGCCCCAGCATCTGTTGCAGGCCGAAGGCGTGGCCGCCTCCCCGCAGGTACATCACCGCGAAGTTATGCCTTAGATCGTAGGGGCGAACCTTGAACCCTAACTTCTTGCTGTACATCTCCATGCGATCGTTCCAGGCATCCCTATTGAAGGGTTTACCTTCATAGGTGCAGAAATACTGGCGCCTGATCGCTCCACTCGGGAGGGCGCGCCCGTATCAGCTTCTGAATCACCTCTGCCGTTACAGGAGACATGGGCAGCATCCTGCCCCGCCGTGTCTTATCAAATTCAGGCGGGATACGCACAGTCCGATGAACAAGGTCCAGGTGCTCACTCATGAGGGAGAAGGCTTCCTTGGGCCGTATCCCTGTATCCATGGTTAGTAGCATAAGGGCATAATCCCGCAGCCCGGCAAAGGTCTTCAGATCAGGGAGCTCCAGTAGCTGCTGCAGGATCTTCTCCGGGATGACGACCAC